>JARGFI010000001.1 GCA_029210745.1 Desulfuromonadales bacterium
CCACTTTGATACCGCATCGGGGGCAGTCAACACGCCGCATGGCATACAGAAAGAATACGGCAATGCCCCACAACGGCACAAACTCAAAGCGCCTGACCACCAAGGTGTCATAGCCAGGGCCGGGGTTTCCGCAAACCGAACAAAGAGGGCGACTCCCCTTACGAGGTCGGATTTCGATTTCAAGGAGCAATCGCGCGGCCTTCTCAACCAGATGGATGGAGCCGAACACAAAACCATGGTGAAATTGAACCCGATTCAGTATAGACTTGAGCAGCATCCCGTTTTCCTTTCCAGCACTGGATTTTTTGGTCGAAACCCATACTGCCCGATTTGAGGACGGGATGCTCTTATTTTTTCACTAACCGGGTAGCTGCTCAGGCCTCTATGTCCTGAAATCTACCCACAGATTCTGCGGAAGAACCGCATTTGCTGTACCACTTTTAAAGTTGTTATAAATTAACCGGTTATGCAAACGGCTCCGGTCAGGTACGTCAGAATATCGACACCACGCGTCGCATGGCAGATAATTTTGACGCGCGAGCCGTTCAGGGGATTGGTGTCTGTGGTAAGGAGTGACCATTGATTTCCAGAAACTGTGCCGTCAATCGATAGGTAATCCCCCACAGAACCTTGTGCTTTGGACCAAGGATGTCAAGCGCCGGACGCTCGAAACGGGCACCGCGAAAATGAACGGTGGTCATGCGTCGCCGGGCAGGATCAAGAAGGTCTCGGCACGAAATCCAGAAGGCCTGGTGAACCTCGGCGTTCAGTTGCAGTGACGCGCTCAACGGCAGGGGGAGGAGATAAACGAAACAGCAGACGATAATCGACAGGTGTGCTCCGGCAAGGTCATCAAGTCTGCCAAGAAAGGTCGCATTGCGCAGATCCAGCCCGGTCTCTTCCAGTGTTTCGCGCTCAGCGGCAAAGCGCGCATGATCATCATCAACTTCAATATGTCCACCGGGAAAAGCGATGTCGCCCGACCAGGGGTCCGCGTCGCAGTGCGAACGCAGGATATAGAAGATTTCCGGTCCGTCGGGCGTTTCTCGCAGAATACAGGCGACTGCCGCATGGCGGTAGCCGGGGTAATCCTCCATCCGGGTAACACGGGGACGGTGCCTGCGCAAGGAATTTTCAAGCTTACTGAGGTTGATCATCGACAATGACCGAAATTAATCCGTTTGTTTGGCTGCCAGAAAGAGAGTCAATATCCCGGTGGGGTGCGCCACCAGAAAGGTGAATAGGGATAGTAAAGATCCGGATCATAGGGGTTGTGCCGCAGATAGTCGCGACGGTCAAAGGGTACCGGCGCAAGAAATCCGCTATTTGGTGGCAGGGCGTACCGATAGGGGGTTTCCCAAAGATAAATATTGTCAATCGACAGCACCGGGTAGGTGTAGTCGATCTCCCCGAGGGGTTTGGTTTTGCGTCCCTGTACAGTTGCTACCAGGGTTACAAAGCGCCCCGGAGCGAAGAGTGCCGGATCAAGAAAACGGTCGGTTCGCGACAGAAATCGTCCGCTGTTCGCGTCGGTATAGACCGGCTCACCGGTGAAATCGAGCCCGTAGCTGAAGATCTCAAGGGTGGTGCCTTCGCGTGCCAGTTCAATATCGACCACCAGTCCACCCAGGAGCAGGGTTTGTCCGAGATACTGATCGGGATTATTTTTGATGGCAGTGAAATCCAGATTCCGGTGCGCTTTGGCTCGCGCCGCCGAGGGGATAACGTGGGTGCAACCGGGCATTAACAGAATCGCAAGCATCAGGCAGATAACGAAGAGCTGGGGCCGGATTGAGCTACGCATAGGAACCTCCCGCAGAGCGCTGGTAGTGTGGAACCGTACTGTCCTCGACATGAAAGATAACATGCTGAAATTTCAGATGATTATATCCCATATGGAGCGATATTCAAGTTTAAAATAGGTTGACCGTAGATCGTTCCCTCTGCTATCTTTCCGGGCACCTTTCAACCCCAAGGTGACCAATGACAAAAATTGACTTCATCAAACTGAAAAAACCTGAGAAGGCCATCCATCTGTGTCGGCTGGCGACGGAATTCCTGTCTGCCGGGCACCGGGTACGGGTGATGGTTCAGGATGAAAATCAGGCCGTGACCCTCGATCGTTTCATGTGGACCTGGAAGAAAGACACGTTCCTCCCCCACGCTTACGACAACGGTTCAGTGGAGTGCCTTGACGAACCGGTGGTGATTGTGTGCAGTGAACGCAATCCGAACGGCGCACGCATCCTGGTCATGGGTTCTCCCTGTTCCGTCGACTTTTTGCGCCAGTTTCATCAGGCGATCGATTTTGCCGAACTCTATGACGACGCGCTGGCACAGGCGGCACGCGACCGCTACGCCCGTTACCGGGAGGTGGGGTTCGTCACCGGAATGCGCAGCGTAGCTGACGGTGCCAACCCGAAAGCGGACAGGCAATAATATGAAACAATACTTTCCCCGCATCAAGGTTGTCCTCGTCGGCGCGCAGGGGCCGCTCAATATCGGCTCGGTGTGTCGCGCGATGGGCAATTTCGGTTTCAGTGAACTGCGCCTGGTCGCACCGGAGACCGATCATCTTGCCAACGATGCGCGACAGATGGCGGTCAAGGCGAAAGATATCCTTGAAGGGGCCCGCATCTATCCTGATCTGGCTGCGGCGCTGGCCGACTGTTCCTTTGCCATCGGCACCACCCGGCGCTTTGGCAAATACCGCGAAGATCTCTACGCTCCCGACGCTGCCGCCGAGGCGCTGGTCGCCCGCCCCGCCGAGGAAACGCTCGCCCTCGTTTTCGGGCGCGAGGACCACGGTCTCTTTACCGGGGAACTCGACCTCTGCCAGCGCACCTTGACGATTCCCACCAATGATGACATGCCCTCGATGAATCTGGCCCAGGCGGTGTCGCTCTGTCTCTATGAAGTGACCAGGGCCGCCCGCAGAGCGTCAACCACGATCGATGATGAAACGAACGGCAAGAAGCTGGCGAGCAATGAGACGCTGGAAAGTATGTTCTTTCACATGCGCCGCTCCCTCGTCGAGGCCGGCTATCTCGACCCGGTCAACCCCGACCATATCCTGCGCGGCTTTCGGCGCATCTTTGGCCGGGCCGGGTTGAACGATCGCGAAGTACGCATCCTCCACGGGCTCTGGAGTCGCATCGACTGGCTCGAAGGGGAACGGCGCAAACTGACGGAACGACTGAGGAACAATGATGAATGAGACGCCGGTGTTCCGGACGATAGCGCTCAACGGCGGCCTGACGTTGCAGGTGGTCGATCATTCGAACCGTTATTTCGGCGATTATCACCGCATCAAGCTGGTCATCAGCTGCGAGCTTCCGTTGACCGCTGCGAGCATCCCCGAAGCGTGGCGCGAGCGTGCTGCCGAAGTACGTGAACGGCTCGGCGAGTCACTTCATTTTGAGCGCTCGATGGAACGCATGGGGGTGGCCGGGGACGCTGTCGCCGCCGTCAAGGAGGAGATGCTCGCGAGCTTTCTGACCTCCACCGGGCATTATCTTGCCCGCCCGGCGTTTGTTGCCCGTCTGGTTGCAGATAAGCTGGGCAAGAAAGATACATCGCAGCGGCGTTTTACGTTGATTAAGTAGAAAATAATTTCACCACGAAGGGCACGAAGAGGGTCAAGGGCTTTGGGGCTTTGGTTTAAATCAAAAAGCAAGTCTTTGACACTGACCTTTAAGTGTTTTCTTCGTGATCTTCGTGTTCTCCAGTGAGCGCAGCGAACGGGTGGTAAGAAAGATCTTAATGTTTAGCGCAGTGAACAGGTGGTAAAAAGAGATTGATGATCGAGCTGACCATTGACCGCCTCACCAACGGCGGGCGCGGCTGCGGCAGATATGACGGCAAGACCGTCTTCGTGCCGTTGACGGCGCCGGGGGATACGGTGCGCTGCCGGATCGTCACGGCGAAGAAGCGTTACGCCGAGGCCGAGCTGGTCGAGGTATTGTCGACCGCTGCCGACCGGATTGCGCCGGTCTGCGCATATTTCGGCGACTGTGGCGGTTGCCAGTGGCAGTTTCTGCCCTATGCCGCCCAGCTCGACGCCAAGGTACAGATTTTCACCGAGCTGCTCACCCGTCAGGCAGGCATCGCTGATGTCTCGTTGTGCGCCCCGCTCAGCGCCCCTGATCCCTGGCACTATCGCGGTCGCGCCCAATTCAAGTGTCATGCAACCGCCGCCGGTCTGGCTATCGGTTTCTACCGTCGCAACAGTCATCACGTGGTCGCCATCGACACCTGCCCGATCCTCGCTGACCGTCTCAATCAGGCGCTGGCTTTGCTGCGGCAGCACCTGCCGTCCGCACCTGCTGCGCGCCAGATCTCTCAGATCGATGTCCAGGTCGGCGCCGATGGCCGTCTGCGCGTAACGCTGATCTTTCAGGGGGAAGCGCCTGATCGGCTGCTCTCCTTTCTGACGCCGCTCTTTGCCGCCGAGAAGATCGCGCTGGCGATTCAGTACGGGCACAAAACGGCTTTGAAGGTGGCGGCGGATGAGGACGATCTCTTTATCACGGTTGCTGAACCGCCCCTGGAACTGCGCTATCGGACCGGTGGCTTTGTGCAGGTCAATCAGGCGCAGAACCGGCAGTTGGTGGTACAGATGCTGCGCGACGCGGGCGATCTGCGCGGTCGGCGGGTGCTTGATCTCTACTGCGGGATCGGCAACTTTTCGCTGCCGCTGGCCCGGCGGGCCGGGCAGGTGGTGGGGGTGGAGGAGTATGGACCGGCGATTGCTGATGCGCAACGTAATGCCGCTCAGGCTCGGCTAAACAATTGTTCTTTTCATGCGCGGGATGCCGTTGGAGCTGCAATAGCCCTGTGGGGGGACGGTTTCGATCTGGTGCTGCTCGATCCGCCGCGCTCCGGCGCGGCCGAGGTGGTGCCGGAGCTAGTGCGTCTGCGACCGTCGCGCATCATTTATGTGTCGTGCGATCCGGCGACGTTGGCGCGCGATCTGAAGGTGCTGATCAAGGGCGGTTACCGGCTGGTTGCAACGCGGGTCGTCGATATGTTTCCGCAGACGTTTCATATCGAGTCGATTTCAGTGCTGGAACGGGTCGCCGACCGATGAATAAATCGCGCTCGCACGGGGGGCGCTATTGTGGTCATGACGAAAGGACGCAATCGATGAGCAACACGCAAACGCGCGGCCAGTGGGCGTCGCGCCTGGGTTTTATCCTCGCCGCCGCCGGCAGTGCTATTGGTCTCGGCAATATCTGGAAATTCCCCTATATCACCGGTCAGAACGGCGGCGGTGCCTTCGTTCTGGTTTATCTGCTGTGCATCGCCCTGATCGGCCTGCCGATCATGATTTCAGAGCTGATGCTCGGTCGTCACACGCGTAAAGATGCGGTCGGGGCCTTCATCTCCCTGGAGGGGAAAGGGACGCCCTGGCAACTGGCGGGGTGGGTCAGTGTGGCGGCCGCGTTCATCATCCTCTCATATTACTCGGTCGTTGCCGGCTGGACCCTCGACTACGTCTGGCGCGCCCTCCAGGGCGCCTTTGTCGGCCAATCCGCCGCCGCGATCGAACAACAGTTCGACGGCCTGATCGGGGACGGCGCGCGCCAGATCATCTGCCACCTGGGGTTTATCGCCCTCAGTCTCGCGATCGTTATCGGTGGGGTGCACAAAGGAATTGAACGCTGGAGCAAAATTCTCATGCCGGTCCTCTTTGCTCTGCTCCTCCTCCTTTTTGTCAACGGCCTGCTCAGCGCCGGAGCTGCCGAGGGGCTGCGCTTCATGTTCTATCCCGATTTCAGTAAGCTGACCCCCGCCTCGGTGCTGGAGGCGATGGGGCATTCCTTTTACACCCTGTCGCTGGGGATGGCGATCATCATCACCTACGGTTCTTATCTCGATAACGATGCCAACCTGGTCGGGGCCGGCGTGCGAGTCGCCCTGCTCGACACCGCTATTGCCCTGATGGCCGGGCTGGCGATCTTTCCGATCGTCTTCGCGGTCGGCATGGAACCCTCCGCCGGACCGGGACTGGTTTTCAAAACCATCCCGATCGTCTTTGCGCAGCTCCCCGGCGGGTACCTCCTGGCGATCCTCTTTTTTCTGCTCATCGCCTTCGCCGCCCTGACCAGCACCATTTCGCTGCTCGAAGCCCAGGTCGCCTACCTGATCGATGAACGGGGCTGGGGACGGAAAAAAGCGACCACCTTTCTGGCGCTCCTCTGTTTTGTCGTCGGCATTCCGTCGGCCCTGTCGTACAACGTTCTGGGCAGCTGGACCCTCCTCGGGGAGCGGACTTTTTTTGACAGTATCGACCTGATCGCCTCCAACTATCTGCTGCCGTTTTCCGGCCTGCTGATCGCCCTTTATGTCGGCTGGTTCTGGAAAGGAGAGGCCGAAAAAGAGGAACTGCGGGCGGGCAACGCGCCCTGGGTCTACCCGGTCTGGCATTTCATGATCCGCTACGTTTCCCCGCTGGCGGTGGCGATGGTCCTCTACGCCAAGATCAAGGAATCGGGGTTGTTCACCTATCTGGCCACCCTGTTCAGTTAACGCGCCTTTCCCGATCAAGGCGCGGCATACCGCCGTCATTCAGAAAGGACGCAGCGATGAAATTGCTGATGATCTACACCACGCGTTTTGCCTATCATCCCGCCCATAAAACCCTTGCGGAGGAACCCGAATGCACCCAGCCGGGGGAGGTTCATGACGCACTGATCGGACTGATCCACGCCGAGGCGCAAGACACCGCAGATGCAGCGAAGGTCGAGAAAAAACTGGTCAAGAATCTCAAGTGGGGTGCGCGTAAAAACGACACCACTACCATCGTGCTGCACAGCTTCTCTCACCTGGCCGAAACCAAAGCCGACGCGGCCTTCACCAAAGAGCTCCTCAATCAGGCCGCGACCCGTCTGAAGAGTGCCGACTATCAGGTGCAGCAGACCCCGTTCGGCTACTTTCTCGACCTTGATCTACAGGCTCCGGGGGTATCCGCCGCGCGGATTTTTGCTTCTTTCTGAACCAGGGCCGCGTTTCTTGCTCGATGTGACGGCCAGATCGTTTGAATCTTTTTGTTTGTTGGCCGGGGGTGTGCTACTTAAGGACTCACGTTTTTTTTATGTGAGGGGGTGTGAAAATGACTTTGAGAACTTTTTGAAGACCGGTCAACTGAGTGAACACAGCGCCCACGCTGATGAGGTTCAACGTTGCTCGAAGCGGCCAGGCGCAATATCACTGATGCGAAAGTTGCGGCAATAAGTCTGGAGACTCGTTTTGACGTCGCCTATAAACGCGCATGGTGGTTCTGGACGCCCTGAGGCGCAAGCGAAACGTTGCCGATTATCTTGGCGGCTACGTCGATCAAACTGCTCTCGACAGTTGTATTGATGAAGCTGAATTATTGTTGAACGATGTCGAAGTCTGGATCGCCGAGCATCGAAAAGAACTCCTATCCTCGTGAATGATAAGAAAGTCTATGCGTTTCATCCATACCTCCGATATTCATCTCGGCAAAACCTACCGCAACTCCCAAGGTGAAGCCGAACGCTACAATGACTTCTTCACCTGCCTGGACGGGATCGTCGCCGACGCCGTCAAAGAACAGGTCGATGCGGTGCTGATCGGCGGCGACCTGTTTCACGTCGGTCAGATTCTGCCGAAAACCTTCGCCAAAACCATCGCAGCACTGCAACCGCTCAAGGACGCCGCTATCCCCTGTATCGCCATTGAAGGCAACCACGACTGGATTCACCGCCGCGACAGCATCTCGTGGATGGAGGCGCTGTCGCAGATGGGCTACATCAAACTGTTGCGCCCGTCCCGCACCGAGGATGGCGGCTACCGCTTCGATAGATTTGATGAAGAGACCGGCAGGGGCGGACATATCGAGATCGGCGGTGTCAATATCTACGGTCTCGGTTATATCGGCGCGCAGGCGGGGAGCCATGTCGCGCGCATCTGTGACGCGGTGACGAGCGAACGTAACCTGTTACTGTTTCATGTCGGTATCTGGACCTTTTCGCCGGTGGAGATCGGCAATATGCAGCCGGATGAGTCGCACCCCCTGGCGGAAACGTTCAACTATGTGGCTCTCGGCCACGGACATAAGCCGTATATCGTCGCTACGCCGGAAGGCAACCCCTACGCCTATAATCCCGGTGCGCCGGAACGGGTCAATTTCGGCGAACAGAAGTATGCCAAAGGCTACTACCTGGTGACCGTCACGGACGCTGATTTCTCCGCCGAGTTCAAACCGACAACACCCCGGCCGATGGTTGTTGCGACTGTCAATCTGGAAGGGGCGGGCAACGTCGAGGAGGCGCTGGAGCGGTTCACCGCCAAGGTCAGGGAAAATCTGCCGGAAGGAGACGCCCGGCGGCCGCTGCTGGAACTGAAGCTGGTCGGCAAGGTGGCTTTTCATCCCTTTGAACTGGGGCGAGAGCGCTTGCGGATCGCTATCCATGAAATCTCCGATCCACTGCATGTCGAGATCAAAAATCATCTGTCGATGGTCAGTCATTCCGGTGCGGGGGATATCTCCAGGAAGAGCCTGGAAGAAATCGAAAATGAAGTCCTGCACGATCTGATCAAGACCGGCAGCGACTATCAGGGGCGTGAGGAAGAGCTGATTCGACTTTCCATCGCCCTGAAAAACGCTGTCCAAAAGGGCGTCGATGGCGACGAGCTGCTCGCCATTCTTGATGCGCGGAGGGATTGATGCAGATCCTCTCCATCACACTCAAGAACATCAAATCCCATCGTGATACAGAACTGACCTTTTCGCCGGGCATCAATGTCCTCTCCGGACCGAACGGAGCTGGCAAAAGCACCATCTTTGAAGCCATCGGCTACGCCCTGTTTGGCGTTGATGCGCAGAACTTTGTCGGTAACGTTGAGCGCTTCATCTCCATCGGTGCCAAAAGGGGCGAGATCGTTGTCGTCTTCCTGGTGGCCGAGGATGAGCACTACCGGGTCAGCCGCACCGTCGGGACGCCATCGAAATGGTTGCTCGCCAGGGAGGTCGGTGGCGAATTCGAAGTTGAAGAGCATAAGGACAGCAAGGAAACCGAGGCACGGCTGAAGGAGCTGCTCGGGCTGAACTCGGGACGTTCTCTGGCGGAACAGTTTGAACTGGTCATCGGCCCGTTCCAGCATGAGTTTCTTGGTCCCTTTGTCATCAAGCAGCCGACCAGGCGACGTGACAAGTTTGACGAGATGCTTGGTATTGATACCTGGCGCAAGACGTTTAACGAGACCAAGGAGTTGGCCAGCGCCATCAAAGCGAAGATCGATATTCTTGAAAGCGCGATCGTCCCGCTGCGGGAACAGGTCGCCGAGCTTCCGCTGAAAAAAGACAAGCATAAGACGGCACAGGCCGATCTTGAACAGGCTGAGAGCAAGTTGGCTGCCCAACAGCAGCAGCTCAACGACTTGAGAACACTGCTGCTCGCCGTCGACAAACGTGAAAAAGACCTCAAGGCGCTGGAACAGGAGATCGAGACATTCAGGGAGCGGCTTCGTAATGGCAGCGAAATGATCGGCAAGCAGAAGCTGCTGGTCGACGAGGCAGAAAAGGCCCACAAAATCATTGAAGCAGCTACGCCTGGAAAAAAGGCGTATGAACAGGCCGAACTCCGCCTGAGCGAATTGCGCGAGCAGGTCAAAGTTCAGCGTCAGTTTGAGCAAGAGGCCGCTGAGCTCAAAAATCGGGTCGGGAAACTCGAAGAACGCTTCAAGGTCGAGACCCGATCGATTGAGAAAATCCGCGCGGAGCTCATTTTGGAAGAAAAAGCTCTGGATGAAGGGCATACCACTTTAGCGCTGGATAATGAACAAAAGGTCCTGGCTGATCGCCTGCCGGACATCCGCAAAAAACTTGAAGGAATACGCACGCAGCTTGGCCAGCTCGAAGGGCGTCGGGCGGGGTTGGCGGAGGGGAGTGAAAAGCTTGGCGAGGGGGCCTGTCCGTTTTTTCAGGAGCCTTGCCTTAATATCGCCGAAAGACCACCGGGCGATGTTTTTTTGACCAAATTTGCTGAACTGGATCAGGAGCGTCTACGTTTTCAGGGCGTAGTTGAGAAGCTCGAACAGGAAGAGAGCGCTGCAAGCAAGGCCAGCGATCAGGTCAAGGAGGTCACCGTCAAGCGCGCGGGACTGGAAGCACAGTTGGCAAGCCTGGCTGACCGCCGCAAGACGAACGAGAATAGCGCCGAAAAATTGGCTGAGCTGCACAAGGAACAAGAGATACTCAGGCTTGAACTGGCTGAAAAACAGAAGGTGCTGGAAAGTTACAGCCGCTTGCAATCCAACATCGAAATGGCTGAGCAGGAGAAGCAACAGCACCAGAGTGCTCGTGATCGTTTCGTTGCCAATCAGCAGCAGGCGACCGAATTGGATCAGCGTCGGGCTGACCTGGAAAAATTTACGAAGCACCTCAAACAGTTGCAGGACGATTTGGTTGTCAGGGAGGAAGCTGTTAGTCATGCGGCGAAGGCGTATGACGCTGCTGAACATGAGCAACTGCGCCAGCGGAAGGATGCTCTCTGGGGGGAGGTCAGCGCGCTCGGCCAGAAGGCCAAAAGTTTGGCCGACGATGTTTCCCGATTGTCTGCCGAGGTCGATAAGCTCAAACAGCTGGAAAAAAGTATTGCCGCCAAAAAAGAGCTGATCAAGTCATATAAGGAAAAGGAGGAGTTGGTCAAGTTCCTGCGCAACCGGGTCTTTCGCAACGTCTCGACCTACCTCTCCGAGCGTTTCCGTGAAGAGATCAGCCAACGCGCCAACCGCATCTATCGAATCATTGCCGAGGTCGACGAGGAACTGGCTTGGGGGGAGAACTACCGGATCATCTTAAGCGACATGGTCGACGGCGAGCTGCGCGAACGCTATGACGATCAACTCTCCGGCGGGCAGACGATGAGCGCGGTGGTTGCTCTGCGGCTGGCGATGTTGCAGACGATCGGTGCCCGGATCGCCTTTTTCGACGAACCGACCTCGAACCTTGATGCCGCGCGGCGTGAGAACCTGGCTCAGGCATTTCGAGCGATCGATGTCGGTCAGGAAGAGGTCACCGAACATTGGTACGATCAACTCTTTTTAATCAGTCATGATGTGGCGTTTACCGAGGTCACGGATCAGATCATCCAGATTGGTGAGCAGTATTGAATTGTCTGTTGATGTAGCCGGAAAACTTGCAACTCATCTTCATCAGAGTAAAAGGTGGCAGCAGATTTAAAAACCGGTTAGAATAATCGCTGTCTGAACATAAACCCTTAAAAATCAAATGAGTATATGTGCGCATTCGCTAACCTATTTCTGACTTTGTTCCTCTTTGACGGTGTCGTATCGCTGCTCGATGAGCTGATCATCCTGCTCTTCAGCACGTCGCTGCTGACCCTGCTACGCCAACCGCTGGCATTGCTGGTTACCGTGTTGGTTATCCCGCTGTTTATTGGTCTGGCAATCAATCAGCGTCTGCCAAAGAGGATTTTTTTACCGCAAATTGCCTTTATCATCTGGTCCTTTGCCAGTCTCTGGCCGCTTCCGGCAATCATCGGCTCTCAGCCAACCGCGTTGCTGGCAGCAGCAGCGCAGGTGCTGCTCGGGATGTTGCCGTTGGTCATGGTGCGCCGACGGTTGCGGCGTCGCTGGGAACTGCGCCGGGAGCTGTTTGCGCGCCCCACCTTTAATCGCCGTTATTTCATCAAGTTTACCGCGACCAGCCTGATCTCGGTGCCGTTTGTGCTGTTGCTGACCGGATGGTTGATGGCCTGTTATCTGGTTTATCACCAGTCAGGCGGTTTTGTGCGGCTGGCCACTGATGGTCTGTATATGGTTGAGCGAGACTATGTCCGTGAGGGGAAAACGATTCGGCTGAGCAGTATGATTCACGTTGGTGATCGGGCTTTTTACGATGAGATGGCAAGAGCAAAAGGTGCCGGACGCACGGTCATCCTGGTCGAAGGGGTAACGGATCGCGATGGACGCCTGGTTCATGCCTTCAACTATATGGGGCTGGCGGGAGTGCTTGGGCTGAGTTCGCAGGAAAGTATGGCCATGGATGGCCGCTTGCTCACTGCCGGTGAATTTGATACTCCTGAGTTTGTCGCGGCGGGGCAGAATCGTCCGGATATTATTATTGCCGACCTTGATATCAGCGATTTTAATGTTGTGACCATCAATTTTTTCAATACGCTGGGGATTCATCTGCGTGACGGTGAGTCGTTTATCGACGGTTTTAAATCGTTTTTACTCTGGTCTAATGAAAATATGACCCCTGCAATGAATGCGACGATCACTGCGGATATCATTGATAAACGCAACGCTGCGGTCGATGCCTGGCTGTCGAAAGTACTCGGTTACTATGACACGGTATTGATTCCGTGGGGCGCACTGCATATGGCGGGGATCGAGCAGGCTGTCATCAGGCGCGGATTTCAGCCGATCACCAGTGAGGAACGACTCAGTATCGATTTTAGCACATTGCCATACAGAGCATTTTTCGATGCATTACAACAGTGATTTTCCGCTAATCTTCCAAATGGCTTGATGGTCAACGGTGCCGCTTTTCGCGTTACCGATATTGACCTTCCAGGATGGCGCAAAGTGCCTGTCCGACCAGTTTCTCGTTATCATCATTCGTTTCAATTTCTACCGGGTTTTCTGCCGGGCTTATTGGCTCAAAATGTTCACGTTGTTGCCGGTAGAGTTCCGGGCGACCATCGGAGATGTCGGTTCCCGCGCGATGCCGTGCAGCAAGGCGTTGCAACGCCACTTTCGAACGACAATGCAGGTGCAACAAATGACATGGCAACCGATGACGTCGGGCTTCGTCCCGGAATGCGTCGCGCTCGGCCCGGCGCGAAAATGACGCATCAACAATGACTGTTTGCCCCTTTGCCAAAGCGGTACCTGCCAGTTCACGCATGTGTCGGTAGGTCAGTTCACTGATTGAATCTGAATAGATACCGGCACCGAAAGCGGATTTATTTGTATCACGAGAATTGACGACCAGCCCTTTGCGAATCTGGTCAGAGCGGAGCAACAGCGCTCTTGATGAGCGGGTCAGTGACCGGGCAAGGGTGCTCTTGCCAACGCCCATCAGGCCGCTGACCAGCACCAGAGACGGCTGACACATATCCCCCAGAGCAAGATTAAAGTAACGTCGCGCGCGTTGACTGGCGCGGTTGCGGACAGCGTCCGGGACATCACGGTCCGCGCTCAGAAACGATTCGACCTTGCCGCGCACCCAGGCGCGATAGACCCGATAGAAGCGCAGCAGCTCAGCGGTGAGCTCCATGGTGACCTTGTGTTGATAGGCTGCAAGCAGCGCGTTGGCCAGATCGGCCCGGTCGCGGTACTCCAGATCCATGATTAAAAAGGCCAGTTCATCGGCAATGTCAATCTGTCGGAAGCGCAGGTTGAACTCAATGCAGTCGTAGATTTGAATCGGATCGGTCAGACAGATATGCTCCGCATGAAGGTCGCCGTGCAGCTCGCGAATGAAGCCGGATTGCTCACGCTGTCGTAAAACTCGGCGGTGATGGCGATAGAAATTTGCCAGCCAGAAGCGCAGACACCTGATGCCGCAGGCGGGCAATGTGGTCCCCAGGTATGGCCGGGTCTGGGTGATATTCTCACGCCAGTTACCCCTCATCGTGCTGCAAAAAACCGGTGCTGGCGGATGGACCGGTGGTGCGGCTTGATGAAAGTCGACCAGCTGCCCTGCCAGGCGCACCATCTCCGCTGCGAGGTGCGGTGCATCGTTCTCAATCAGATCATCGAGCATCCGTTCACGGGGGAGACGTTTCATCATTACCGCATACTCAACGACCTCTCCGGCACCGTTGATCGTGTAGTGTCCGTCAGCGCAGTTAATGGTCACGACAGTCAGATAGGTGTCAGGCGCGTAACGGCTGTTGAGCCGCAGCTCTTCCTTGCAATAATGATGGCGCTGATCGAGGGTCGTGAAATCCAGAAAGCCGAGATCAAGCGATTTTTTGAGCTTGTAAACGTACTGGTCAGTCAGATAGAGCCGTGAAATATGTGTTTCCTGAAACTCGACATGCGTGGTGGGGTGAGGGTAGGTGCGCGGTGTCAGTAACGCCTGGTGAAGTGCTGTCGTGGTCATCGGCGGCTCCGTTGCTCTGCTGTTCTCCAACCTTTAACAGACGTTTTGCTGCTGTCAAACCGAAGCTGTTTTTCATCTTTGGCTGGCAGGCAGAAAAGTTGATTGATTTTTGCTGCTGAACCTGTAGTCTTGGAGAAATTATGATTAGCGAAAGGCCTTTGTAATGCGAAAATTGAGGAAAATAGTGTTGCTTTGTTTAGCTGCTTTAAGTGCGGTGGTGTTCGGAAGTCTCCTGCTTGTTTATCTGTTGATTACTCCCGAGCGGGTTCGCGAGACGCTTGTACCGCTGGCGGAGAATGAGCTTGGACGTGAGGTCAGCCTCGGTGAGATCGATATCAGCCTCTGGTCGGGAATCCGTCTGCGTGAGCTGAAAGTGGCTGAAGCGGACGGTAAAAACACATTTCTCTCGATTGATGAGCTGGTTTTACGTTACCGCTTCTGGCCCCTGTTGCGGTTACGGGTCGTGGTCGATGAAGCACGTTTATCCGGTGCGCGTGTGTCGCTGATCAAGCTGCCTGATGGGGCGTTCAACTTTTCAAGTTTGGTAAAATCGTCTGCTGAAGGCACCGCGCCAAAAGAGGAAAAGCTGCCGGGGCAGGGCACTGATTCGAGCGACAACTCGTTTGATTTGCAGATTGCAACGATTGCTCTGAACAACTGCGCACTCAACTACGAAGATCGTTCCACGGGGGTTGCTCAGGCACCGTTGAAAGTTGATCAATTTAATTTACTGATTCATGATTTTTCCTTGACGGAAGCATTCAATTTCAAAGCAGATACGAAGGTCAATGGTGAATCTGTCGCCGTCCAGGGGGAGATGTCGTTGAAGAAGCCTGGCATCAGTATGTCATCGTTATTGCAGGTTCGTGACCAGCAAGTTGATTTAACGCTGAAGATTCACGATCTACAGTCGCAACCGTTGCAGGTTGATTGGCAGGCATCCGCCGCAACGCTTGATCTTGACCGTTTATTGCAATCTGCAGCCACCACCTCAAACGAAACACCATCGCAACGCGCTACTGCAACGGCAGTCCCGGCCGCTGAAGAGATTGGACCGTTTGATCTGCCGCTGCGGATGCAGGGTAAAGTCAAAATCAGCAAAATCCAGCGACAGCAAATAGTGATGACCGATTTTGTCAGCAAAGTGAATTTGATTAACAATGTTTTTACCCTTGAAACGTTGACTGCACGAGTTGCAGAAGGAGGTGTGTCTGCTCAAGCGTCGATTGATCTTGGGCGCAAGGGGCTGGCATACACGCCCTCATTCACTGTTGACAAGGTCCAGGCGGCGTCTTTTGTCACCATGTTTTATCCCGCTTTGACCGGCATGGTGAATGGTTCGCTATCGCTTTCAGCGCAGCTCTTTGCGACCGGAACGCAACTTGATACGATGAAAAAGACCCTTTCAGGGGACGGCAAGTTTGCCTTGAACGATGGTCAATTAACCGGGACGGCACTGATTAACGGATTGGCCGAAATGATTGGTGAAGAGCGACTCAAAACGCTGGAGTGCGATGATTTCTCCGGCAATTTCAAGATTGATAACGGCAAAGTGAACATTACCAGCAGTTACCGTGGCAGTGACCTGGAAATGACTCCGCTCGGCTCGATCGGACTCGATGAAAGCATCGCCCTTCGTCTCGATACAAGGGTGTCTCCAGCGGTGATGAGCAAGATTGGAAGGAAGAATACCCTCGGGCGGCTGTTGAGCGATGATCGCGGATGGGGGATCGTCCCCTTGCGAATCAGCGGGACGTTGACCGACCCCAGGTTTAAACTCGACTCAAAAGGAGCGCGTGAGCAGCTCAAACGTCAGGCGACCGAAAAAATCCTTGAAAAACTTGACGAAAAGCTGGATAAAAAACTTGGTGGGGATGGGGGGCAGGGGAGTGCCTCTCGTACCCGGATTAAAAACACTTTGAAAGATTTATTTGGCAATTAACTGATGCACTCATGTGCAATCAACGATACGGGAGTCTTGTATATGTCGGGAATTGATCAGTTCAGCGGCTATGAAGTTATTCGCGCCGCAATGGAAGTTGAAAAAAAGGGACGCGATTTTTACCGTGCGATGGTTCAGCGTGCGGGCGATACGGTGGCAAAAAATGTTTTTATCCAACTGGCCGATGATGAAATTCAGCACCTCAAGACGCTGAACACGCTGCTGGAAAAATATCAGGACAGCTCTTTTTGGGAGCAGGAGCCCGAGTTTGTTCCGTATCTGCGTTTGTTTAATGAGGAGGCCACCTTTCCCTCCGTTGACGCACTTGATGAGGCATTGCAAGGGGAACATCCCGACCTTGCGGCTATCGACCTGGCTGTAGCGGCGGAAAGAAAGTTTGCCAATTTCTTTACCCGCGTCACCGCGATTGCCAAAACGGCGGAAGGGACCAAGGCGTTCAAGTGGCTGGCAGAGGAAGAAGAGCGGCATGCGCAGCTGTTGCTGGGACGTCGTTCCTTTCTGCTTCGGGCCTCCTGATCCTTCGTTAACCTCGATAAGAGAGATTTTTTGACGTGCAATCTGTCTGCTTTGTGATTAAAATGACATAAACGTCTCGTCGTCGAGGTGGCTTATGTTCGGAATTGAAACCGTGTTAAATGTCCCGTTTATGATGGGAGTGTTCGCGTTTTTCGTTGTCTGCGTGTCGTTACTCAGGCTATTGAATGATCAGGAATTTTATCGACTCACCTCCATGAAACGCTGCTGGGGGCGCAAGCCTGGCATCGTTCTTCATTTTATGACGAATGTGTGCCTGCCCCTGATCTGCGGCGTGGTGTTTTTGACTCAAGGTATTGTTGCTTTTGCAGAATACCGGAATGCCCCCCGTTCATCGTTCAGCCGTTCAGTCGAATCTTTCGTTACCATTGAAAGTCAGCGGATCATCATCGCCGCTGCGGTCATGTCTGTCGATTTTCTTCTCGTGAATGAGTATCACATCGCACCTTGACAAAATATCTTTGCATTACTATCTTCACGCTGAAATGTTGAAAATCATTATTGCTTGAAGGAGAAAATGCAAAATGGCAAAGACCAAAGATCGGGAAACCGGCCGGATTTCCATCCACACTGAAAATATCTTCCCAATTATCAAAAAGTGGCTCTATAGCGAGAAGGAAATTTTTCTTCGCGAACTCGTGTCCAACGCGGTTGATGCAATCAAAAAGTTGTCTCATATCAACCTGGTTGACGGGTTGCAGCTCTCTGAAAACTATGCCATCGATATTACCCTCGATAAAGACGCCGGAACGCTGACCATCAGCGATAACGGGGTGGGCATGAATGCCGATGAAATCCGCCGTTATATCAACCAGATTGCCTTTTCTTCTGTTGAAGAATATGTCGAAAAATACAGCAAACTTGCCGAGGATAACCAGATTATCGGTCACTTTGGACTCGGGTTTTATTCGGCGTTTATGGTTGCTAAAAAAGTAGAGATCCGCTCCCTTTCCTATTTACCTGAATCAGTCGGCGCATATTGGTCGTGTGACGGCTCGACAAAATATCAGTTGTCCAAAATTGACAAGGCTGAACGCGGCACTGAAATTGTATTATTTCTTGAAGATGACGAAAAAGATTTTCTTGAACCGGTCAAGGTGCGCGAGGTGCTGGAGCGATATTGCAAATTTCTTCCGGTGCCGATTCGTCTTGCGGGGGAACAGATCAACGACTGTACCCCGCTCTGGAACCAGCCTTCTACCGAGATTGACGCCGCGACCTACAAAGAATTCTATCGGAAACTTTATCCGTTTTGCGAAGACCCGCTTTTCTGGATTCACTTTAATGTTGACTTCCCCTTTAACCTGAAGGGGATCCTCTATTTCCCGCGGCTCAATAACGAGTTTGACGTCAGTCGCAGTCATATCAAGCTTTACTGCAACCAGGTCTTCGTTTCCGACAGCTGCGCGGAGTTGATCCCTGAATTTCTCACCCCGCTTCAGGGGTGTATCGATGCCCCCGATCTGCCGTTGAATGTTTCGCGGAGTTATCTGCAGAATGATCCTCAGGTGCGTAAAATCCGGGAGGTGATCACCAGCCGCGTCGCGACAAAAATCGTTGAACTGGCCAAGAGCGAGATGTCCGTTTTCGGACCGATCTGGGATGACATCCACCCCTTTGTCAAGTTCGGCATGATGCGCGATGACAAGTTCAGCGACAAGGTGAAGGATCATATCGTTTACCGCACGACCGCAACAGAGCGCTATACGACACTCCCAGCCTATCTCGAACGAGCGGCGGAATCGCACCAGGACAAGGTTTATTACGCCACCGATGAGACCGCGCAGGCGTCGTACTTGCGCTTGTTTTCCGGTCAGGGGATTGAGGTGTTGTTACTCGACGCGATGATCGACAATCATTTTATCCAGTTTCTCGAAATGAAAAACAGCGGGGTGAGCTTTCTGCGGGTCGATTCCGAGTTGGCGGAAACGCTGGTCGGAAAACAGCCCGCAGACGACATCGCAACGTCCCCGTCCGGTGCAACGCGTTCCGAGCAGGCCTTGAAGGTTTTTCGCGACTGTCTTCCGACCGATCTGGACATCAAGGGGGAAACCCTGAACGACGCGTCGATTCCGGCTCTGTTGATGCAGTCGGAGCAGAAGCGCAGATTGAGTGAAATGACGCGGATGATGGGGAACAAGGAGGGACTTCCTGCTGAACATCAATTGCTGGTCAATCACGCCAACCCGATCGTGCGTAAAATTGCAGAATTGAATGAAAGCGGGCGCAGGTCCGATGCTGAAATGTTGGTTGCACATGTGTATGATCTCGCCCAGCTGGCCGCCGGGGGGTTCGATAAGGAGCGCATGGAACAGTTTCTGGTGAGAAGCTACCACCTTCTGGAATTGGTTAATCCTGAATGAAATAGCCATTTTACCCTTTGAATCTTTCTTCTCCGACCTGTTTGTACTTGACGGGCCCCTCTTCCACGAGTAGTTTGGGGGTGTTAAGGTATCGTTATTATTGAACTGTTAAATGGTGCCGGGAGATATACTCCGGAGAGGTTGTCTGTGTGATGGTTATGACAAATCGTCAGGTTGGAAGTCGCTGTCGTCTTTATTCGCTCTTTGGCCTTTTTCTCGGGGTTCTCGCACCCATCGGCTGGGAATTTTTACGGTTGATCGTTTTCTGGGATGACAATCTGTCGATCATCGACCAGGTGACGGGAGATGTCTTTGCCAGCGTTGAGTCACAATGGCGCTATGCCTACATGGGGGGAGGGACGGCCCTGGTTCTTGCGTTTCTTGGTTATCAAATCGGTCGCCGGACGGAAGATATTCATACACGCGCGGAGGCTCTCGACAAACTGAATAAAACCATTGATGAACAGAAAAATATTTACGAAAAACGCTTTACCGATCTGAACGCCGGAATAAAAAATTTTCACACCATCAGCAGCCAGATTCAGAAAACCCTGGATCGCGATGTTGTCCTGAATCTTACTGTCGACGGTTTGCACAATGTTCTTGGCTACGACCGCGTCAATTTGTTTTTGGTTGATCGTGAGAACAACTGTTTGCGGGCGGTGGCGATGCGCGGTGAGACGGTTCACAATATCGGCAACATTACTTTGCCGCTCGACCAACGCGCCGGTTCTTTTTACAAAGTCATCAAAGATGGGGAAATCCTGCTGGTTGAAGATATCAGTGAACTTTCTCAGGAATATCATCTCCAGCCTCCCTGTAGCGCCATCAAGCAGCTACGTTCCAAATCATTTATTATCTGCCCGATTATCGTACGTGGCGAAGTGGTTGGTCTCTACGGAGTTGATAATTGTTCCAGTGGTAAACCACTCAATGACAGCGATGCCGATACGGTGAAGTTGTTTGCCGATCAGGTCGCGACGACCCTGACCAAGATCCGGATGATTGACGTGATTGAAACGTTGACCGGTGAACTGGAACACACCTTCAACGAACTGCTCAAGTTTCGCGAGGAACACCGGCGGCTTGATCTCGCACTTAATCAGGCGACGACCTCGACAGGTGAGGCGATCAGCGAGATATCAGATGCCGCCGGGGTTGTGCACGAAGCGGTTGATGCGACCCGTTCTACAGCCAGTGAAATGTCAGCAACGATTGAGGAAGTTTCGGAAAACCTGGGACGACTGACCGATTGTGTTGATAAATCAATCTCCGCGATGACTGAAATCTCCGCGACAATCAAGTCGGTGGAAGAGAACAGCTCCCGCTCTCACGACATGTCTCAAACCGTCATGGAACGTGCTGAGGTTGGCGCCCGCGCGGTCACTGATACCCTGACGGGATTACAGGGGATTTCTTCAGCCGTTGAGAGTGCGGTCGCCACGATTGAACGGCTGCTTGACAAGGGGGATGAAATTGGCAACATTACGACAGTTATTAACGAGATAACGCAAAAAACCAATCTGTTGGCATTAAACGCGGCTATTATCGCTGCGCAGGCCGGTGAACATGGACGTTCTTTTGCGGTTGTTGCCGATGAAGTGGGGAATCTTTCGCAGGAAGCGGCGGATTCAACCGGAGCGATTGAGCAGATCATCTCTGAAATCCAGATGCTGACCCAGGAAACGGTGTACAACATTTCGCAGACCCGCACCCTGGTTAACGAAGGGGTCAAGCTTGGGCACGGAATGGAGGAATCGCTCAGGGATATTCTTGACAGTGCCTTTCAAGCGATGAATATGTCGTCAGAAATGAGTGTGGCAACACAGGAAGTTTCGCGCAGTGCTGACTCGGTTTCGCACTCGATCACCGAGCTGGGAGATATGGCCTCACGCATTTCAACGGCTTCACGCGAGCAAACTCTGGCGACCCATAATATTGCTGAAGCGATCGAAGAAATCAAGCGGCTGACTGACGACATGGTTGAGGCAACCGAAACCCAAAAAAGTAATACGCGCGACATTGAATCGGCGGTCGGTTCTGTCAGTTCAATGGCAACCCGAATCTTCTCCGAGATAGAAAATCGACAAAAAGGCAGTCATAAGATTATCGAAAGTCTGGAGGCTCTGAAAGGGGTAACAGATTAATTTACAGCTTATTTTTCTTTGCTGTCGGAACCAGAACGGGGACGTAACCGAATAAACGGCTACGTCCCTGTTAATATTACAGGTCTAGGCACACTCTGAATAGCCGCATGAATGGCACACGCAACAACCGCCTTCGTGCTCAACCGGACCGCCACACTCAGGACAAGCGCCGCCGTTTTGCGTATGCTCCCCGACCATCTCTTCGCGCTCCGCCATGTGCAGCTGAATCGCCTTGGCAACAGCATCCGCACAAGATGTCACACGATTTGCACCAAAACCAGCCGGTTTGTGGCATGTGATGCCGATCATCTGTTTGACTGCTTGCCGCGCCTGAACGCCTGAACGCCAGGCCAGGGAGACGAGCCGACCGATTGCTTCACACTGAGAAGCCGCACAACCACCCGCCTTGCCCATGGTGGTGAAAAGTTCAAAAACACCGCTCTTGTCCTCATTGACAGTAATATAGAGCGGACCACAACCGGTTTCCATCTGATAGGTGGCACCTTTAAGTGCGCGCGGTCGCTCACGTTTGCGCCCTGCTTTTCCGGTTTCCATCGGAACATTGTCTTCCGGTCGGGCCTCACTTGTTCCACCAACCGACAGAACCTGCATATCACGCGATCCGTCACGATAGATTGTGACCCCCTTGCAGCCACTCTGATAGGCCAGGCGATAAACCTTGGCAACATCGTCACGCGTCGCATTCTTGCAGAAGTTGACTGTTTTGCTGACGGCATTGTCCGTGTGATTTTGAAAAGCTGCCTGCATGCGGATATGGTCTTCCGGAGAAATATCATGTGCGGTGACGAACAGGGTGCGCACATCCTCCGGAATTTCCTCAATATCCTGAACGGTGCCATGCTCGGCGATTTTCTTCATCAATTCAGGGCTGTAAAAACCGCGTTCACGAGCAATTTCTTCAAAGATCGGGTGAACTTCAACAAGGATGTCATTATCGAGGACCTGACGGACATAGGACACCGCAAAGAGCGGCTCAATGCCGCTGGATGCATTGCAAATGATTGAAATCGTCCCGGTCGGGGCGATTGTGGTGGTCGTTGCATTGCGTATTTTTTTTGCCTTTGGCCGGTCAAAAACGCTCCCCTTGAAGTTCGGGAAAGCACCGCGTTCCACCGCCAACTGCTGCGAAGCGGCATGCGAAACGTCGTTGATGAATTGCATGACCTTCATGCCAAGTTTTAGCGCTTCATCACTGTTGTAAGGAAATCCCAGCAAAACCAGCATGTCGGCCCAACCCATGACGCCCAGGCCGATTTTGCGGTTGGCCCGGGTCATCTCACCAATTCGCGCCAGCGGGTAATTGTTGACCTCAATTACATTGTCGAGGAAGCGCACCGCGTGTTTGATAACGTGATCAAGCCTGTCCCAATCAACCTCACCGTTGTTGACCAGTTTCGACAGATTGATCGAACCAAGATTGCACGATTCATAGCCGAGCAGCGGTTGCTCGCCACACGGATTGGTCGCTTCAATCTCTCCAATATGCGGGGTAGGATTGTCGCGATTAAGGCGATCGAGAAAAATAATTCCCGGTTCACCGTTGCTCCAGGCCATATCCACAATGTGATCGAATACCTTGCGCGCAGATTTGGTCCCGAGAACTTCACCGTCACGCGGGTTGACAATTTCATACTCCGTATCGTTTTCAACCGCCTCCATGAACGCTTCGGTCATGCCGACGGAAATATTGAAATTATTCAGTTTGGTTTGATCCCGCTTGCACATAATGAAATCCATTATGTCGGGATGGTCAACGCGAAGAATACCCATGTTGGCGCCGCGCCGGGTGCCGCCCTGTTTGATTGTTTCGGTCGCGGCGTCAAACACCTGCATAAAAGAGAGCGGACCACTTGAAACCCCTTTGGTCGAAAGGACCACATCGTTTGAAGGGCGGATGCGCGAGAAGGAAAACCCGGTGCCACCACCACTTTTATGAATCAGGGCGGTCTGTTTAATCGCTTCGAAAATTTCCTCCATCGAGTCACCCACCGGGAGCACGAAACAGGCGGACAGTTGACCGAGCTCACGCCCTGCGTTCATCAGCGTTGGCGAATTCGGCATGAATTCCAAAGCGGTGATCATCCGATAGAACTCATCAGCCAGCTCTTTGGGGGCAACTTTTGAACCAATTTTTTCTTCAGCACTGGCAATAAAGTCAGCGACGCGGCGGAACATATCTTCCGGTTTTTCAAGAATGGTTCCGTCTTTATCACGCTTCAGGTAGCGGCGGTTCAATACGGTAACGGCATTTTTCGACAATTGCGGCGAGGCTTTTCTGGACATGTGGTGACCCTTTAAATGAAATGTTGCGTAAAGAAGGGAGTGACAACTACATACAGTATGAGGTTGAATTTAAACCACAACATCTGGCTAATGTCAAAGGGTATTTTTTGAATATTTTCAGCGCAAATCATAACCGTCCGGAAGTGCAGGATTTTTTTCAGTCGCTGATATGTCACTGGCGCAAAAATCTGAAAAAGGGGGGCGAAAAGTTAATGCGCTTTACAATATGAATAGATTAGGCTAAATTTACGTGATATGAATCAAAAACCGGTCCTGGATGAAAAGTCTATGTCATCGCAACTGCAAAGTCACCATGAGCTGGAAGAAGAGCTGAAGAATATCAAGAGTATTCTGAGTGTCGCCCAGGTCGTTGTGTCGTCACTTGACCTGGACGAGGTGCTGCAGAATATCCTTTTCAGCGCGATGAGTCTGATCGATGTTCCGGCCGGCAGTATTGCCCTGTATGATCGGGTTCGTAATGAGGTTGACATCCAGGTCCACTTCGGGTTCTCCGACAAATTTATTTCGAAATCGTATTGGCGAGTCAAGCCAGGCGGGCTGACCCATACGATTCTCAATGAGGGCAAAATCTTTGTCATTAATGACACGCATGATGCGCCCTATTTCAACAACCCTCTGGCCCTGAATGAGGGGATTCGTTCGCTGATTGCCATCCCTTTGAAGATCCAGGATTCAATCATCGGTATCCTGTATCTGGATGATTTTGTTCCCCGCAAGTTTGCTGAAAGTAAATTGCACCTGCTGTCTATTGTGACTTCGTTTGCAACGATGAGTATCGATAATGCCCGGATGCACGAACAGATGCGCTTGCAGGCCAGTACGGACGGTCTGACCGGGCTATATAACCATCGCCAGTTTGTCGAACTCTTTGATCGCGAAATGTCCCGCGCAAAACGCTTTCGCGTGCCTCTGTCGCTGCTGATGATTGATGTCGATCGATTTAAACTTTTCAATGACAAATATGGTCATCCGGTGGGCGATGAAGTATTGATACAGGTTGCGCGGCTGATCCGTGATACGGTACGTGAAGTTGATTTGTCTTTCCGCTACGGTGGAGAAGAGTTTATTGCCCTGCTCCCCGAAACCGATCTGGCCTCGGCCCGTCCGGTCGCTGAAAGAATTCGTCGCATTATCGAAGAAAATGCCGTTGCTTCAATCAGTGTTGTCCCCAACATGCCGGTAACCGTCAGTATTGGCGTTGCCAGCTACCCTCGCAACGGGACAAGTTGTGAAACGCTGCTGAAAGCCGTTGATGACCTGATGTACCAGGCAAAAAGTCAGGGCCGTAATCTGGTCGTTCATCCCCCCAAGAAATAAAAATATCCATGTCTCAAGAAAAAATTCTGATTGTTGACGACGAAGAACGCATGTGTCGCCTGCTGCGCCGGGTTCTCGAAAAAGAGGGCTACCTCTGTCATACGGCAACCTCTGGTGGCGATGCTCTGGTTCGACTGGAACGCGACGATTATGATCTGGTGATCACTGATATTCAGATGCCGGGGATGGACGGTCTGGAGTTGATCCGGGAGGTGCGCGATTACAACCCTGCGCTGCCGATTGTGGTGATCACCGCATACGGAACGGTTGAAAGCGCGGTTCAGGCACTGCGTGCCGGTGCCTACGATTATATCACCAAGCCATTTGAAAATGACGATATCCGTCACGCAGCCGCGCGTGCGCTGGAACGGGTGCGACTGCTGGCTGAAAATCGTTATCTGCACGAAGAGCTGGAGGGACGCTACCGCTACTCCGGAATCATCGGTACCTCACCCCTTATGCGCGCTGTTTTCGAAATGGCGTCATCGGTTGCGGCATCGAATGCCAACGTTCTGATTACCGGAGAAAGTGGCACCGGAAAGGAACTGGTCGCCCGCTCCGTCCATTTCAACTCCCCGCGCCATGAACGTCCCTTTATTGTTTTAAACTGCGCCGCACTGCCGGAGAATTTACTTGAGAGTGAGTTGTTCGGCCATGAAAAAGGGGCTTTTACCGGGGCATTAAATGCTAAAAAGGGACGTTTCGAACTGGCTGATGAGGGGACGCTTTTTATTGACGAAGTCGGGGAGATGAGTCTTGCGGCACAAGTCAAACTGTTACGGGTGATTCAGGAGCAAGAGTTTGAACGGGTTGGCGGTTCCCGTGTCATAGCGTGCAATGTTCGCATTGTTGCCGCGACCAATAAAGATCTGGATACTGAAGTCAGGGCCGGCCGGTTTCGTGAAGACCTTTATTACCGGTTGAACGTGGTCAATATTCATCTGCCGTCATTGCGTGAGCGCCGCGAGGACATTGAACCGTTGGCGAAACATTTTCTCGACAAATTCAACCGTGAAATGGGCAAGAAGATTGAATCGATTGCCCCGCGGGCACTCAGTTGCCTGCTTGCCTATGAATGGCCGGGAAATGTTCGAGAACTGCAGAACGCTTTGGAGCGGGCCGTGGTCCTTGCCAAGGGAAATATTATCACTCCGCGCGATCTGCCGGGAGGCGTTCAGTCTGAAAGTCAGATATGTCTGGAAGTACCCGAACATGGGTCGAATTTGACGGATATTCTAGAAGATCTTGAGCGGCAACTGATTATCCAGACGTTGCGCCGCGAAGATGGTTCTCAAACCCGAACGGCTGATGCCCTGGGTATCAAGCGCACCACCTTACGTTACAAAATGGAAAAATACGGCATGCTCGACTGACACCCTCCCGCCCTGTCTCGGCCTCTTGGCAGATTCCTGTCATTCAAATCGATTTTTTTATAATTTATCCCTGGTGCTTGCGAACTGTTCAGCTTTTTATGTAGGAGCGGCTTTAGCCGCGAACAATCGCGCCTGAAGGCGACTCCTACAGCGTCATTCCGGCATGATTTTAGCCGGAATCCAGATTTTTCAGGGTTGAAAGTCTGGATCCCCGACAGGATCCTTCGGGGATGACGACCCTTGGACGGGTAGGTGAATAGTTACGTGCTTGCTTGCGTCGATCATGTCCTGATGGGTTGTTCTGCCGAAATAACCCATGGTATAAAAATTGCTCAGAATTAATTGTTCATATTTTCTATCTGCTCATGTCTCATTCTGGTTCATAGAATGCCGCGTGATTGACAAGGTCGTGAGAGTGATACTGCGATTTCTATCTATATTTGTTGTCGGGTTGATTGTTTTTTCAGGAGGTTGTCGTGAATTAACGTCTGACCGACTTTATGCACTTTATCTTGACCGTGATCCGGTAGTGGCGGACTGGGAGAGGGCTTTGCCGCGGACGGTTTATGTCAAGGGGGGGCAGCTGAATAAAGTGGAGAAAATTGGCGACATCGATCAGGATACGGTGCATACCTCTACTGCCTCGTGTCATCACGGCGCGGCTCTTCCGGACCCGGTCGCCGTTGATCTGCGGGCATTTTATACTGACAATGACCTTTTTTTGCGGCTGAGCTGGAAAGATGCCACGCGCGATGAGGCTATTCGTGAGTGGTCTTTTGATGGACAAAAGTGGCATAGCAGTAATGCCGCAGAAGACGGTTTCGGCATTCTCTGGGATACCGTCGGATTAAACGATTTCAGCTGTTCCTACGCCTGTCATATCGATGATTTCGGGGTCCAGGGCTCAAATTTTCATGCGCGCAACAAGATGAAGCTGGTCTCCGGAGATAGCCGACGTTTCGACCTCTGGAACTGGAAAGCCCGGCGGACCGGCCATTTCGGTTTTGCCGATGATCGGATGATTGATGCGAACGGAATTCATCCAGATGCTTCAGGCGATATTTTTACCCCGAATTCTCACTCTGCGGCGCGTGCTGACGACACCGCCTTCGTTCCCGGAGACCGTCCGCTTTACGATGCCGAAGGACTGCCGATTGATCAGCAGTTTCATGTCGCGGGAAGTCGTGCGCCGGGCTATTTGACCAGTCGACCAAGATCGGGAAGGGCTGATGTCGCTGCCTTTCAAGATTATGCCGACGGCCGCTGGACCGTTATTTTACGACGCAAACTGCAAACTGATGACGTGGATGATGTGATCTTCACTTCTGACAACGGGAGAGGGGTTGCATTTGGTTTGTCACTGATGGACAATACCCTGTTTGAACACTATGCTTCGACAACCGCTGAACGTCTGGTGCTGTTGCCAAAAAAGCGCTGATTTATGGAGAAAAAGATGATTCGCTACCTGTTTGCCTCGCTGCTGGTCAGTCTCCTGACTCTTTCTGGATGTCAGAACGACGGAGGTTCTCAACCATCCCCCGCGACGACGTCCGCACTTCGTTCGGTGAGCGGAACAGTCGTTGCCCCGGTGGAAGGCACGACCATTTACGTTTACAAAAAAGGGATGGATCTGTATGGCCCGGCGTTTACTCTTTCCGAAGCAACTGGTGCAGACGGCAGTTTTGACCTTAAACTTCCCGCCGGTGATTACATCCTGGTGGCTCGAAAACGCCAGACGGGGGATGCCACGGGACCGGTTCTGGCGGGGGACAACAAGAGTGAATTTATTAACTTGTCGGTTTCCAAAGATGTGACCCGATTGTCCATCCTTGCTCCTCTCAAGGTTGGTGATACCCGTCGCCTGACCGAGGATACCCTGGTAACCAGGACCGGTATTTCCGGAACAATCTTCAATAGTGACAGGTTGCCAGTGGAGGCGGCCCGGGTCCATGTTTATGACCACGTCCAGATGTCGGAGCGCCCTAAATTCGTTTCTGAAAAGACCGGACCGGACGGGCGTTATCTGATCTATCTTCCGGAGGGGGGAACCTATTATCTGGCGGCGCGCGACAAGTTTGGTGGCCCGCCAAAACTCGGTGATCTTTATGGTCGTTACGATCAGGGAACGATCGAGCCTTCGGCAGTCATTGTCAAGGATGAAGAGTTATTGCAAAACGTCGATATTACTGTTCATAAGGTCTGGTAATGACACGGTATACGTTGTTATTCGTCATCATGTTCATCTTAAATGCTTGTGAACAACAGGAGCCGCTTGACCTTGCCGCCCTCGAAGGACGGGCGCGCAGTGGCGACCAGCAAGCGACTGAACAGCTGGTTACTCTCTTGGGACACACGGAGAACAACCTGAACATGCAGGCTTACAAAATACTCCTCGATCTGGGGAAAAAGGCTGCGCCTGCGTTGATCAAAGAGATTGATTCCGACAGCAGTGAGCGTCGCGAACACGTCATTGCCGCTCTCGGCACACTCCAGGTGCGTGCTGCGGTTCCGGAAATCAGCGCAGTATTGGCAAACACAAAATCAGGTCGCCGTTACATTGCCGCCTGGGCGCTCGGTGAAATTGCCGATCCTGCCGGGATTCCGGCATTGATTGCCGCGCTCGACGACCCTGATCACCAGGTGCGGCGCTACGCAACGCGTTCACTGATCAAGCTGAATCGCGCGGCTGTGCCCCCTCTGCTCGACGTATTGTCTGCCGGATCGGTGCGTGCCGTGGCCGGTGCCATTCGCGCATTGGGGGATATCGGCGATCAACGCGCACTCGATGCGCTTTTGCAGCAGCTTTCCGGAGAACATCGCAGCGAGGCGATACTGGCTTTGGGGAAATTGAAGGATCGGCGTGCCGCCGCGGCGATGATCTCTGCGCTGGACGATCCCGACTGGCGTATTCGCATGAATGCGGCCATGGCTCTGGGACCGCTTGGCGGACCGGCGGCAGTCGAATCGTTGCGTAAAACCCTGGAGGATGAGGTTCGTGTCGTGCGCGAATGGTCCGCACGTTCACTCGAAATGATCACCGGCGAACATGTCCTTTATCGCAACAATGCCGGTGACTATGTCCCCCCTTACAATATCTATCACTGACATGGGTGATGTTCGATGAACAATCTTCTGGATGTGAAATTTGTCGGCCAGATCCTGCGCTCGCGCTGGAGCTGGCGGCTGCTGCGGCTGTCGCTGTTGTTGCTGTTGCTGTTGATTGCCGCCGCCGGGTGGCATCATCATACGATCCCCGGCCTGGAGGTCAAGGACCCGTTGATGTATACCAATCTGGCGACTTACGGTTTTTGGGTCGTATGGATGATGGGGGTTGTTTTTATTGCACTTTTTTTCGGGCGTGCCTGGTGTTCGGTCTGTCCGCTTGGCTGGCTGAACGGTCTGGTTGCCCGCTCTGGCTTCAAGCTGACGCTGCCGCGCTGGATCAACAATTATGTGTCGGTGACAATCGTTCTGGTGCTGTTGCAGCTCATCGTCTACCTTTTCGCCATTCATCGTTATCCCGATTTTACTGCCTGGCTGATCGGCTTGATGCTGCTGTTGACCGTTTTTTCCGGAGCTTTTTTTCGGGGGCGGGCGTTCTGCAAGCTGCTTTGTCCCGCTGGCGCAGTCTTCGGGCTCTACGCGCGGATTGCACCATTCAGCCTGCGGGTCAAGGACGAACCTACCTGTGCCGGCTGTGATACGCGTGCCTGCGTGTCCGGTGGGCGTTTCTGGAAAAAAATTTCCCTCGGACGGGCGGTCGGTTACTGGCACGCCGAACGTGATGCATGTCCGGTCGATTTGTTTCCTGCCGAGCTGCGCGATGATTCCGGCTGCACCCTGTGTCTGGGCTGTCTGCAGAACTGTGATCGTGACAATATGCGGCTGGGGTTCAGGCCATGGCTGGCAGAATTAGGCAAAGACCGTCTGGCCCTGACCGAAGGACTTTTTTTGCTGGTTTTGCTCGGTATGTTGACGGCCAATTTCAGCAAAGTCAATGTTGATCTGCGCGAGTTGATTTTCTGGTTGCCGGAACAGGTCGCGCAACTGCTCGGTTGGCAGGCGGGGGGGTACAATCTCCTCGCGGTCCTTTGGATAACTCTCGGCTTGCCGCTGTTATTAACGGTTCCCGGTTGGCTGGTGATGCGCCTTGCCGAGACAAACTTTTCACCGGTTCCCCGGCCTGACCCTCCGACGGGGCAACAGCTTGATGTCACTGCGGGCTGGTGGCAATCGTTTCGCCGTCTGGCATTACCCTATATCCCGCTGTTATTGGCCGCTCACGCTATTCTGGCTTTGGTTAAGTTGAATGCCAAGGGGGGGTATCTACCGCTGGTTCTCGGTGATCCCTCCGGTGTCAAAAGCTATCTGGCGATCAACATCATGACGACGGTCACTCCTCCCGGAGTCGTGGTGTCACTCGATCTGCTTAAATGGGTCGTATTGCTCTTACTCATTGCGGGCTATGCTGTCTCTTTAATTGCCGCGCAAAGAGTTGCTCTCGACCGGACCGGGGCAATCCGCTGGGGATATTTTTTTGGTGCGGCAACGGGGGTAACGCTGGTCGCCGCGCTCTATCTTGCGACCATTATCGTCTGGCTCTTTATTCGTTGATATGAAGACACTGCTTATATTGATCTCCCTCATCTGTGCTCTGACCGCACCGACCGATGCCTGCTTCGGGCCCAAACTGTATCTGGGGGTTCCCTCCGGTCCGGCGGGAGAGCTGCAACACGCACTGATATCAATCTATCTCAAGGAAAAGACCGGCACAGAGGTTGACGCGGTGATTATCGATCAGGATCCGCGCGTATTGATCGGCAATGAGCAGATTGATTTTGCTTTTGTCACTCCGCGAGAAAACGAGACAGCGCTGTTGGTTCTCTCTGCCGACGCGGTTCTTCTGGCGGGCAAACGCATCTTGGCAACGCTTCAGTTCACCACCACAATTCCGGCGCTGGCCAAACTGGGGCAACAGTTACAACCGCAGCACTATGCGCAGCTCCTTGAGCAGGTCAGGCAGGGAGCCGCTCCACTGGCGCTGGTACGGCAGTTCTATTTCGACCAGGGGTGGATTTGATCCCATGCTTCGTCTTCTGGCCATACTGCTTTTTATAATTTCTCTGGCGGGATGCACCCCCCGTTTGCGACCTTTTGCCGACGTGCCGGATATGCAGACGTTGCCACGATATTCAGGCACCCTGACCGGCATAACCGAGTGGCGTGATGAGCTGTTGATAGATGGCGACGTGCGCATTCCGACCGGCAGTCAGCTGATTATTCATCCGGGAACCAGAATCTACATCCGTGCCGCGCAGGGGACAAAGATCGACCCGGAGTTTCTCTCATCCGCGACGGAGCTGCTCATCCAGGGGGAATTGAGAATATCCGGCTCAATGGCACAGCCGGTGGTATTTACTCCGTTTGAAGTGCCCGATGGAACCGATTACGGCTGGGCCGGGATCGAACTGCTCGGTGCGACGCGATCGCAGATTGTCGGTACCGAGCTCCGCAATGCCGAAACCGGAATTCTCTGCGTCAATTCTTCCCCGCTGATTAAGGATAACCATCTAAGTGGTTGTCGCTACGGCATTATTGCTCAGCTCGGGAGTGCACCGGTGATCCGCGATAATCTTATTGAAAGCGGGGAAGGGGGGATTTTTTGCTGGCGTTCCAGTGCGCCTGTCCTGGCTGGCAATCGCATCACCGGCCAGCAGGAAGAGGGTATTCATATCGACGCCGACAGTATGCCAACCTTGCATGCAAACATCATCAGCAATAACGACATCGGGATATATCTTGGTTCCCGCAATGTTCCGTACCCGCATATCCAGTTCAATGCCAACCGGGTCGATGTCCACCTGTCGCGTGCATTGACAGATGCAGTAACGGTCGATCGATGAAACTATTGCTCTTGGTTGTTTATCTGTGTTTGATCCCTCTGCCGATTCTGGCGCAGGATGGTTCGTTGTCCTATCGGGGTGAGAATACCCTCTACCGTGACACTGTCTGGCAGGGAGAGGTCACGATTGACGGAATCCTGACGGTTGCACCTGGCATCACGCTGGAAATTCGCCCTGGAACCGTCGTTTCTTTCACTTTTTCTGACAGTAACCATGATCGTATCGGCGAACATGAACTGTTTATTCAGGGAACGTTGCGGGCGATGGGAACCGCCGCCGCCCCTGTTGTGTTCACTTCGGCCCAGGCACAACCTCATCCCGGTGACTGGGGGGCGATCAACATGATGGCGACCGAAACCGAAAGTTTGTTCGAACATTGCAAGATCGAATATGCCTACCGCGGTTTTCATGCCCACTTTTCACGGGCGCGATTACGTGATACTGAATTGAGCAACAATCTTCGCGCCGGACAATTCCAGGAATCAACGGTGGCGATTGAACGCTGTAAAATCCTTGATAACTTTAACGGAATTCAGTTTCGCGACTCGACGGTAAGGATTGCTGACAGCGTTATTAACGGCAATCTCTGGGGGGCCCGCTGCGTCTACAGCACGGTAACAATGGAAGATTGCCTGATTGAAAATAACCTGATCAATGGCTTGAACTTTCGCGGGTCCGAGGTGTCGTTACGCCGCAATCTGGTTCGCAATAACCGCAAGGGGATCTATCTTCAGGCATCCCGGGCCGTTGTGGTTCACAACCGGATTGAGGGAAACAGTGAACATGGCATTCTTCTTGAAAAAACAAGCGGAGTGGTCAACGCCAATCTCATCACCGGTCAGGGGCGAGCGGGGGTCAAGGTGGTCAATTCCACAGCGGTACTGTCCGAAAATGCAATGATCTCCAACGGCGAATATGCGCTGATAAATGAAGGCTCCGACAGTTTCAGTGCTCAACACAACTGGTGGGGTAACGTTGAACCAGCCTCCATTGAATTGCTGATTCGGGACCGTAACGATCGTCCGGCGGTTGGTAGCGTGGATGTTTCACTGCCATTGAACATTCATCCTGAAATCACTTTTGAAAGGTAAATTGTGTCATTGTTGCGCTATCTATTGATCGCCGGATTACTGGTCGTCATCTCTTTGCCTTTGTCTGGCTGCGAGCAGGCGGGCGAACGTCAAAAAATGAAGATTGGTTACATGAACTGCAACAGCGAGGCAGAGACCCGCGCCCGTTTTCTCCCGCTGACAGCTTACTTGAGTCATTACACCGGAATCGATTTTGAGGCGGTACCGGTTGATACCCACGAATTTGCAGAACGTTATGCGCAAGGCGAATTTGCTTTAACCCATTCGAATTCACTCCTTTACGTTCAACTTAAATTCGATCATGAGCTGCAACTTCTGGCGGCTGAAAAACGGGGGAACTTCGGTTCGCGCAGTGCCGGAACAATTATTGCCCGCAAAGGCAGCGGCATTGAAAAATTGACTGACCTTAAAGGCAAGCGCATGGTCTTCGGTCCGATGATGGCACCGACCGGATATCTGGCTCAATACGACCTGATGTTGCGCAGCGGGATCGATCCGGAGCGTGACCTGGCCTATTACGCAATCCCTTCCGGGTCGTTTAAACACGAAAAACTGGTTTATGGTGTCTATTTTGGTGCGTTTGATGTTGCCGCCGCTCCTTTGCTCGACCTGGAAGTGATGACTCGCGAAGGTAAAATTACCGCCGATGATTTTGTGATTTTGGGACAAAGTCCACTGGTACCGTATTGCACCTTCGGTGCAGCGGCCAAACTCGTCCCCGCAGTGGTTGAAAAAGTGCGCCGGGCCTTACTCGAACTGACCCCGGAGACAACTGTTGATATTGCCGGGGAGCGCGTCAAAGTTTTGAAATCCGCCTGGATCGATGGTTTTGAAGCTTTGCGCGACGCCGACTACGATGTCGTCCGTGACATGGCCAGGCGGGTTAACATGCCCCCCTATCAGGAGTATTAAGCAGTGTTTGTTGATCGTTATGATCGTCTCTTATGGGCCGTGTTTATTTTGCTCTTGATCGCCATAGCGACAACGACTGCATATTCCCTGCAAGGAAGCGCTTATGTGACGCAACATAATGATCGCAATCTCGCACGCAAAATGATCGAGCGGGCACGCCTTGACTATCTTGCAGACCTTTACGCGCCGGTGACCGCAGCACTGGAGTCTGGTGATTATTCGCATGCTCTGTTGGCGTTGGGGGAGGTTCAACGCTCCTTCCCGGACGAAGCGTATGGTCAGGTGCTTAAGGGCGTGATACTCAGCAAGATGGGAGCCATCGATGCCGCGCTGGAAAGTCTGGCCGCCGGGATAAAGCGGGATGGCAATTATATTGATCGCAACGGTTCGCTTTCTTATCGCGAAACGGTAGCAGCGCTGGTCGTAAATCAATTACCCCTCTACGCCGCGCGAGTGGCAAACGATGCCGGGGATACGATCGCTTTAACGTCCAAACGTCATCTGCATTATCTGCAAAGTCGTTTGGCGGGCGGATGTGAATAATCGATGAACTGGCGCGATCGACATTTATGGCTGGTCATTCTGGCCGGTGGTGTTTTCGGTGTACTCGGCGTCATGCTGTCCGTATGGGGCAACCCGGCCAATTCCGGAATCTGTGTTTCCTGTTTTCTTGAAAACAGTGTCGGTGCGCTCGGTTTTCATGATAATGACCGGATGCAGTATCTGCGGCCGGAGCTGCCGGGATTTGTGCTCGGTGCAACCGTGAGTGCGTTAATCGGTCGGGAGTTCGTCGCGCGTGGCGGTGGGGCACCGTTACCACGCATCGTAGCCGGAATTCTGCTGATGATCGGCTGCGCGATCTTTATCGGTTGTCCGATAAAACTTTTTTTGCGACTCTCCGCCGGTGATTTAACCGCGCTGGCCGGGGTTGCCGGTCTAATATGCGGTGTCTGGATCGGTTTGCAGGGGCTTGGTCATGGCGTTTCTTTCGGTCAGCCACTGAAAGAGCGGGGAACCGGCTGGATCACACCACTGTTTTTTTTGGCACTTTTGGCCGCATTTTTTGTGCGTCCCGGATTTTTGCTCTTTTCCGAGCGCGGCAGTGCGTCATTACATGCTCCCTGGTTTCTTTCCCTGGGGGCAGGTCTGGTTCTCGGCGGGCTTGCCCAACGAACCCGCTTCTGTATTACCGGGGGGATTCGGGACGGGCTGATTTTGGGGCGGCGGGCACCGTTGTTGTGGGGCGGAATAGCCTTTATCATCAGCGCATTTTTGTTCAGTATCCTTGTCGGTCGCTTCAACGTTGGCTGGCTCGGTCAACCGGGCGCGCACCTCGAAACGGTCTGGAATTTTACCGGGATGCTGCTGGTGGGAATTGTCTCGGCGCTGATCGGTGGTTGTCCGCTGCGTCAGCTGATCAAATCGGGGGAAGGGGACACTGATGCGGGGCTGGTGGTTATTGGTATGCTGATCGGTGCGGCATTGGTGCAAGCCTGGGGAATTACGGCAACAGCCGCAGGGGTTCCGAGTGACGGAAAAATTGCAGTACTTACCGGTCTGGCACTGACGGTTTTATCGATGCTGCTGTTTCGTGAACGTGAGACAGAATAGGAACGACATGGATTATTTTACGCAACGACCACTGAGAAACAGCGATATCGTCTGGCGCCGGGAACAACGCAAGGAGGAACGGGTGTTGCGGGCCCTGGAGGAAGGTGAGGCGGTGGATGAGCAAGGCACCGTTCTGCTCGTGGTGTCCGGGACCATGCATCAGTTGAATCTTGTCGGCGGGATGATCTGGTGTTTATGTGACGGGACCCGCACGGTTGACGAGATCACCGCACAACTTGCCGACGAATTTTCCGTTTCCCGTGACGAACTGGAGAGTGATGTCCGTGAATTTTTTGATGAATTACAGCAACGAGGATGGCTGAGTTATGTTTGACAACTTTACCGATCTGTTTTCCGCGCCACTGACAATCAACTGGACGTTATCGTTTCGCTGTAATTTCAGTTGCAGCCATTGCTATAGCCGTGATGAACAGGTTGCAGAACTGGAAACCGCTGATGTTAAAAAGATCATTGATATTCTCGTTGCTAAAAAGATTCCGTTTATCAACTTTGGTGGCGGGGAACCACTGATTCGCGAGGATCTGTTTGTGATTGCCGCCTATGCGACAGCCCAAGGGCTCAATGTTTCGATGAATTCAAACGGATCTTTGCTCGACGAATCAGCCGCGACACGGCTGCTCAAGAGCGGATTCAAAAGTGTGGGGATCAGTATCGACAGTGCTGATCCCGCCTTGCATGATGATTTCAGGAATATGCCCGGCTCATTCGAAAAAGCCGTTGCTGCCTTGAGGGTATTGCAGAACGTCGGGTTGAAACGGACCATGAGTTCGGTTATCTCACGAATCAATTTTCAACACTTCCACGAACTGCTCGATCTGGCACGTCGCTACGAGGTGGCGCAGGTTTACCTGCATAACTTCAAGTGCAGCGGTCGTGGCTTTAAAAATCGGGAGGACCTTGATCTGACCCCCGCTGAGTGGAAAACATTCTATGTCGAGGCGTTGCGTGTCAAGCAACAAACGCATGATCTGGCGATTTCTTTCGACGATCCGGTCATCTCTTCCCTGCCGGGGTATGACACCGATCCACTGGTCAACGGAAGCAGCTGCGGAAAACTCTCATTGAATTTACGACCGAATGGTGATTTGACCCCCTGCGGATTTATTCCGCTCACTGTCGGCAATATTTTGCACGACGATTTTGATGAAATATGGTACAATTCCCCTGTACTTAACCAGATGAGAAATAAACGCGCCGGAGGTAAATGTCTCGATTGTGGCTCTTATGAAGCCTGTCAGGGGGGGTGTACGGCGCGATCTTATGCGGTAACCGGGGATTTCAATCAACCCGATCCCCATTGCTGGAAATAATACATGACCTGTCAATCAACAACCAAGGAGGTTAAAACATGAAAAAGTATCTGAAACCCCGTATTGTCGGTTCCTCGAATGTTCATCCCTGCTGAACCGATCAGGGGGGCAGTCTTCTGCCCCCTTTTTCTTTAGACTCTTTATGCCTCTCGATCTTCTTGACACCCCGATCCGCGCTACCTGGACACTGAGTTCAGACGCCAGCCCCCCCGCTGACGAAGTTGTCTCTACCATCACGCAGCAACTGATCGCCGCCGGTGTCTTTTATTTACTGCTTCAGCCCCCCTCCCTCAAACATCCTGCCTGTCGAGCGGTTTTGCATGACCTGGCCGCGGGCGGGTGCCAGACGGAAATTATCTGCTGTGGGAACGAAGATGAATTGCTGGTTCTTGAAGAGCGCCCATTGCAACATGTCGGACTGTGGCTTGATGTCACCCGGTTTCTTGCCGATGAAATTGACATTGACCCACTGAAATGTGTTGTACAACGCTTGCGACAATCGGGATTAAACCCGGGGTTATTATGTCCTCCGGTACGTCAACATCTGCTGAAAATCCCGCAACTTATCAATCTTTGTGAGATGCTTGAGATAGCGCGATTTAAGTTGCCAAATATAGGTATCGATGTTACTTATCAAAGCTCAGATCGCGTTCAGCTGCCACGCTCCGAAGACCTCGCCGCGTTAAAAAAAATGCTCAAAAATACCTGGCAGGCTCCTCCACAACTGCGGCTGGAAATACATGATCTGTTTCTCTGGGAGTTACTGGTTCCTGATGCTGCTCAGGGACGCGAGGAGTACGGTGGCTGCCAGGCAGCGAACAGTCTGGTCCACATCACCTCGCAAGGCGATGTCTACCCCTGTATCTCCTGGCCGGAAAAGCTCGGCTCCTTGTTGACTGAAGATCTTGGCGATATCTGGGAGTCGGAACAAAGATTACGTATTCGCAGAGAAATCGCGCACGTTCCGTCAGGGTGTAATGGTTGTTTGATTGTCGATGACTGCCATGGTGGCTGCCGTGGTCTGTCGAGAATATTCAATAAAGAACTGAGACAGCGCGATTTGCTCTGTTCCGGGAAACGTTGATTTCAACACATAGCTTATGTCAATTTATCTCGACAATTCAGCGACTTCGCACCCAAAACCTGAGACTGTTTACAGGGCGGTGGATCATGCTCTGAGAGAAATCGGAGCCAACCCCGGTCGAGGTGGGCATCGTCTCGCCCTGGCCGCGGCGCGACTTGTTTATAATGTTCGTGAATCTGTCGCCAGTTTTTTTGCCGTTGCCGACCCTTCACGGATCATCTTTACTGCGAATGCGACCGAGGCGATCAATCTCGCGCTCTTTGGTTTGCTCGTGCCCGGTGATCGGGTGGTTACGACCACCATGGAACACAACGCCATGGTGCGTCCGCTGGCGCAACTGGAGATGCGTGGCATTGAAGTCGTCAAGGTGCAGGCCGATCAGCAAGGGTATGTCGATCCAGACGCTATCTTTGCCGCCTGTGCAAAGCCGACCCGGTTGGTAGCGCTCAGTCACTGCTCCAACGTCAGTGGCACCGTTCAGTCGATCGAAAAGATCGGTCCCTGGTGCCGGGAAAACGGGGTGACTTTTCTGGTTGATGCAGCGCAAAGCGCGGGTTTGATCGCGATTGATGTCGAGCAGATGGCGATTGACTTGTTGGCGGTTCCTGGCCATAAATCTTTGCTGGGACCACCAGGAACCGGTTTTCTCTATATTCACCCCGATCTGCAACTTCAACCGCTGTTGTTCGGTGGTACCGGCAGCAACTCGACCAGCAAATTTCCCGCAGACACGCTGCCGGAACGGTTTGAAGTCGGAACGATGAACGTTGCGGGGATCGCCGGACTGGGTGCGGCGATTGAATTTTTGCAGCAGGAAACGCTGCAAAAAATCTTTGCACATGAAGATGCATTGATGACATCACTGCGGGGCACGCTGTCGGCCATTGACCGAGTCTCCCTTTATGCACCGCTATCTGCCCGGCACGTCGGACCATTGTCTTTCAATATCGACGGTCTCGATCCGGCGGAAGTCGGTTTTTTACTTGAGAAAGATCATGAAATTTGTGTGCGGGTCGGGTTGCACTGCGCCCCTGAAGCACATCGTTCGCTTGGTACCTTCCCCCAGGGTACGGTACGCGTCAGCCCAGGCTATTTCACGACCCGAAACGAGATCGATATTCTGATCGAGGCGATAAAGTCTCTCGCCGGAAACAAACAATAATGGAGAAGTTATGATGAGAAAACTTGTCTGGTTGTTTATTGTCATCACGCTGTTCGCCTGTTCATTAAAACCCTTGAGGGTGGTAACACGAGCAGACCTCAGTAAGCACCGCCTTTTTCAGCGTTATGTCATTGAAGAGTCCCCCGAACAAGTCCTGGATGCATTGAATACGTATGGCGAGGCGGTTCTGACGACCAGAATGAATATCCCGAACCGTAATCTCCCGGTGCATGTCAAGATACTGGCCACCAGTGACGGCCTTGAAGTTATGGAATATGATCGTTGAGGACAAAATGAAAAATAATAAAACCTACCTGTTGGACACCAATGTTTTGCTTCACGATCCGCGGGCAATCTTTCGCTTTGAAGACAACGATCTGATTATCCCGATTACGGTGATTGAAGAGATTGACCGTTTCAAAAAAGACCTTAATGAGGTTGGTCGCAATGCGCGCCACTTTTCGCGCCTCCTTGATGGATTAAGGAGTTGCGGCCCTCTGGTTGAGGGGGTGACGCTGGAAAGCGGGGGGACACTGAAAGTTGTCCTTTACCGCGAGGATTTCATGACCTGCCTGCCTTATCAGATGCAGGATGATCATGGTGACAACCGTATTCTGGCTATCGCTGTCGCGCTGCGTGATCAAAGTAGCGGTCCGTTTATATTGGTGACCAAAGACACCAATTTGCGCATCAAGGCTGATGCTGTCGGTTTGCTCGCAGAAGACTATTCTTCCGACAAAGTCTCGATTGAAGAACTTTATTCGGGGGTCACCGAGCTGTTGACTGATCAGGCTGCGGTCGACCTTTTTTACTCACAAGGGTATATCGACACCGAAGAGTCTTTCCTGCCACACCAATGTATCACCCTGATCGACGCTGCGAATCCTTCCCATACCGCGATCGGTCGTTATCAGGAAAGTATGCGGCGGATCGTCGCGCTGATAAAAATGCCGAAAGACGGGGTGTGGGGGATTACCGCGCGCAACCGGGAACAACAATTTGCGCTCGATTTGCTGTTGAACGAGGATGTCCAGCTGGTGACGCTGGTCGGCAAGGCCGGGACGGGGAAAACGTTACTCGCCATCGCCGCCGGTTTGCAGAAGGTTGCCGACGACCGGCGTTTCAATCGATTACTGGTTTCCAGGCCGATCTTTCCGTTGGGACGCGATCTCGGTTTCTTGCCCGGAGATGTCGAACAAAAACTGGCGCCGTGGATGCAGCCGATCTTTGATAACGTTGAATTACTCCTGGGATCAGTTGAAGAGGACGGGCGGCGCAAGCGGGGTTATCGTGAACTGGTCGATATGGGGATTCTTGAAATAGAACCGTTGACCTATATTCGCGGCCGGTCGATTCCAAATCAGTACATGATCGTTGACGAAGCACAGAATCTGACCCCCCATGAGATCAAAACGATCGTTACCCGGGCAGGGGAGGGCACCAAGATCGTCTTAACGGGGGATCCCTATCAGATCGATAACCCGTATGTCGATGCATCGAGTAACGGTCTTGCCTACGTCGTTGAAAAATTCAAGAATGAGTCAATTTCCGGGCATGTGACGCTGGAAAAAGGTGAGCGCTCAAAACTTGCCGAAACCGCCGCAAATATCCTTTAAATGAACTTATCATGCTGACTCTTGCCCTGGAAAGCTCGTGCGATGAAACCGCTGCCGCGATCGTGAAAGACGGTCGCGAAGTTATGGCGAACATCGTTGCCTCGCAAATTGACATCCACTCCCGTTTCGGCGGCGTTGTTCCGGAGTTGGCGGCACGTAAACATGTCGAAGCGATCAATGTGGTTGTCGCCGAAGCTCTGGCGACGGCGAATACTCCTTTGAGTGAGATTGAGGGGATCGTGGTGACGCGCGGCCCAGGGTTGATCGGGGCTTTGCTGGTTGGACTTTCATTCGCCAAAGCGTTGGCCATTGGCCGTCAGCTTCCGTTGGTCGGTGTTCATCACATAGAGGGGCACATTCTGGCGCCGTTGCTCGAAAGACGGGTCGAATTCCCTTTTCTGGCGCTTGCTGTTTCCGGGGGGCACACCCACCTTTACCGCGTTGACGGCATCGGTCATTACCAGATTCTTGGCCGTACTCTGGACGATGCAGCGGGAGAGGCTTTTGATAAAATCGCCAAGCTTCTCGGGCTGGGGTATCCTGGGGGCGTCCTGATCGATCAGCTGGCAGCGCAAGGCAACCCGGCAGCAATCGATTTTCCACGACCGATACTCCATCGGGATAATCTCGATTTCAGCTTCAGTGGCATGAAGACTGCGGTCAGGAATTATGTCGAGAAACAAGGCATGCCTGCCACCGATGACCAACTGGCCGATCTTGCTGCCAGTTTTCAGGCTGCGGTGGTTGAAGTACTCTGTCACAAATCCCGGCGTGCCTTGCATAAAACCGGTCTGCAGCGCATGGTTGTTGCCGGCGGAGTCGCGTGTAACAGTGGTCTGCGCGACGGGATGCGACAGTTAGCCGCCGAGCTTCAGGTGGAGATTATTTTTCCCGCGCCGCAGTTTTGCGGTGACAATGCCGCCATGCTGGCTGTCGCCGGCGATTATTATCTGGAAAACGGTCAGCACAGCCCGCTGGAAATTAACGCGGTCGCCAACTGGCCGCTCGATCGTTTAAATCTCTGATCGGAATCGTCTGTTATGTGGCGTCGGTGGGCAATTATTCGCCAGTTCAAACTGAATCTGTTGCGATTTATACGGTTGCACGGTACGCCGAATGATATCGCTCGCGGGTTTGCGCTCGGCATCTTCATCGGCATGACCCCCACCTTTGGTTTGCAGATGCTGATTGCGATTTTTTTTGCCATGCTGCTCCGTGAAAACAAACTTGCCGCGGTTCTCGGCGTCTGGATCACCAATCCGTTGACCGCGCCTTTTATTTATGCCGCTGAATATGAAACCGGGCGTGTTTTACTTGGTTTGAATCGTGTCGGAATGCCGCAGGAATTATCGTATCACACCCTGTGTCAGATGGGTTCTGATGTGATTCTTGCTCTTGCTCTTGGTAGTTTGCTCTTTGCCAGCCTTTCTTATGTGATCACCTATGCCTTGACCCTGCGGCTTTTGCCGTTACTTAAACAGGCCCGTATTCCCCGTTGGCCCCGTCCCCGGCGGCATTTCTGAAGCTGATGTCCGATTACCGGCATAAAAAACGTTTTGGACAGAATTTTTTGCGCGACCAGAATATTGTGCGCAAAATAGTAACCGCAGCGTTCCTGACAGATGCGGATCGAGCACTGGAAATCGGTCCCGGTCTGGGCGCGTTGACCGATGAGTTGCTGCACGCTGCCGGGCAGGTCGAGGTCATGGAGGTTGATCGCGACCTGATTGCCCGTCTCAAAGAACGACATGATCCACGGTTGCTTGTTCATGAAGGGGACGCTCTGTCACTTCAGTGGGATCAATTGCTGCGTAACCCGCCCTACGTGCTGGTTGCCAATCTGCCCTATAATATCTCAACCCCGATTCTTTTCAAAATTATCGAGCATCGTGATGTCTTCAAGCGTCTGGTGCTCATGTTTCAGAAGGAGGTTGGCGACCGTATCCGGGCGAGTCCCGGAACCAAGAATTACAGTGTGTTGTCGATCTTCAGTCAACTGCATTTTTCGATTGAGCAGGTTTGTTCCGTTGCGCCCACGGCGTTTATCCCGCCACCTAAAGTTCAGTCAGTCGTTCTGGCTTTTACTCCTCTAGCAAAACCGAGAGCTCATTTGACCAATGCGGATCTGTTTCGTAAAGTAGTAAGGGCCGCGTTTAACCAGCGGCGCAAAACGCTGCGCAATGCTCTGCGTCTGCTCGATATCGACGGGGCTCTGCTCGACAGTGCCTTGATGGAAGTCGCTATCGATCCGCAGCGCAGGGGAGAAACCCTCACCCTCGAAGAGTTTGCTGCCTTGAGTAATGCGATTGCAGCACAGTGAAAAGGCATCCAAATGAAGACAATCATTTCAGTTAACGGAAAACCGATTCTGGAGCGTGATTATTCCAATGCGCTTAACGGATTCGCCCTGAATGAGCAGGGTAAAAAGTTCTCTGAGCTTCAGCCGCTGGACCAGGAAAATCTTCAGCAACGGGTTCAGGAGAAGCTCATTGCGCGAGAGCTGCTTTTTGAAGAAGCGATGGCGCGCGGTATCGTGCCGACCAACGAAGAAACTGACGTCGAGATTGACAAGATTGTCAGCACATTTCCTTCGCCCGATGCGTTTGCCAGCTTTCTCGCCGATTCAGGGATCGCGCCGATGGAATATTTTCGCATGACCCGGCAGGATCTGGCGGTTCATCAGTTGTATGATAGACTGCGCAACGAACTGCCCGAAGCGACTCCCGAGGACATCGCCGCGTTTTATCAGAAGCACCGTGATGCGCTGCAAACATTCCCCAGGGTGCATGTTCGTCACATTTTGATTCGCATCGAGGACGATAATCGCGCCGCCGCGCACGCTAAAATTGAAGCGCTCAGACTAAAGGCGCAAACCGATGATTTTGCCGAGCTGGCGGCGCTGCATTCGCACTGCCCAAGCACCGTCAATGGGGGCAGCCTCGGTTTTATTTCAGGTCCCGATGTTGATCCGGATTTCGCCACTGTCGCCTTTACTCTGGAGCCTGGAGTGGTCAGTGATATCGTCGCGACTGCGTTCGGACTCCATTTGCTTAAGGTTGAAGAGCGTCAGGAGCCACGACCATTGACCCTTGATGAAGCCACACCGAAAATTTGCCGTATGATGACCGAGCTGGCGTTAGCGCAGCGTTTGTACCTGTTAATCGCAGCGCTTAAAGGGCAGGCCAAAATCGAAATACACAAATAAATCAACCGGTTGAAGGGTGAAACGTATGTCGACTTCGAATATTTTTATTGCACACGACAATGACCGCCATTCCCCTGAAATTGATCGCATTACCAGGGAAGTAGAAGCTTTTCCGGGAACCGGGTTCAGCGATTTACAGCAGGCATTGTTTCATCATCTCATCGCGTTTACTCCAGCCGCGTATTTCCAGCGGCTGGATCCCTCCCTGCTCGCAAAAATCTTTTCACGTATTGATCGGTTTTTTTCTGCGCGGGAGCAGCATGTCCACGTCTGCATCATTCCCGGAGCCTGCACCACGCGCTATCCTCTGCTGATGGTTAACGCTGCCGATGCCCCGTATCTGCTTGATTCCAGCCAGATGTTGCTGAATCGTGAGGGGCTCCCGTTTCGTGTTGTCTGTCATCCGATTATGACCGTAACCCGGGCGCATGGTCAGGTCACCCGTTTGTCTTCGCAAGGTGAAGCCGGGCCCCAGGAGTCCCTGCAGTTGATCGAACTCCTCTGCCATGACGATTTGATTTCGCGTGAACTGACCCTGCGACTTGAACGGGTTATTGAGCAAACCCTTGACGTGGCTCGCAACCGGCAGTTACATTATCAATTGCTGAAAAAACTGGCTACGCAGCTGCCAACCAGGGAAAGCAAAGAGTTGCTGAAATGGATGTGTGCAGATAATTTTGTACCGTTGCAATACCGTTCTTTGCTGGTTGCTGCTGATAATGCCGAATTTATTGCGGAAGACATGGCGGTCGGGCGAGGTCCCGAGCTTTGGCCCGCTCCTGCACTGGAGGCACAGGACAGGATGGCAATGATGACCTCGTTTCTGCGCCGCGACCGTCATCTGGTGATCGAAGAGCTTGAGCTTCAAAGCCCGGTTTGCCGCCCGGAACCACTCATCTATCTGGGCTTGCGTGTGGCTGATGATGCCGGTGTTCATGAACACATATTTTGCGGATTCTTTACCGCACAATCGTTTGATGATCAGATCGACAGCGTACCTTTTCTCAAGCAGCGCATTGGCGCGGCGTTGGATACCCTCAAACTTGCCGTCGGTTCTTACGATTATCGCAAGTCGATCGACATCCTGAACGACTTTCCCAAGGCCGAGCTTTTTCAGTTAAGTGATGAGGATCTGCTTACCCTGATCAAATCGTTTGTCTATCTTTATCGTTATCGTTCCGTAAAAATTATTGTCACGCGCAGTCTGGCGGTCAGCGGGCTGTCGTTTCTGGTCATGTTGCCGCGCGAATTTTACTCCGAGCAGAATCGTTTGAAAATCGAGGGATTTCTGCGCCGCACGTTAAAAGCTGAGCGCATTCGCTCGCGCATGCCGCAACCGACGGCGGACTATCTGTCATTTCAGGTTCACGCTTACGTCCCTGAAGTTCCTCAGCAGCTGGATATTCACCGCATCGAATATGCCTTAACCCATCTCACCCGCCCCTGGTCGCTCAAACTGCAAATGCTGTTGCAGCGCCATTACGGCGAGGACCAGGGACACCTGATAAATTCCCGTTACGTCGGGGCTTTCTGTACTGAATACCGGCAGACCATTCATCCACGTTTCGCGGTGCGTGATATTGTCCAGCTTGAACGCGTGGCAGCAGATCGGCAGGATCGTTTCGATCTCTGGGGACCATTTCTCGCCGCTGAGTCGTACTTTCGACTCCAGTTTTACAGTGTGTCCGAGCACGACCTGAATACCCTCTTTCCGCTTCTGGAAAATCTCGGAATCAGTGTTATCGACGAGGTTGACTTCGAAGTTTCCCGCCCGGAGCAAAAACTGTATATCAAAAGCTTCAAACTCCGTGAAGCATCCTCTGGCGGGGCGATCGGACCGGTCCGCAAAAGATTGCTTGAAATCCTTCACGCCCTGCGTGCAGGTGCGGTAGAGAATGACTATCTCAATCGACTCCTGCTCCCCACCGGACTGGACTGGCGTGCGATCGATGTTTTTCGCGGTTATCGCAATTATTACTTCCAGCTGGGGAACCCGTTCACCAAAAAACGGGTGGCGTTTTCACTGATCAGGAATCCCCAGGTGGCGAAGCTGCTCTTTGCATACTTTGCCGCCAGGTTCAAGGATGAACCGCGCTGGTCCGATCCGGCAGTGCGCGAGGAAGAAGCGCTCATGCCGCTGCGGCTGGAACTGCTGTCTGCCCTGAATGCTGTTGCCGATGTCAACGAAGATACGATTTTGCGCACACTGTTCAACTTGATCGATTCGACCGTCAGAACAAATTATTTCAACCGGATCGACAGTGATGATTATTTCTTTGCTTTCAAAATCAGTGCTATCGGCATTATCGAAATGCCTGCACCGCGACCACTTTACGAAATTTATGTTCATTCCGCTTCAATGGAGGGGATCCACCTGCGCGGCGGACGTGTTGCCCGGGGAGGGATTCGCTGGTCTGACCGCCCCGATGATTTTCGCACAGAAATCCTTGGTTTGATGAAAACCCAGATGACCAAAAATGCGTTGATCGTTCCGGTTGGATCGAAAGGCGGGTTTGTGGTCAAGGAAGAATGGTCGGATCGCGAGAGTGGCGCGCGACTCTCCAGAGCCGCATATCAGCGGCTTATGCGCGGACTCCTTGACCTGACCGACAATCGGGTCGGAAAGGAGATTGTCCGCCCGGCAGGGATCGTCGCCTATGATGATACCGATCCCTATCTGGTGGTCGCGGCCGACAAGGGAACCGCCCATCTTTCCGACACCGCCAACGCTATTTCCGCAGCATACGGTTTCTGGCTTGATGATGCCTTCGCCAGCGGCGGTTCCAACGGTTACGATCACAAGGAGCTGGCGATCACGGCGCGTGGCGCATGGGAATGTGTCAAAACCCACTTTCGCGAGATCGGGATCAATCCTGAAGTTGACCCGATCAGTGTTGTCGGTATCGGTGATATGAGTGGTGATGTCTTTGGTAACGGCATGTTGCTCTCAAAAACCATTCAACTACGGGCGGCGTTCGATCATCGGCATATATTTCTCGATCCGAACCCCGATCCTGCCAGCAGTTGGCGTGAGCGACAGCGACTCTTTCGGTTGCCGCGTTCCAGCTGGGAAGATTATTCCGCGGCCCTGATTTCTAAAGGTGGCGGGGTTTACCCCCGCCACGCCAAAGATATCCCCCTCTCTGCCGAGGTGCGACACTGGTTGAATATTCGTCACGAATCGCTTGATGCCGACAGCCTGATCAGCAAGCTGCTCAGCGCAGAGGTCGATTTGCTCTGGAACGGCGGGATCGGAACCTATGTCAAGGCAAGCGATGAAACGAATGACCTGGTTGGTGACCGCACCAACGATAATGTGCGCATCAATGCCTCCGAATTGCAGGCGAAAGTCATCGGCGAGGGGGGGAATCTGGGCATGACCCAGCGTGCGCGGGTTGAATATGCCCGTCACGGCGGAAGGATTAATACCGATGCTATCGACAATTCAGCCGGTGTTGATTGTTCCGACCATGAAGTCAATCTGAAGATTCTGATGCTGCAACCGACCGTGCATGCGCAGTTGGCCGACAGTGCCGAGCGTAACCGGGTGCTGGCCGACGTGACAGATATCGTTTGCGCCATGGTTTTGCGTAACAATTATCGTCAGAGCCTGGCGCTTTCGCTCGAACTGAAGCGATGCAGTGCCTATCCGGAGCGACATCTTGCCCTGGCCGAACGTCTGGACCGGGCCGGGGTGATGGATCGCAAGGGAGAGTCAATTCCGCCCGCCAAAGTGATCATGGCCCGTGACCGGCGGCGTTTCGAACGACCGGAACTCGCAATTCTGATGGCCTATGCAAAAATGCACCTTTTTCATACCCTGATCGACTCCGGCGTCCTTGATCAACCGGTGTATCGACCGATCCTCGACAGTTACTTTCCGGCACCGATTCAGCAACGCTTTGCCAGCGAGTTTCCGCACCATCCCCTGTGTTGTGAGATTGTTGCCACCGTGTTGACAAATAATATAATCGATCAGGCCGGAAGTTCGATCATTTTTGATCTGATGCGTGAAACCGATGCCAGTGCATTCGATGTTGCCGAGCGTTATCTGCTTTTTGATGCAGTGATTAATGGAGATGAATTACGCGCCGCGATCTACGCCGGTGATTACCGGATGCCGGCGGAGCGTCAGCACGAAGTTCTGCTGCGTCTGGAACAACTCCTTTATGAACTCTGTCGCCGTACCCTGAATAACGGGGCGGTCTTGAATTATTCGACCGCTGAAATCGAACGGCAGAGCGCATTGCTGGCTGAATATGCCAAAAGTCTCGGTGGGGTCATCGCTGCGGATGATTGGGAAAATTACCGCGCCGAAGCTGAACGCCTGTGTGCTGAAGGTTTTTCTGATGAACAGGCCCGGGTGCTGGCGTGTCTGCCGCTGTTCGTTGATTTTATTGATGTTGCTGAGCTGGCAACGGCAGTTTCCTGTGATTTTTATACAGCGGCCAATATGGTCAATGAAATTACTCGGCGCTTTGCCCTTACCGAGATCGTGGCCCTGATCGCAAACCGCAAAGCTGATCGCTGGGAACAGCGGGCAGCAGAGTTGTTGACGGATGATTTTCGTGCAACCCTCTATCAGTTATCGCGTCAGGTGATTACCAAAAACAACGGAAACCTGGATGCCTACTGCGCGCTCCGCCGCCGCAGCGAACGCCACTATCTGCGCCTGCTGAAGGATGTGCGCACCGCACCGGCAGCAAATTTGCATCCTTTCACGGTTCTTCTGGCCGCTTTTCGATCGATTGTGATCGAATAAACAGTACCCTGGCAGATGGCAAAAAAGTCTGGACAGTTTTCTGGTGGATGATATAGCTTTAGCGTTGCCGTTCACTGACAGTCATGACATTAAATTCAACAGGTTGAGATTATGAAGCCAAAGACGATTCTTGATTTACAGCGAATGAAAAGTGCCGGTGAAAAAATCACCGTCTTGACCGCCTACGATTATCCCTTCGCGCGGCTGCTCGACCAGGCCGGGATCGATGTTCTGCTGGTCGGCGATTCGCTCGGTTCGGTGGTGGCCGGGTACGATAATACCCTGCCGGTGACAATGGAGGAGATGATCTATCACACCCGCGCGGTGGTGCGCGGTACGACCAATGCCCTGGTCGTCGCTGATATGCCGTTCATGTCCTATCAAGTTGACTGTGCCGCTGCCCGGCGCAATGCCGGACGGCTGATCAAGGAGGGTGGGGCCCAGGCGGTCAAGCTTGAAGGGGGGGCCACTATCGCCGCGACGATCGCCGCGCTGACCGCCATCGATATTCCGGTTGTCGGGCATATCGGTCTGACGCCGCAATCGATCCATCGCATGGGCGGCTATCGGGTGCAGGGGCGTGAAGATGTCCAGGCCGCACAGTTGCGCGCCGACGCCCGCGCGGTTGAGGACGCTGGCGCTTGTGCCATTGTCCTGGAAGGGATCCCGGCGGCGCTGGCTGCCGAAATCACCGCCGAATTGACGATTCCGACGATCGGCATCGGTGCTGGTGTCGCGTGCGACGGTCAGGTGCTGGTGATTCACGATATCCTCGGTCTGTGTGAAAAATACTCCCCGAAATTTGTCAAGCGCTACGCCGATGTTGCCGCCGTGATCAGTGAGAGCGCCCAGGCATATATCAACGATGTCAAACAGGGGACTTTCCCTGACGACGAACACAGTTTTTAAATCATGACGACACCATCTCTTGAAACAATCGCGGACGCTGCTGCAATGCAGCAACGGTGCCTGGCCGCCCGGCGTGCCGGACAGACCATTGCCTTTGTCCCGACCATGGGCTATCTCCACGAAGGGCATCTCAGCCTGCTGCGCTCCGGGCGAGAGCGCGGTGAGTTGCTGATCCTCTCGATCTTTGTCAACCCCACCCAGTTCGGACCGAATGAGGACTTGGCGAGCTATCCGCGCGATCTTGAACGGGATCTTGCCGTGGCCGCTGAAGCGGGAGTCGATCTGGTCTTTTTGCCGACTCCGGAGATAATGTATCCGCCACATTACGCCACCTATGTCACTGTCGAGGGGGTGACCGAGGGGCTGTGCGGGGCGAACCGTCCGGGGCATTTTCGCGGGGTCACAACGGTTGTGTGTAAACTCTTTAATATTGTTCAGCCGGATGTCGCCCTGTTCGGGCAGAAGGACTTTCAGCAACTGGCGGTGATCCGGCGCATGACCAGCGATCTGAATCTGCCGGTGGAGATTGTCGGGCTGCCGATCATTCGCGAGGCGGATGGTCTGGCGATGAGTTCGCGCAACGTCTACCTGTCTGCCCGTGAGCGGCAGCAGGCGCTGGCATTGAGCGATGCCCTGCACCTTGCCTCAACCGCAGTGCAACAGGGGGAAATGAACGTGCAGGCGCTGCTTGCTCTGGCAACCAGACGGATTGAGCAGGAACCGCTTGCGGTGATCGATTATATTGAAATCCGTGATGCGCTCACCCTGCAACCGCTTCAAAAAATCGATCAAGCCGGTGCCGAGGCGGTGCTGCTGCTGGCGGTCAAATTCGGGAAAACACGGTTGCTTGACAATCACTATCTGACGCAACCGTTCTAGGCGGGGAGGGGACCGCCATGGAACACCTCTATCAAGCGCGGATCGTTTACAGCCCTGGCGTTGCACCGATCAATGATGGGGCGCTGGTGTCACATGATGGCCGCCTGGTCGCCGTCGGGGCCCGTTCCGCCTTGCGCAAGGATTATCCCGCAGCGCGGATCACCGACTTTGGCGACGCCATCATCCTCCCGCCACTGGTTAATGCCCATACCCACCTCGAACTGACACTTTTCCCTGAATGGGTGCGTCTGTTTAATGAAAAAGGCACCTCACCGACTTTTGTTGACTGGATGTTGCGCATGGTGCGCGTCAAGCGCCAGATTGCACATGAGGCGTTCGCGCCAGCGGTAGCAACCGGCCTGCGCGCGTCGCTGCAATCGGGCGTTGGTGCCATCGGTGACATCTTGTCGTCCTTTTGGGCTCGCTCAGCCTATCTTGACACCCCCATGCTGGGGCGCGTCTTTTTTGAAATCCTCGGTCGCGATCCGGCGCGTAACCATCAGCTATTGTCCTCCGTAACAGCGCTCCTTGATGCGCACTATGGGGCGTTATTGCCAGCCTTATCCCCTCACGCCCCCTATACGATCAGCGCTGAATTTCTTGCCAACGTGATGACGTTGGCGACCGAGAAAAAGTTACCCCTGGCGATCCATCTTGCGGAGTCGAGCGCTGAGGTCGAATTTTTGCAGACGGCAACCGGGCCGCTGATCGATAAATTTTATCCCTTTGTCGGCTGGCGCGATACCATGCCAATCGCCACCGGAAAAACACCGTTGACCTGGCTGACATCATGTGGTCAACTCTCCTCCCGGACGTTGCTGATTCATGCCGTGCAGGTTACGGCGGCGGATATCCAGGCCATCGCCGCCGCCCGCGCCAGCGTGGTTCTTTGCCCCCGCTCGAATCATCGGCTGCACGTCGGTAAAGCGCCAGCGGGCGCCATGCACCGGGCCGGGATCAGACTGGCGCTCGGCACGGACAGTCTGGCCAGTAACGACAGTCTTTCGATCTGGGATGAACTCGCTTTTGCGCGCACCTGGTTCAACGGCGAACTCGATCCCCCCGCGCTGCTCGCCATGGCCACCATCAATGGTGCGATGGCCCTCGGCCTGGATGGCGAACTGGGGCGGCTGGCAGCAGGGTGGGGCAGTCACTTTCAGGTCTTGCGTCCGGCGGCGTTACCCCGCTTGTCCGAAGTGGAAGATTTTTTAACCGCGCCGGGGCGTGACGCTGAAGTCAAGGCGCTTTATCTGCACGGGTGTAATCAACTTACAGAACAAGGTAGTATTTCACGATGATGGAAGAATACGGCACGGTCGTCGAACTCAAAGATGCCGGGGTGGCCACGATTCTTTGTTGCCGCAGCAGCATGTGTGAACATTGCGCCGCGGCGGAAGCCTGTCACTCTGGCAACGATAAACAAACCATGCTCGTCGATGCCATTAACCCCCTCGGTGCCACCGTCGGTCAACGGGTCAGGCTCGCGGTCGATACCAGCAGTTTTCTGCGCTCGTCATTTATCCTTTATATTGTCCCGCTGATCGCCCTGGTGATCGGTGCGGCGAGTGGAGAGATGCTCGGTCGTTTGTTGCACCTGAACGCCGATCCGAATCTGCTCGCCGCTCTGTTCGGTACGGTTTTTCTGGTCGGGTCGCTGCTTTTTATCAAGTTTGCCGGAAAAATCTTGTCGAACGAGCGTTACATGCCACGCATCACTGCGATCATTGAGGAAGAAAATTAGTTTATGGGGATCAAGATTATTGCCAACAATAAAAAAGCCTACCACGACTACTTCATCGAAGATACCTGGGAGGCGGGGCTGGTGCTGACCGGGACGGAGATCAAATCGATCCGCGACGGCAAAGTCAGTCTCAAGGAATCGTTCTGTCGCATCCGCAACGGTGAGGCTTTTATCGACAATATGAATATCAGCGTCTACGAACAGGGAAATCGTTTCAACCACGACCCGACCCGTTCACGTAAACTGCTGCTGCATCGCCTCGAAATCGAAAAAATATCGAAGCGGGTGGAAGAGCGCGGTTATACCCTGATTGCCACCAAACTTTATCTCAAGGGTGGCCGTGCCAAGGTTGAAGTTGGCGTCGGCAAGGGGAAACATCTTTATGACAAACGCGAAACGCTTAAGCGTCAACAGGCGAATCGCGAGTCAGAGCGGGCGATTCGCGAACATCGTGATGGTTGAAGTAAATTCTCGATTATTGCGCTAAATACTCGGAATTCAGTTATTTTGTTTATTTTCTTTGGCGTTTGTGCCATACTTCATCTGTATCGAAAAATTAAAGCAAGTTCTTTGAGAATATGGGGGTGACCTGGTTTCGACGGGGATTGGAAGCGCAAGTGGCATGCCGGAGTGGGCTGGCTCCGTAACTAAGCCCATCATGTATAAACGCCGATACTGACGTTCAATACGCACTGGCAGCTTAATTGCTGTCACGTTTTTTGTTCCATCGCTCATGTGGAGCTTGAAACGTTAATTTAGTGAGCTAGTCTCGATATCTGTTCGCGGTGGCGAGGCGAAACCTTAGCGAAATCGCCCGAAGGGAATCCTGTTCGTGGGAGTTCTCAGGGTTAAATTTAAAACACGGACTACGCATGTAGAAGCTTGATGTGAAAAATTTTCGGACGCGGGTTCGATTCCCGCCACCTCCACCATTTAAAAAAGACAGACCCGTCCACTAACCGCGTCCGGTTGGTGGACGGGTCTGTCTTTTTCTGTGTATTGTCAGCGACTTACGTCGCTATTAGAGTGTCGGCGCTATCGCCATAATCACTCCCTTTTCGGGACTACGGCTTGCGAAGCAAACGGAGCGCGAGCCTTTAGGCGAGTCCCGCAGGGATGCCACCGCGTTAGCGGGGCACAAATCCGTCATACCTCGCTTCTCTTTCGCCTCAAAATTCTCCGCATTCTTACCCCCATTCTCCGGACCTCGTCCGGTGTCCTGCATTTTTTTCTGCAACAGCTGTTCGGCGGCATCAAAGGCAAACTGGTTGATACTTTTCATGATTTAAGTCAAACAGGTCGTTGATGTCCATGGTTGGTTGCTCCTCGTTGTGGGTTCTGCCCTTACTTACCGGAGAGACGGAGACAAAAACGCAAGACAGCAGATTTGGACGTCCGTCAGGACGCCCGAAGGGTGAGCGCCAGGGATGGTGCGAATCAAAGTGTCGGGCGTCGGCTGAATTTTTTTCGTGCTGGTTTTCTGGGGCTTGCTTACCGGATGGTCGCGGGATGTGTCGGTGAAAATCGGAAAAAATCCCGCAACTGACCCAGGTTTCCCGTTTTCTTCTTGTCTTTATGGGTGGCCAGGGTTATCTTTCTTTATCAATTTTTCACTACGAATCTCTTCCGAACGGTGAGGTCATGGATAAAATCGACAAATGGCTGACCATTGATGAACTGGCGGCTTACATCAAGATGAGCCGGACCAAGCTCTACGGCATGGCCCAGCGCGGCGAAATCCCCGCCTCCAAGATCGGCACCCAATGGCGTTTCGACCGGGAGGAGATCGATCAGTGGATGAAGGCGCACGCGACCGGAAATGTCGGGGCCGACAATAAGGACAAGAAGCAATGAACGGTGAAACCCGCAGCCAACTGGCCCACTTTATCCGCTCCATCCGCGACCGGCTCCGGGAGGTCATGGCATGAGCACGCCGGACCGGGGAGAGCTGATCGTTTACCGTACCGAGGATGGCCAGGCGGAAGTCCAGCTGCAAACCCTGGACGGCTCCGTCTGGCTGAATCAGGGCGAGATGGCCGAGCTGTTCGATACCACGAAGCAGAACGTCAGCCTGCACATCAAGAACATCCTCAAGGAAGGGGAGCTGCCGGAGGATTCAGTTGTCAAGGAATACTTGACAACTGCCGAGGACGGAAAGCGTTACCAGACCAAGCATTACAATCTGCACATGATCCTGGCGGTGGGCTACCGGGTACGGTCACCGCGCGGCACCCAGTTTCGCCAGTGGGCTACCGCCCATCTGGCCGAATATCTGGTCAAGGGCTTCGTCATGGACGACGAGCGGCTCAAGAATCCCGGCGGCTGGGACTACTTCGACGAGCTGCTGGCCCGCATCCGCGAAATCCGCGCCTCCGAGAAGCGTTTCTACCAGAAGGTGCGCGACCTTTTTGCCCTCAGTTCTGATTACCGTTCCGACGACCGCGCTGCCCAGCTCTTTTTTGCCGAAACCCAGAACAAGCTGCTCTTCGCCGTCACCGGCCAGACCGCCGCCGAGATCGTCGTCTCCCGTGCCGACCCGGGCGCCCCCAACATGGCGCTTACCAACTGGAGCGGCTCGCGGGTACGCAAGCACGACGTGATCGTGGCCAAGAACTACCTCTCCGCCGACGAGGTGGACACCCTCAACCGGCTGGTGGTCATCTTCCTGGAGCAGGCCGAATTGCGGGTGAAGGAGCGCAAGCAACTCACCCTCGACTACTGGCGGCAGAATGTGGACCGCCTTCTGGACTTCAACGAAAAGGCCGTGCTCACCCATGTCGGCAGTGTCTCGCGCGAGGCCATGGAGCGCATCGCCCGCGAACGCTTTGACGCCTTCGACGAAAACCGCCGCAGCGCCGAGGCTAGGCAGGCCGATGCCGAGGAGATCGAGGAGCTTGCGCGGATCGAAAAGCAGCTTGAACACAAAAAGGGGGAGCAATGAACTGCAAGCCTTACCCGGAATATGAAGAGATCGATCAGTGGATGAACAAAAAAACGAACGCATCGAGCAATCGAAAAACGGGGGATCAACATGCCTGAAGCTTTATCGAAAGAATCGCTAAATCTTCTATCTCGGGCGGATGCTTCGAGGAAAATTGCAAACGGCAAGCTCAAGGTGGAAACCAAAAGCGCTTTTGGCCAATACATGACCCCGGCCACGGTTGCTTCATTTATGGCTTCGTTGTTTCCCACCCCATCAAATCAGAGTATCCGGCTATTGGACCCCGGAGCAGGTGTTGGCAGTCTCACATCCGCTTTTGTCGAACATCTCTGCAAAGGTAAAACCGGCTATCGCTTTGATTTGGACGCCTACGAAATAGACCCGGTCATGCGTTCATATCTGGAGAAGAATCTTAACTTGTGCGAAGCAACAGCAGCAGAAAATGGTGGTTCGGTAGCATGGAGTGTTTATGCTGACGACTTCATTTCTGAAGCATCAAGAAAGACGTCCTCGCTCAACAGCCTGTGGCCTGAAAAGGTTGATAGGTACACGCACTGCATTATGAATCCACCATATAAAAAGATTTCCAGTGCGTCACGCCACCGGACCTGTCTTCGCACCGCCGGAATTGAAACGGTTAATCTGTATTCTGCTTTCGTTGCCCTGTCCTTGCTGTTAATGGAAAAAGGCGGATATCTGGTTGCAATCATTCCGAGGAGTTTTTGCAATGGTCCGTACTATCGTCCTTTCCGTGAGTTCATGCTGAAACATGCCGCTGTACGCCGCATTCATCTGTTCGGTTCCAGGAACAAGGCGTTTAAGGAAGACAAGGTTCTTCAGGAAAATATCATCCTAGCGCTTGAAAAAGGCGGATTGCAGAACGGCGTCACTGTCTCGACTTCTACCGACGATACATTCTCCGACACAACCATTTCTGATTATCAATTCAAGGAAATTGTCCGCGAGGATGACAAAGAACTTTTTATTCATATTCCGGCGACACCGGAAGCTGATTTCCTCGACGACGCGAAAGCATTTAATCACTCGCTTTCACAACTTGGGATACAGGTTTCAACCGGCCCGGTCGTGGATTTTCGCATGAAGGATCAATTGAAAGTCATGCCTGAAGCGGGAACAGTGCCGTTGTTGTACCCATGTCATTTCAAGGGGCAGTCCATGCAATGGCCGATAGAAGGAGGGAAAAAGCCAAACGCGATTTTGTGTAACGAGGAAACGCAAAAATGGCTTTATCCGAATGGCTTTTATACCGTGGTGCGCCGTTTTTCATCAAAAGAAGAGCGGCGGAGGATTGTGGCGAGCGTCGTTGACCCTGCTGTGTTTGGTGAAACGGAGAAGCTTGGCTTGGAAAATCATCTCAATGTTTTCCATAGCAATAAAGAGCCGCTAACGGAGACTCTTGCGAGAGGGCTTGCCGTCTTTCTCAATTCGACGGCTGTTGATGACAACTTTCGGCGGTTTAGCGGTCACACACAAGTAAATGCAACTGATCTTAAACTTATGAAGTACCCGAGCCGCAAGGCCCTCATTGAACTCGGAAAATGGGCAATCAAGCAAGGGGATTTAAACCAGGAAATGATCGACGAAGAAATGGAGAGAATCGCAGAATGAGCCAGGATAAAAACCATAAGCAAATCAGTGATGCGATCAATATCCTGGCAGCTCTTGGAATGCCGAGGGCGCAGCAAAACGAGCGTTCCGCGCTCTGTCTTCTTGCATTGCTGAATCTCACGCCTAGCAAGAAGTGGAAGAAGTCTGAAAAGCCGCTGATGGGGATAACGCCCATCATGGACTGGGCGCGTGAGCACTATCAAAAGGACTACGCCCCAAATACTCGGGAAACCGTCAGGCGGCAAACCATGCATCAGTTCGTGGATGCAGGAATCGCACTCTACAATTCCGACAAACCCGCCCGGCCAGTGAACAGCCCCAAGGCTGTTTACCAGATTGAAGATACCGTTCTGGAGTTACTGCGTTCCTTTGGCACTTCGGCATGGCATGACAACCTGACTTCCTACCTTGCCGACAAAGAGACCCTTGCGGCGCGTTACGCGATGGAACGGGAACAGAATCGGGTTCCCGTAAAAATCGCCAAGGGCAAGGAGATCACCCTGAGTCCCGGTGAGCATAGCGAACTGATACGAGACATCATTGAGGAGTTCGGACCTCGATTCGTTCCCGGCGGTGTGCTGATCTATGCTGGCGATACCGGTGACAAATGGGGATATTTTGATGCGCCGTTGCTTTCCGATCTCGGCGTCAGTGTCGATTCTCACGGGAAGATGCCTGATGTAGTTCTGTTCTGTCCGAAAAGAAACTGGCTGTTACTCGTTGAATCCGTTACCAGCCACGGACCTGTGGACGGCAAAAGGCATGCGGAGCTGTCACAGCTTTTCGCAAATTCCAAAGCGGGACTTGTCTACGTCACCGCATTTCCGAACCGTTCCCTTATGGGTCGGTATCTTGGAGAAATCGCATGGGAAACGGAAGTATGGGTAGCTGATGCTCCATCCCATTTGATTCATTTCAATGGAGAAAGGTTCCTCGGGCCATATGCAGATTGAAATGAACTCAACACGCCACGGTCAATTCAGAAAAGCTCGAATCAGGGAAGGTTGGGCATGAGCGCAGAAGCCACATACAACCCGCCCTACACCATCACTCCCGAGATCCTGAACCGGGTCGCCGCGATCAGCTTTGGCCTAGGGCGGTTAACCGTGCTCACCGACCAGGCGAGAGCCTTGCGGCTGCGGCGCATCAACCGCATCCGCACCATCCACGGCTCACTGGCCATCGAAGGCAACACCCTGAGCGAAGCGCAGATCACCGCGATTCTGGAGGGCAAGCGGGTCATCGCCCCGCCCCGCGAGGTGCAGGAGGTGAAAAACGCCCTGGCCGCCTACAACCTTTTCGACACCTGGAAGCCCGGTGTGGAAAAGGACTTGCTGGAGGCGCACAAGATTCTAATGTCCGGCCTGATCGACGAGTCGGGACTGTATCGGCATGGCGGCGTTGGCGTGATGGCAGGGCAGCAGGTGATCCACACGGCCCCGCCCGCCGACCGGGTGCCGCAACTGATGGCCGATCTGTTCGGCTGGCTGGCCGCCACTGATGCCCATCCGCTCATCGCCAGTTCGGTCTTTCACTACGAGTTCGAATTCATCCACCCCTTTGCCGATGGCAACGGCCGCATGGGACGGCTGTGGCAGAGTCTGATTCTGGCCCGCTGGAATCCCCTGTTCGCCGACATCCCGGTGGAAAGCCTGATCTTCGAGCACCAGGCCGAGTACTACCAGGCTATTCAGGAAAGCACCCAAAAGACCGACTCCGCGCCCTTCATCGCCTTCATGCTGCGGATGATTCTGGATACGGCGACCAGCTCGACCCCGGAAGTTACACAGGAAGTCACCCCGGAAGTTCGACTGCTTTCAGTTCTTGCCGGAGAAATGACCCGGCAACAGCTCAAAGAGGCGCTTGGACTGAAAGATGATGAGCATTTCCGCAAGGCCTACCTGCTCCCGGCTCTGGAGGCCGGTCTGATTGCAATGACTATCCCCGATAAGCCGCGCAGCAGCAAACAGAAATACCGGTTCACCGGCAAGGGTCTTCAGATGATGGCCCGGCACGGCAGTGGATAACCCCCAGGGGAAGATATGGCACTGGACTACGCAACATTAGATCTACTCCGCCAGAACCACCCGGCCTGGCGCCTGCTGCGCGCCCAGCATGCGCCGCTGGTGGCCGGTTTTCTGCACCGGGTGTTCATCGTGCCCAATGTCCGCGATCTGTCGCAGGCAGACCTGGTCGAGGCGTTGGAAGATGAGCTCTTTGTTTTGCGCGAGCAACTCGGGGGCGGGGCTTTTCCCGGCTCCGCGCAAACATACCTCAACGACTGGGCCGACAACGACAAGGGGTGGCTGCGCAAATTCTATCCGACCGGCACCGATGAACCGCACTTTGATCTGACTCCGGCGACGGAAAAGGTTTTGGCCTGGCTGGAAGGACTGACCGAACGCGCTTTTGTCGGCACCGAGTCGCGGCTTCTGACCCTGTTTGACCTGCTGCGGCAGATGAGTGAGGGGAGCCAGACCGACCCTGAAGTGCGGATTAACGAGTTGCAAAAACGGCGCGGCGAGATTGATAATGAAATCGCCCGCATTCTTGGCGGCGATATCCCACTCATGGACGATACGGCGCTCAAAGACCGTTTTCAGCAGTTTTTACAGCTGGCGCGGGAACTATTGACCGATTTTCGCGAGGTGGAGCAGAATTTTCGCACCCTCGATCGCCGGGTGCGCGAGCGCATCGCCCTCTGGGAAGGGGCCAAGGGCACCCTGCTCGAACAGATTCTGGGGGAACGCGACGCCATCGCCGATTCCGACCAAGGGAAAAGCTTTCGCGCCTTCTGGGATTTTCTGATGTCGCAAACCCGCCAGGAAGAGTTGAGCGGCTTGCTGCAACAGGTGCTGGCCTTGCCGCCGATTGTCGCGCTGCGTCCCGATGCCCGTCTGCAGCGGGTTCACTACGACTGGCTGGAGGCGGGCGAATATACCCAGCGCACCGTGGCGCGTCTCTCCGAGCAGTTGCGCCGCTTTCTCGATGATCAGGCTTGGCTGGAGAATCGCCGCATCATGGATATTCTCCACCAGATCGAGGCCCACGCCCTGGCGCTGCGCGAAGACCTGCCCGCCGGCGAGTTCATGCCACTGGCCGAAGTATCCGCGAGTATCGATCTGCCGCTGGAACGACCGCTTTATCGCCCCGCGCTCAAACCTTTGATTGCCGAGCTGGCCCTGGACGATGGGGAGGTTGAAATCGACACCGCCGCGCTGTATACGCAGGTGGTGGTTGACAAGGCGGAGCTGGCGCGCAACATCCGTCAGGCCTTACAGGGGCGCAATCAGGTAAGTCTGGGCGAAGTGGTGGCCAAACATCCTTTGCGGCATGGTCTGGCCGAACTGGTAACCTATCTGCACCTGGCCGGGGAGTGGTCGCAAAAGGCGGTCGATGAACAGCAGCAGGAACAGGTGAGCTGGCAGACGGATACCGGGGCGACCCGCCGGGCCAGCATGCCGCGGATTATTTTATTGAGGAACGGATAATGGAGCATACCGATAACCTGGGTCGCCGGTCGCTTGACCCGCAGCACGAAATCTCAGCGGTGGTCGTGCCGTTGCTGAAGGGCGTGATTTACCAGGAGGAACACCCGGGGCTGTGGAATGCTCTGCTGAATATGCAGGCTGACGTGCGCGACTACGTCGCCGTGCTCGGGTTGGAACTGCTGCTTGACGAGGCGGAAGGCTACGCCTTTTTGCGCTCTCGGCCTGAAACCGGGGAGGAGGGGGGCAACGCCGTCCCCCGGCTGGTGGCAAGGCGGCAGCTGTCCTATCCGGTCAGTTTGCTGTTGGCGTTGTTGCGTAAAAAACTCGCTGAAAGCGATGCCGGAGGCGGTGAGACGCGACTGATTCTTTCACGGGATGAAGTGGTGGAGCTGATTCGGATTTTTCTGCCGGCTGGCAGTAACGAGGTCAAATTGATCGATCAGGTTGATGCCACGCTGAGTAAAATTGCTGAGCTGGGATTTGTCCGCCGCCTGCGCGGCCAGGGGCAGATGATTGAAGTCCGGCGGATTCTCAAGGCCTTTGTCGATGCGCAATGGCTGGCCGACTTTGATCAGCGCCTGGCCGAATACCGGCAGCCGTTTGCGCAGCCGCAGGAGGACGTCGATGTCTGAGACCCTTGAACTGGAGTTTATGGCCGACGATAATCTGGCCGGCTTCCGTCTGCAAAGACTGGAGGTTTTCAACTGGGGGACCTTCGACGGCCGGGTCTGGACGTTGCGGCTGGAGGGTAAAAACGGCCTGCTCACCGGCGATATCGGTTCCGGTAAATCGACGCTGGTCGATGCCGTGACCACCCTGCTGGTACCGAGCCAGCGTATCGCCTACAACAAGGCCGCAGGCGCCGACAGCCGGGAACGTTCGTTGCGCTCCTACGTGCTCGGTTATTTTAAATCCGAACGCCAGGAAACCCTGGGCAACGCCAAGCCGGTCGCCTTGCGCGATCCCAACAGCTATTCGGTGGTTCTCGGGGTCTTTTACAATGCCGGTTACCACAAAACGGTGACCCTGGCCCAGGTGTTCTGGATGAAGGACACCGCCGGTCAGCCGGCGCGCCTGTATGCCGCCTGCGAAGGCGAGCTGTCCATCAGCGCCGACTTCGCAGGTTTCGGCACTGAGATCAGTGGTCTGCGCAAACGTCTGCGGGGGGCCGGGGTCGAGTTGTTTGACAGTTTTCCACCTTACGGAGCCTGGTTTCGCCGGCGCTTCGGGATCGACAACGAGCAGGCGCTCGACCTGTTTCATCAGACCGTCTCTCTGAAATCGGTGGGGAATCTCACCGATTTCGTGCGCAGCCACATGCTTGAACCTTTCGATGTCGCGCCGCGAATCGCCGCCCTGATCCAGCATTTTGAAAATCTCAACCGGGCCCACGAAGCCGTTCTCAAGGCCAAACGTCAGGTGGAGATGCTGGAACCCCTGGCGGCCGACTGCGATCGGCACCGGGATCTGCTGCAAACGACGGAAAACCTGCGGGACTGCCGCGACACCCTGCGTCCCTGGTTTGCCGGTCTCAAGGCGGAATTGCTGGCGAAGCGGCTCGCTGCTCTGCATGAGGAATTGCAGCGCCATCAGGCGGTGGTCGAACGGCTGGAAGAGCAGCGCCGGACCCAGCTGGGGCGTGAACGTGAGTTGCGGCGTAATATTGCCGAAAACGGCGGTGATCGGATTGAGAGCATCGGCGAGGAGATTCGCCAGCTGCAGGATGAACTCGGCCGGCGCAGACAAAAAGCCGCCCACTATGCTGAGCTGGTGCGACTCATTGGCGCTCACCCCGCGACCACCCAGGTGGATTTCCTGCGCCAGCGTGCTGAATGCGCGACCTTACGCGCAGCCACCGCTGCTGCGGAAGATCGGGTGCAGAACGAGCTGAATGAGGCGGGGGTCTTTTTTGCCCAGGCGCGGCGTGAGCACCAACAGCTGACCGCCGAGATCAGGGGGCTGAAAGCCCGCCGCAGCAATATTGACGAAAAACAGATCGCCATGCGGCGCAGTCTCTGTCAGGCGCTGAATCTGGCGGAAGATGAGATGCCGTTCGCCGGTGAATTGCTTCAGGTCCGCGAAGACGAACGCGACTGGGAAGGCGCTATTGAACGCCTGTTGCACAACTTCGGGCTCTCGCTGCTGGTGCCGGATCAGGCCTACGCCAGGGTCGCTGAATGGGTCGATAGCACCCATTTGAAAGGGCGACTGGTCTATTTCCGGGTTCGACCGCAGGGGCGAAAGGAGCGTGCAACCGGACGTCCTGATTCGCTGGCGCGCAAACTGGCGATCAAGGCGGATTCTGCCTATTTTGACTGGCTGGAACAGGAAGTCGGCCAGCGTTTCGACCTGGCCTGTTGTAGCAGTCAGGAAGAATTCCGGCGGGAAAAGAAAGCCATCACCCTGGCGGGGCAGATCAAGGCGCCCGGTGAGCGCCACGAAAAAGACGACCGCCATCGCCTCGACGATCGCAGCCGCTATGTTCTCGGCTGGAGCAATGCCGCCAAGATCCAGGCTCTGGAAGAGAAAGCGCAAGGACAGGAGACGCAGCTGGCTGAATTTGCCGGTCGCATCGGCCAGCTGCAGCAGGAACAGAAAAACCTCAAAGAGCGCCAGGACACCCTTGCAAAGCTGGAGGTCTTTGCGGATTACCGCGATCTCGACTGGCAACCATTGGTGGTGACCATCGGCCGGCTGGAAGCGGAAAAGCACAATCTTGAGGCCGCTTCCGATCTGTTGCAAACCCTGGCCGGGCAACTCGGCGCGCTGGAATCCGAACTGCGCGAAACCGAACAGCAACTTGACGAACGCAAGGACAAGCGCTCGAAAACCGAACAGAAAATCAGCGCCGCGCAGGAGTTGCAGCAGCAGGCTGGCGCGCTGCTGGCGGACGTCGGCGCGGAAGCGGTCCAGCGCTTTGCCCTGCTGGAAGCGCTGCGCGAGGAGGCGCTCGGCGGCCATGTGCTGACGGTTGAGTCCTGCGACAACCGCGAGCGGGATATGCGTGACTGGCTGCAGACGAAAATCGACGCCGAGGACCGCAAGCTCAGCCGCCTGAGTGAAAAGATCATTAAGGCCATGGCCGAATATCGGGAAACCTGGAAGCTGGAAACCCGCGATGTCGATGCCAGTCTTGCGGCCGCTGACGAATATCGCGGCATGCTCGATCAGCTGCGGGCCGACGATCTGCCGCGTTTTGAGGCGCGTTTCAAGGAGCTGCTCAACGTCAATGCCATTAACGAAATTGCCAACTTCAACTCCCAGCTGCATCGCGAACGCGAAACGATTAAAGAACGGATCGCGCATATCAACGAATCGCTCACCCAGATCGACTACAATCCCGGGCGTTACATCAGCCTCGAAACCCAAGCGACCCTCGATGCCGATATCCGTGACTTTCAAGCCGATCTCCGCGCCTGTACCGACAGCACCACCACCGGCTCGGGCGACGCGCAATATTCTGAGGTTAAATTCCTGCAGGTGCGGCGGATCATTGAGCGTTTTCGTGGTCGCGAGGAATCCGCCGATCTGGATCGGCGCTGGACGGCCAAGGTCACCGATGTGCGCAACTGGTTCATGTTTGCCGCCAGCGAACGCTGGCGCGAAGATAACAGCGAACATGAACATTATGCCGATTCCGGCGGCAAATCTGGCGGCCAAAAAGAGAAGCTCGCTTACACCGTCCTCGCCGCCAGTCTGGCGTATCAATTTGGTCTGGAATGGGGCGCGGTACGCTCGCGCTCTTTCCGTTTTGTGGTGATCGACGAGGCGTTCGGGCGTGGTTCCGATGAATCGGCCCAATATGGTCTGGAGCTGTTCGCCCAGCTCAATCTGCAACTGCTGATCGTCACGCCGTTGCAGAAGATCCACATCATTGAGCCCTTTGTCGCCGGTGTCGGCTTTGTGCACAATGAAGACGGCCGCAACTCGGTGTTGCGCAATCTCACCATCGAGGAATATCGGGCCGAGAAGCAAAGGATGCAGGGATGAGCTGGACGACCCCGGCCGATCTCAAAACTCAGGTGCAAAAGCTCTGGGATCGCGGTTTGCTGCTCGCCTGCGTGGCGGGCGGAGAATCGCTCTTCCCGCGACGTCTGACCCTCAAAGGCCCTGATTCCCGGGAGCTGGGCGAACGCTTCCCCGAGGTGCGGGACTGGATCGCCCAGTTGTCCGCTGCTGCCGGTCCCTATCGCATCGAATGGCGCAGCGTCAACCACCGCGTTCTTGGAACCAATGACCTCCCGGCGGCCATCTGGATCGACCGGCTTGCTGACGCTCTCGGCCTCATCGGCAAGCGTCGGGTGGTGGAGCAGTTTGCGTCGCTGGTTGAGCTGACCAGGGACAAACAGCCTGAATTGCTCCCCTGGCTGGCCAAGCGGCCGCTGCGTGCCGTGGAATTGGCCGAAGACTGGCCACGCCTGTTGGAGATTGTCGCCTGGTGCCTCACGCATCCTCGCCCGGCGATCTATCTGCGTCAGATTGACCTGCCGGGTGTCCATACCAAGTTGATTGAAGGGCATCGTGGCGTGCTGGCGGAACTGCTCGATCTTGTGCTGCCGGAGGACTCTATTGATGGAATTCACACGGGCATCGGCGGGTTCTGTCGGCGCTATGGTTTTCTTGATAAACCGTCACGGGTGCGTTTTCGCATGTTGGACTCGAATGCCCGGCTGCTGCCGATGGCAGTCGATCAGGATATCACCCTGACACAGGCAGCCTTCGCGGCTCTCGATCCGCCGGTAGCCAAGATCTTCATCACTGAAAACGAGATCAACTTCCTTGCGTTTCCGGAGGTTCCTGATGCCCTGGTGATTTTCGGGGCGGGGTACGGCTTTGACAATCTCGCGGCCGTACACTGGCTGCACGAAAAAGAAATCTACTATTGGGGAGACATCGATACTCACGGCTTTGCCATTCTCAATCAATTACGCGGAACCTTTCATTATGCCGTTTCTTTTCTGATGGACCGGCAGACACTCCTTGCACACAGGACCCTCTGGGGAGTTGAAACGCAACCTGAAACAGCGACTCTTACGCGGTTGAACGCTGAAGAATCGATCCTTTATGATCAACTGCGCCAGAGCCATTGGGGAGAACGAGTTCGGCTTGAGCAAGAGAGGATAAGTTTCGATTTATTGCTTGACGTTCTGCACACGTTGACGTGAAACAAAGCGAGATCCTGAAAGGACATCCTACGAATCAAATGAAACTGTTTGCCGGAAAATGGCGCATTGTCGAGATGGAGGTCTGGGATCAGGATTATGTTGACATGGAGGTACCGGGATTTATCCACATCGGTTCAGATGGAACCGGGCAGTTTCAGTTCGGGCTGGTATCCGGGGATATCGATGGCCGGGTGGAGCAATGCGGTAATGCTCCACGTTTCGAGTTCTCCTGGTCAGGGCAGGATGAAAACGATCCGATCTGCGGTCGGGGTTGGGCGGTCATTGAAAATGGCGAGCTGAACGGACGCATCTATCTGCATTTGGCGGACGAATCGGCCTTTCGTGCCACAAAATCAGCGTGAGGCGTTGCCGTGAGTGAATACCAGTATCTTGAGTTTCTCGTCGTCGACCGTCCCTTGACAGCTCGGGAGATGGACAACCTGCGTGCTATCTCCTCGCGGGCGCAAATCACCCCGGTTAGCTTCATCAACGAATACAGCTGGGGCGGACTGAAGGCCGACCCACGGAATTTCATGCGGAATTTTTTCGATGTCCATGTGTTTATCGCCAACTGGGGGGATGCTATCTTCATGGTGCGTCTGCCCAAAGAGGCCATCGACCAGAAGACACTCAAGGCCTTTTGTACCAGCCCGCATCTGGAATTTGAAAAGTTTCCGGAGCACTGGCTGTTGTCCTGGTCCCTCGGTGAAACGGAGGACTACGACCGCTTCGGTTATGTTGATGAAGGCCCCGGCTTGATGACCCTTCTTGCTCCTGTACGGGAGGAACTGCTGCGGGGTGACCTGCGCAGCCTGTATATCGGCTGGCTGCGTGCCGTGACGGCAGAGGAAACCGACCCGGACGATCTGGAGCCCTTAGCGTTACGCGGGTTGAATAATCTGACAGCTGCGCAGCAAGCGCTGGCGGAATTGCTCGAAGTCGACATCGACCTGCTGGCCGGGGTGGGCAGCGGGAGTCAAACAAATCAAGCAGACGCAGCGGATGACGCGGCACTCGATGCCTGGCTCGACAAACTTCCGAAGGCCGAAGTCAGGGGTTACCTTCGGCAGATGCTGGACGGGCAGGGTGCCAGCGCCGAACGGGCGTTGAAACGACGGTATGCCGCCTGGCAGGAGCAGTCTGCGCCGACCAAAGGAGTGCGCCGCTCCGTTGCCGATTTGTGGCAGCTGGCCGAGCAGGCCAAAGCCCTGCGGCTGATCGAAGAGGCCAAGGCCCGTCGCCAGGCCGAGGCAGAGCGCAAGAGGCAGCGGGATGCCTGGCTTGCCAGGCTGGCGGCCGATTTCCCCCGGGCCTGGAAATCTGCCCATGAAGACGCCAACAAGGGCCATGCCCACGCTTATGACGCAGCGTGCCTCCAACTGGTCGATCTGCGCGATGCCTACAGCCAGCATGCCACCTTGGCAGTGTTCCAAAAGGAGTTTCAGAAGTACATGGCCGAACACTCGCGCCGCCGAGCCCTGGTGCAACGTCTGGTCAAAGCGGGATTATGGCGAGACAAATGAGCGCCAACAGGAACAGTGAAGCGGAGAGTTTCCGCGCCTGGACAACGGATTTTGACAGGTGGCCGAGGAGCTGGATGGGCGTTGCGGAAGATCTCGCCCACGGCAGGAAGCTGCTGCCCTGGTTTGCCGGTTTTCTGCAGTCGCTTTATGCCGAGGGTTTGTCCAAAAAGACCTTCGCCCAGTATCGTGACCACCTCTGGTCGCTTGGCGGCACGATCATCCGCCAGGTTTCACTGGACGAGGAGTATCAGGACGATCCGCTGGAGAAGCTGCGTGAATCGGTCGCCGATGACGGCATTCTGCCCGACCATTATGACCAGATGACCCAGGCCGAACTGAATTCCTTCGAGCGTATGTGCCGCAGATTTGAAAAATATCTTGGGGAAAACCGCTCCGACAAAACCGCGTAGGGAAAAACGAATAACCATGACACCTGACCAACGCGAATACTTTCGCCAACTGCTGGAAGCTCAGCGGCAGGAGCTGCTGGCGAGCAGTGACGCCGCCAAAGACTCAACCAGGCCAGTGACGCTTGATCAGGCCAGTGTCGGTCGCCTTTCGCGGATGGATGCTATGCAGGGGCAGGCGATGGCTATTGCGTCTCAGAGCCGTCGCGACCTTCAGTTACAGCACATCCATGCGGCACTTGCGCGGATGCAATGCGGCAATTATGGCCTGTGTATAGCCTGTAAGGAAGAAATCGCGATCCGCCGCCTGGAAACCGACCCCGTCGCAACCCTCTGTATTGATTGCGCATCCCGGCAGGAGAGGCGCTAAGTGGTGACAATCGCGAGGATGTCGAAAGGGAGTGTCGCATGATCTCCACGTCGGTGCTCTACGCACTGCTCAGTCTGACGTGTGCCGGGGTCAACGACGTTGTGTTCAAGCGCTATGCGGGCAAAGACCGTTCGCGTGGGGGCTACGTCTTCGGCATCGGCTTGATCTGGTTGATTCTCCAGCTTGCCTATGCCGCCATCCGGGGGATTGAATTTACCCTGTCCGATATCTCGCTGGTGTACGGCTTTGCCGCCGGGGTGCTGCTGACCGGTTCCAATATCCTGCTGCTGGAGAGTCTGTCCCATATCGACGCCAGTCTCGGATCGACGGTCTACCGACTCAACACGATAGGCGTGGTGGCGCTCTCGGTGCTGTTTCTTCAGGAAAGTCTCGGTTGGGTCAAGGTGCTTGGCGTTGTCGCAGGGATCGGCGCGGTGATCCTGCTCTATCGTCCTGGCGGTCATGGCAAAGCGACCGGCCGACGCTTCGCGCTGTTTTTCGCCCTCGCCGTGGCGGCTTCGCTGCTGCGCGCCGTCTATGGCGTAGTGTCCAAGGCCGGACTGAACCAGGGCGCGTCACTACAGACGTTGCTGGCGCTGTCGGCACTGTGCTGGGTCATCGGCGGGTTCGTCTACTCCCTGGTTCGGGAAAATCGCTTTCGCGTCACCGGCAAGAAGGCCGCCTATGCCTCTCTTTCGGGTGTGCTGGTGTTTCTGATCGTCAATTTCCTGCTGCTGGCCATCGAGAAAGGGCAGGCCAGCGTTGTCATACCGATCGCCAACATGAGTTTTGCAGTCGCCCTGTTGCTGGCCGTCGCGTTAGGGATGGAACGACTGACCCTGCACAAAATCGCCGCCGTGTCCATGGCGGTTGGTTCCATCCTGTTGCTGTCATTGGTGTAAGTCAGGGTGAAAGGGGCGCAGCATGACAAGGAGAGTCAGTGGTGGCGTGCCAGATGCTCGATAAACAGGCGGCGTCAGCAATTTTTCCTCGAATCGTTGCTGCAATTAAGGGCGTTTTGTGTAACAATTTGTCACGTATCCGCAACGCACCCTGAACCTCCCTTGATGTGAAGATTGACTTGATCATGACCGATGATACCCCCCTCAAAAATCTGGTTCGCAATACTTTGGCCATCACCCTGATCGGCGGGCTGCTGGTTGCTTGCCTCTGGATTATGCGCCCTTTTTTACCCGCTTTGATCTGGGCCACGATGCTTGCTATTGCAACCTGGCCGGTGCTGCTGTTGATTGAGAAGAAGGTGTGCAGTCGCCGCTCGACGGTGTTGATTTTAATGATTTTGCTGGTACTGACGTTTGTTATCCCCTTTACCCTCGCCGTTGGCACCATTGTTGAGAACGCGCCGAATATCAACGCGCTGGGCAAACAGCTTGCGACTATGAAGATTCCTTCTCCCCCTGCCTGGGTTGAACGGTTGCCCCTGATTGGGGCGTTTGCGACCGATTATTGGCACCAGGCGGCAAGCTTGAAGCCGGGCGAGCTTACCAACAGACTGGCCCCTCACGTGAGCAATATTGCCAAGTGGATGGTCGCCCAGGCGGGCAGTCTTGGTATGATGCTGGTGCATTTTATTCTGACTTTGATCCTGACCGCTCTGCTCTATATCAATGGTGAGGTCGCCGCCAGTATGGTTCGGCGTCTGGCATACCGCATCGCTGAAGATCGTGGTGAAAATGCGGTTTTGCTGGCGGCGAAATCGGTGCGCGCGGTTGCCCAGGGCGTGGTCATCACGGCGCTCGCTCAAGCGATTATGGCCGGTCTCGGCCTGGCTGTGGTGGGGATCCCTTACGCTTCGTTGCTGACCGCGCTGATTTTCATGCTGACTATCGCCCAGATTGGCGCCGGGCCGGTACTGATTCCGGTCGTCATCTGGCTGTTCTGGAAAGAGAGTATCGGCTGGGGTTCAGCGATGCTGGTCTGGTCGATTATTGTCATGAGCATGGACGGCTTCATGCGGCCCATCCTCATTCGTCGCAACGCCAACTTGCCGCTGTTGCTGATCTTTGCCGGTGTTATCGGGGGACTCATCGCCTTCGGCGTCATCGGTCTTTTTATCGGCCCGGTGTTGCTGGCGGTCGCCTATACCCTGATGAGAGCCTGGGTCGACGATGAAATCATCGGTGATTCGATTAAACCTGCCGCCTTTGAGGAATGACATGGCTATAGGAAAAAGGACGAACCGATTGTGACTAAAAAGCCGGACGTTATTTATGCTGCGCCGCTCAATAAGATTATCGATTTTACGTTTGATGAACGAGTCGCCGAGGTTTTTCCGGACATGATTCAACGTTCGGTTCCCGGTTACGCAATGATGATTTCCACTATCGGCATCATGGCGGCCAGATATGCTCAGCCCGGCAGTCACTGCTACGATCTTGGCTGCTCGCTGGGAGCGGTCAGTCTGGCGATGCGTCAACAGATTTCTCAGCCGGACTGCGACATTGTTGCTGTCGATAATTCTCTGGCGATGGTCGAGCGGGGGCGGGAGTTGCTGTCCCGTGACCAGGGGGCGACCGTGCCGGTCACCATGATCTGTGCTGATCTGCGCGATATTGTCATTGAAAATGCTTCTGTCGTGGTACTGAATTTTACCTTGCAGTTCATTCCCCCGGTCGAGCGACAACGGTTGCTGGAACGCATCTGTCAGGGGGTAAACCCCGGCGGAATTCTGATCTTGTCGGAGAAGATCGCCTTTACCGAGCCGGTCAAACAGCAGTTTCATGACCAGCTTCATCTCGATTTCAAACGCGCCAACGGCTACAGCGATCTCGAAATCAGTCAGAAACGCACAGCGCTGGAGAAGGTGATGATCCCGGAGACATTGGCTTGTCATCAGCAACGCCTACAGACGGCAGGCTTCACTTTCAGTACAGTCTGGTTCCAATGCTGCAACTTCGCCTCGCTGGTCGCGATCAAATGAACCCTTATGCAGCACTCTTTCCGCAGCTCGATGCGCTGGGGTTGCACACTTGGTCGCAGCAGTTGCAACAGACCCTCCCGGTCATCCTCGCGCTCGATGGTCACGGCAAGATGGCCGTCTGGCACGAGGCGATGCAACAATTGCCGTCGCTTACGCCGTCTCAGATCGAGATTCGGGAGCGGGTCGTCATCGGTCGGGCGGAAGATCTCGAAAGTGTCAGTCCGCAGGCGTTGACGGCGCAGCTGATGGCTTTTCACCCCTGGCGCAAGGGCCCCTATACGCTGTTTGGTGTGCAGATCGATACCGAATGGCGTTCTGACTGGAAATGGGAGCGGGTGGTGCCGCACATTCAGTCGCTGGCAGGACGCACCGTGCTCGATATCGGTTGCGGCAACGGTTATCACGGCTGGCGAATGCGCGGGGAGGGGGCCGAGCTGGTTCTCGGCATCGATCCGACGCTGGTGTCGGTGTTGCAGTTTCAGGTGATGCAACGCTACCTGAACGACCCTCAGCATCATGTGCTGCCGATCGGTATTGAAGATCTGCCGACTGAAATGGCCTGCTTTGACAGCGTCTTTTCGATGGGGGTGCTCTATCATCGTCGTTCCCTCCTTGATCACCTGCTGGAGCTGAAGGGGTGTTTACGCCCCGGCGGTGAGCTGATCCTGGAGACGTTGATTGTTGAAACGGAGCAGACGACCTTTTTTATGCCGGAAGGGCGCTACGCCAGGATGCGCAATGTCTGGTTTCTGCCGTCGATCGCGGCACTGACCTTATGGTTGCAACGTTGCGGCTTTACCGATATTGTCTGTGTCGATACCAACCGCACCAGCACCGCAGAGCAGCGCCCGACGGCGTGGATGACTTTCGAGTCGCTCGCGGACTTCCTCGATCCGCACGATTCATCAAAGACGATCGAGGGGTACCCGGCGCCGGTGAGGGCAATTTTTACGGCGACCCGGCCCTGAGTTCAGCAATCACAGCGCCATCTCTCACCGTGTTACAGCGGGAGTTTGACGTTTACCTTTAACCCTGTCCAAGGCATAATCGTTTCCATGGCACCATCCCCCCTGACCACTTATGCGGTTTTCAGCAAATCGAACCGCCGCTTGATCTTTCTGTTGATTTCCAGTCATCTGTTGTGGAGTGGTGTCATCTTCAGCCTTTGGTCAGTCGGTCAGGTGATCGACTTTCCAACCCTCTGGTGGGGAGGGGGATTCAACGCCCTGCAACTCTTTGCCGCCGCTCAGTTACTGCTTCCCGCGCTGCTGTTGCATCCCGAAGAACGCAGCCGCGGGTTCTATCTGTTTTGGGGGGTATGCCTGGCGTTGAGTGTCTGGTTGATCAACCAGTTGCACCCCACAATCGGTTGGCAACCGCTCCTGGCCGCGCTCAAGTCGGGAATATTGCTGTTGGCCGGGACCCTGATCGGGGCGGCGTTGGCGCGCTATGTTAATCGTTTGTGGGAAATCGTTCCGGTGTGTGTGGTGATGACCCTGGCCGATTTTATCAGTTGGCTGCACGGCCCGACGGCCGGTTTCGCCCGGGAGATCAAAACCTATTACCTGTACCCGGTGGGTACGCCGCCGTTGATTGATATGATCCTGGTGAAGCTGGCATTTCCCGGTTCAGCCTCTCTGGTTCCGGTATTCGGTATCTCCGACTGGATCATGGTGGTTTTTTTCGCCATTGTTGCCCGGCGCCACGGGGTCAATGACAATCTGGCCGGGGGGTGTGGAGAGACGCTGGCGCGCCAGGGGCAGATCGGGCGTTACCTGCCGGTGTCCGTGGTCGCCCTCTTTGTCGCCATTATCCTGGCACAGTTGTCGGGAGGGTTCATTCCGGCATTGCCGCTGATTGCTCTGACCATGCTGCTTTGGTACGGCGTACGCTATCTGCTTTTGTCTCGTTAATTGTTTCCGGCGCTTGACTTTTCAGTGTGATCCAGCATCATTGATCTACAGCCGACTCTTTAACAGGGGAGTGCCATGATAAGGAAGGACGCGCGAAAAAACATCCGTCGAACATCCATCTATTATTTACAGACAGTTGATATTGCCGCCGGGACGCCCCTCGGACGCGTGGTTGACATCAACACCAGCGGTCTGCGCTTGACGGGGGAGCAGATAATCCCGGAGGGGTTGCATTTTCACGTAAAAGTTGAATTGCCGACCACGATTCACGGCAAGGACTGGCTTGAGTTGAGTATTATCAGTGTGTGGACCAAGACAGCGCTCAACCAGAATCTGCACGAAACCGGATTTCGTATTGAACAGCTCGATGATGAGGCGCAGCAAATCATCCATGTACTGGATCAGGAATACGTCTTTGCAAACCCGTCATGAATGCGTTCAGTTAGCCGTGACAGCCGCGATAGCATCGCGGGCAATGGTTGTCAATTCCAGCAGTTCATCTTCCCCGATCGTGAGTGGCGGCATGAAATAGATCACGTTACCAAGCGGACGCAGCAGCGCTCCTCTTTCCAGCGCCAATTTATAGACCTCCAGACCGCGGCGTTCCTGCCAGGGGTAGGGGGTCTTTCCTTTTTTCTCACGGACCATCTCAATCGCGGCAACCATACCGCAGTGTCGAAATTCTCCAACGTGCTCCAGTTCGGTAAATCGCTCCCGCTGCCGGGCAAGTAACTTGCCGGTTACCTGAATCTGTTCAAGTATCGATTCTTCGGCGAAGATATTGAGAACTTCCACCGCCAGACGACACGCCAACGGATTGCCGGTGTAGGAATGGGAATGGAGGAAAGCCTTCATCGTGGCGTAATCGTCATAAAATGCCGCATATATATCATCCGTGGCAAGCACTGCGGCCAGCGGCATGTACCCACCGGTGATCCCCTTGGAGAGGCACATCAGGTCGGGCGCGACTCCGGCATGTTGGTTGGCAAACATGGTGCCGGTGCGACCGAAACCGACGGCGATTTCATCGGCAATGTAATGAACATTATAGCGATCACACAAGGCACGGAGCTTGCGCAGATAGACGGGGGGGTAGATGCGCATCCCCGCCGCGCACTGAATCAGCGGTTCGATGATGATGCCGCAAATCTCCTGATGATGTTCCACCACGACCTGTTCCAGATGTTCAAAACACGGTGCCGTACAGGTGTCGCGCTCCTCGCCGCAGGGGCAACGATAGCAGTCAGGTCCGGTCGCCTGATATCCCTGCATGAGAAGGGGCTGATAGACCTTGCGGTACAGATCACAGCCGCTGACCGAGAGCGCCCCGACCGTTTCACCGTGATAGGCCTCGGTGATGCTGACAAAACGGGTTTTTTTAGGACGACCTGACTGCTGCCAGTACTGAAAACTCATTTTCAACGCCGCTTCAACCGCGCTTGAACCGTTGTCGACGAAAAAAACCTTGTTCAGTTCGTCGCCCGGCGCCAACGCACAGAGACGCGCGGCAAGTTCGACCGCCGGCTGGTGGGTGAATCCGGCAAAAATGTGGTGGGCGATCCGTTCCGTTTGTTCGCGCAGCGCGGCGTTGAGGCGGGGATGATTGTGCCCGAAAAGATTCACCCACCAGGAGGAGACGCCGTCGATGTAACGTTTCCCCGCAGTATCGATCAGATAGACCCCTTCGCCGCGTTCAATAACGATCGGTGGCAAGGCCTCCAGGTCTTTTTCCTGCGTACATGGATGCCAGATATGACGCCGGTCAAGGCGGATGATTTCGGTTGCGTCCATCGTCTCCGGATCCTCAAAAATAGGGTGTGATGTTGAGCGCGGCCGTTGCCCAGCCGAATGTTGCCGCTTCGCGCCATGTTGCGGCCAGGGTTGTCGTTATCTCGGTAGGGGAACCGTCGTCTACCTGCGGCAGCACGCCCAGAAGACTGGCAGACGCAAGGGACGCAAGGGTGTGGGGCGCTTCCTGTTCGGCAAGTTCAGGAGTGGCGGGCATGCGGTTAATAACAAATCCACTGACCGGCAACTCCATGGTGCGCGCAGCAAAAATCGTCAGCAGCGTGTGATTGATGGTGCCCAGGGTAGGGCGAGTTACAATCAGCAGGGGTAATTGCAACAGCGTGACCAGGTCACAGGTCAACAATCCTCCGACCAGCGGTACCATCAAGCCACCGGCTCCTTCGACGATCACGTAATCGTGGCTTGCGGCAAGTTGACGATAACAGTCGCAAATATGCTGCAAGTCGATTTTGATCCCCGCTTTGGACGCAGCGAGTGCCGGTGCGACAGGCGGCGCGAATCGATAGGGTGCAATGAGCTGGTCAGCTGCCGAGCAACCGGAGCTTGCGCGTAATAACCGGGCGTCGGGACCCATTGAGGTCAGATCGTTGATGCCGGTTTCAACCGGCTTCATCACCCCGACACTGACCCCTTGAGCGCGCAGCAAGGTTGCCAGCGTTGCGGCGATGATCGTTTTGCCGACACCCGTATCGGTCCCGGTGATAAAAATACCACGACCTGGCAATTCAGCAGGCATCGATCGTCACCTCGGCGTCACGAAACATTTGCAGATCGCTGTCACGATCACGGCCGGTGGTGGTCAGGTAATTGCCGATCATTGCACCGCTGGCTCCGGCAATGGTCAACCACGACTGAAAATCGCGCAGGTTCGGTTCCCGCCCGCCGCAGACACTGATCCGCTGCCGGGGCAGGGTATAGCGGAAGAGGGCGATAATGCGTAAACAATCGAGCGGAGTCAGGTCGCGATTATTTTGCAGCGGGGTTCCGGCAATTGGATTGAGGAAGTTGATCGGCACGGAATCGACATCCAGCTCACGCAGGGTAAAGGCCAGCTCAATGCGTTGCTCAAGCGATTCACCAAGACCAAAAATCCCCCCGCAACAGACATTCATACCAGCATCTTTGGCGATCTTGACGGTTTCGATATCTTCATCGTAGGCATGGGTCGTACACACGCTGGCGAAGAAAGACCGGGCGGTTTCAAGGTTGTGATGATAAGTAACGCACCCGGCCGCGACAAGTTGCTGCGCGGTATCTCGGGAAAGAATGCCCAGCGATGCCGATGGATCGATCGGCAGGGTCGCTTTAATCTCGCGTATGGCCGCGAGAATCGTAGCCAATTCATCTTCAGCGCCGATACGGGTGCCACTGGTGACAATACCGAAACAATGCGAACCCTCATCTGCCGCGGCACGGGCCTGGGCCATGATCTCACGATATGATTTAAGCGGGAAGACCGGTGCGTCAGTTTGGTGATGCGCCGACTGAGCGCAAAAAGCACAGTTTTCACTGCAACGCCCTGATTTTGCGTTAATAATAGAACATAGTTCGATTTTGTCTCCAAACTGTTTTTCTTTAAGCAGGTGCGCACCGGCAAAAAAAGCCGAAAGTTGTGCCCCACGAGCGTTCATCAGGGCAAAAGCTTCATCCTGGGTCAATAACTTTCCTGCAATAATAGCTTTTGCCAAGGCAATTGGATCGAGGGTCATAATTACATCTCCTGATAAATTTCGCGTGATTATACATTTTCTGGAGGTATTGTCAACTATCGATAGCGCTGTGGTTTACAATGCGACCTGCTGATTTACCATTTGTGCGAGAAGAAATACAGATCGTATTGACACTGACTCTGAATAATGGTAAAACGTTTTTTCATTTTTAAAAGGAATGGCACTGATATGATAAAAAAAATGATTGGAAAGAAGCTTAAGTCAATTCGTTTACGGAACGACTTTACCATCCAGGAACTGGCCGAAAAATCATCTGTTTCATCGAATATGATTTCGCGAATCGAACGGGGTTTGACAATTCCTTCAGTTGAAATTCTGATGAAGCTGGCCAATGCGTTCGGCATGAGCGTTAATTATTTTGTTGAAGAGGCAGAAAAATGCTCGACCGTTATTGTCACCCGGCGTGACCAGGGCGAACCGGTTTTCTTTTTTGAGGACAAACACCAGATTACCAGCCTGACACAGGGGATTCGCGACCCGAGCTTTTCGGTCTTTTACGATACCCTGGAAATCGGGTGCGACAGCGGAGAGGGGGGAATGGTCCACACCGGGGAAGAGTTTGCCCTGGTTATCGAAGGCGGGATGGAGTTCGTCATTGAACAGGAACGGTTTGTTCTTCACAAGGGGGACTCGATCGTTTTTAAAGCCTCTCAAGCACATCGCTGGAAGAATCTCCATAGTGACAAAACCATCGTCTTGTGGGTTGTTTCACCTGCCCCCTATATCTCTCAATAGCGATTGCGGAGCTATTTCATGAAGATAAAAAAAATTGTTGGCAAGAAGCTGAAAGCGATTCGCCTCAAAAACGATATGACCATCCAGGAGCTTGCGGAGCGTTCACTCGTTTCATCGAATATGATTTCCCGGGTTGAACGGGGGCTGACCATCCCTTCGGTCGAAATCTTGATGAAACTGGCCATCGTCTTCGGCAAAAGCATCAACTATTTTGTTGAGGAAGTCACCACCACCCACGAGATCGTGCTTACCGCACCGGGAAAACGCGACAAGACTGTCTACGATGATGACAGTAACATGGTGACTGAATCGTTCACTTCCGGACTTCGTGATCCTCAATTCATGTCATTTTACTGCACTGTAGCCAAGGGGGGGACCAGTGGCAGGCGCAACATGTACCATCCGGGAGATGAGCTGCTGTATCTGATTGAGGGACGACTGCGCATAACCATCGCTGGCGAGACGCATGTTCTCAACTCCGGCGATAGTATCTGCTTTAAATCGCATCTGCCCCATCGTTGGGACAATATCGGGGACGATGAAGCCAGAGTGATTTGGACGTTATCGCCTTTTACCGTTATCTGATCGCACTGATTTTGCAACGATGTGGTTGACAGCCGGGGATTGACAGGTATATTAACATCGTGGTCTGAATGGATTTATACCCCCAGGTTCTTTGCTGCGGAGGTTGTTAATGAACAAGTCGGAACTGGTCGAAAAGCTGGCAAATCAACGTGATCTGACGTACAAAAAGTCGGAAGAAATTGTCAATGTCATCTTTGACTCAATGTCGGACACCCTGGCGCATGGTGATCGGATCGAAATTCGTGGGTTTGGCAGTTTCATGATCAAGGAGTACAAGGCATATATGGGCCGGAACCCTAAAACCGGGGAAGTGATCAAGGTCAACCCGAAAAGACTGCCTTTTTTCAAGGTTGGCAAAGAATTACGTGAGCGTGTCAACAACAGCTGACCCCTGTTGATCGCCATTTACCCGGTTAACGTATGGTTTCCGGGCTTTTTTGCCGATGGCATCACATCTTCCCGTCACGCTGATTCACCGTCTTGCAGTGTGCAAATCAACACTTTTCCCTTCCGCTTGAGACGTATGTAGCACCCCTCGCTTTGATTCAAATCATACCTGACCGGTCGCCGATGCGTTATCCCTTGGGCATAATGCATTTTTTGCACTATCCGCCGCCGCAGAGGTGACCATTTTGGCACGTAAATTGATAAAAGGTTCCTACAGGTTCGCCCCCGCTGTTAAATGTCTCAGGGTGATTGAGCCTGCTTGATTTTAGCTCACGCAAGTGATAACTTGCCCTGCATTTATTTTCCGCTGCCCACAGAGACTTTATTGATATGTTCTGCCTGTTTCACAAATTTAAAATCTGTTTGATCATTTCCTTGTGCGTGTTTTTCTTGTCACGTACCGCCTTTGCAATTCCAGCGCTGTCTGGTTCCACCGGTATTATTACCCAACCCTCTGCCGAAACGCTCAATGCCGGTAATATCTGTGTCGGCGTCTGGAGTGTCAGCGACAGCACCGGGACAATCGTCCCGGTGACCATAACTATCGGTCTGGGCACATTTCTTGAGGCCTACGGCTCTTTTCCCAATATCACCCTGAATGGCGATGAGAACGACAATCCCCGCGGCTTTGCCAATGTCGGCATGAAATTACGTTTTTGGGGAAAACGTTCCGCCCGCTTGAAGCTGGCGCTTGAGGGGGAAATGCGTCGCTGGGTATCAGATAATATCAATACCGACGGTTTGACCGATACTGTCACGCGGCTGGTCGCCAGCTATAAGCTGGGGCGTTTCGGTTTTCACTTAAACGGGGGATACAGTGCCAATGAGGATCCCATCGGTGGTGGCATTGCTGATCAAACACTTTATGGTGGCGCTGTCGAGTTTCTGCCGACTGAACGGTTACGCCTGGTCGCTGAATACGCAGCGCAAACACATCGCGACTGGACAAGTTACAACGCCGGTGTGGATGGGCCGAGTGAAGCGACGTTTGCCGTTCAGTACCACCTTTCACCGCACCTGACGCTCAATCTTGGCATGATTTCCGGGTTGAACGACGCAACGGATGAGTGGAAATTTATTTTCGGTTTTTCTTCATGCCAGGGAATCGGAACTTATCAACGGGAGTTGCCACGGCCGGCATTCTCTGCCGACACCGCTGAGGAGAAGAAAGAGGTCAAGAAAATCATCAAGGTGCGGATGCTGAAGCCGTTACGGGGTGCCGTACAAGGGTTGCAGACAGCGCCCCTTGCGCCGGTAACCAAACTGGAGGTGCCCGTTGTTGCTGGAGAAGAGATTATCCTGACGCCTTCTGATCGCCTCACCATCGCCGGCGCCCAGACATTAAAAGCGCTCTCCGTCGCTCCGGTGGGATCAGCCCCGGCACCGGTGCAACCGGTGGTAGCGCGCCCAAATGTGAATTTTTTCACCGGGAAATCGATTTCCGCGAAAGTTTACCGTAAATTCAGACTGCCAGGCTTGGGGTTCGGGTTCGATCAATCGACCTTGAGTCCGGAAACTATCGCGGCACTGGATCAGGTTGCGGAGCAGTTGAGAAAAGACAATAAATGGTTTTTTCTGCGGATTGATGGACACACGGATTCTGTCGGTTCGGAACAATACAATCAGGATTTATCGTTGCAACGCGCAATCAGCGCTGCTACCAGACTGGCTGTCAGCCATGGAATTGAATCCGAGCGCATATTCATCAAAGGTTTTGGCGAAAGCACCCCGATTGGTGACAATCTGACCAAAGAGGGGCGTGTGGCTAATCGTCGGGTCGAGATCCTGGTCCTCATACCAAATTAACCTTAATCTTTCGGAACGATGACGATGTCCATGAGAAGTGTTTTTTTTATTTTATGTCTCTGTCTGTGTGGCAGTCTTCCGGTCGTAGCTGAAGGTATCCCCGCCGAGGCCTTGCTTGTGCTTGAGAGCAGGGAGGTGCTGGGCATCATTCAGTTTCCTCCCCACACATCGGTCAGACTGAATGAAAAGGGTAAACAGCAGGCTAGCGCAACACTGAATAAACTGGCCAAGTACGAAGCAAGCAAAATTATTCGTGCCGAGGGATTTTGCTCCCCAGGTAAAGATGAAAAAGAGACGATGCAAGCGTCAATGTTGCGTGCCAAAGCGGTGCGCAACTATCTGGCTTCAAACGGCATCAACAACGTCTATATTACCGGATTCGGTATAAATAAATATGGTAATACAGAAATATCCATTGCTGATCGTGTCGAAATTGCAATCTATGATAAACTGATCGACATTGATGGTTCCGCGGTTTTAGAAACAATTGATTCACTTGCAGTGGAATAAATATGTCGATCTCTTTTCAAAATATCAGATCCTGTAAACTGTTCGATGGTCTTGATGACAGAGAACTTGAAACCCTCCAGTTGCTCTTCACAGAGCATCAAATGGGGGAGGGGAAGACGGTTTTTGTTGAAAATATGGCCGCAGAATCGCTTTATTTAATCACGCGCGGAACGGTCGCGGTTTTCAAGATGTTGGCGGAAGGGGAAGAGAAAACCCTCGCCGTGCTTGGTGCCGGTGAACTGTTTGGTGAGATGGCCCTGTTCGACAATACGCCCCGTGCGGCAACCGCCCGTGTTGCCGAGTCAGCAACAATTTTAAGCATAAAAAAATCTTCTTTTGATGCGTTTTGTCAGAATAACCCGGCGGTGGCGCTGAAGCTGTTGCGTAACATTGTTAAAATATTTTGTGCGCAGTTGCGCGAAACAGACGGTGACTTTCGCAACAGATTTAAAGTCGCATTTTCGGAAATGAATTAACATGAGGTGGAAGATGATGGGTCGATTGATCGTGTTGCTGGTTGCCGTTGTTCTGTCAGCAGGTTGTGCCGGAGTTAAAATCAAGCCCGTTGCAACACAGACCGCGATGATTGATCTTAAAACAAACACGGCGACTGAAGTGATCAATGGAATTTCAGTGCAGGCCAAAGCCAACCCGTATGCGGTACCGACAGCACAGCCTTCCGTTAATATCGCCTCATTTTCAGTCAATTTTACCAATAATTCTGCTGACGAGGTCGATTTTTCCCGTGACTCGGTTGTTCTTATCGCTGATGGGAAAAAACAGCTGCGCCCGGCAACCGTTGAAGATTTGACGACGATCCTCAAAAAAGACACATTTTACTTAATTCCCTCACCTTACGTCGGCTACTACTATCTTGAAGATCGTGAACGTGGTGCCAACATCAATCAGTTTGAAAGTTCCTTGCCATTTTATGTCGAATACTACCCCGAAGAACTTATTGCGGCGTCTTTTCCTTTTGGTAAAGTCAAAACCGGGATGGAAGTCAGTGGCGAAATATTTTTTCTTGCTGATTTCTCTACCTTCAATTTCCTCGAATTACGCCTGCAACCGACCATAGGCAGCACCACGTCAACCGAGTTCAAACTCCTGTTTTCCGTTGAAAAATAGCCCTTCCCGAGTTATATTCCGCCTTCTTACAACTGCACAATTTTTTGTTCATCTCCTTGTTTGAAGGGGGGATTAAGTGCTTCAAGTTTTAATGAATCAAAAGCTTATTTTCGGTCTGATGGGTGGCTTGGGGCTTTTTCTTTTCGGCATGAAGATCATGTCGGAGGGGCTGCAGAAAATTGCTGGCGAACGGATGCGGAGAATTCTCGCCGCATTGACCAATAATCGCCTTGTCGGAGCACTGGTCGGCCTGTCTGTAACCGCCATCATCCAGTCGTCAAGCGCGACAACCGTAATGGTCGTCGGCTTTGTCAACGCCGGCCTGATGTCGTTGGTTCAAGCGATCGGCGTAGTCCTCGGTGCCAACGTTGGCACGACAGTCACTGCACAGTTGATTGCTTTCAATATCACCAAATATGCACTTCCCGCCATCGGCCTTGGTGCGGGGCTGAAACTTTTTTCTGGAAACCGCAAATGGGTTTACACTGGAGAAATTCTGCTCGGTTTCGGCATCCTCTTTTTTGGTCTGGCGACCATGAAACAGGCCTTTGATCCGATCAAGGCCAGCGATGAGTTTCGACAGTTTTTTATTATGGTCGGCAATAATCATTTGCTCGGGGTTCTGATCGGGGCCATTTTAACGATTCTCGTGCAGAGCAGCTCAGCAACGATCGGCATTACCCTGGCCCTGGCAACGAGCGGATTACTGACGTTTGAGGCCAGCGTTGCATTGATTCTCGGAGAAAATATCGGCACCACAATTACCGCCAACCTGGCTGCCATCGGGACCAATGTCGCGGCGCGCCGAACTGCATTTGCCCACTTTTTATTCAACGTCTTCGGCGTTGCTTATATGTTGCTGCTGTTCCCGTATTTTATGGCGTTTATCAAATCGATTACCCCCGGAGAGCCGGATTTGCAGATACTGTCTGCGCAGCAGGCAGAGAGCCTTGGCTTCGCGATCGGGGACAAACCGTATATTGCCCGGCACATTGCCAACGCTCATACATTGTTCAATATTATCAATGTGTTGATTTTTCTCCCCCTGGTCGGAGTTCTGGCCAAAATCACCACGCTGACACTTCGCGGTAAAGATGAAGTGACCGAGTTTCACCTCAAATATATTGACAACCGGGTTCTCAATACGCCGCCGATCGCAATCGCTCAGGCACGCTCGGAAACGAAGCGCATGGCCAGAATTGCTCTGGAAATGTTCGACGAAACGATGGATGTCGTGCGGACTCAGAATTTAAAGGCGGTTGTCGCTCTCGAAAAACAGGAAGATGTTGTCGACCTGCTGCAACACGAGATTACCAATTTTCTTGTCGCCTTATCACAGAAGTCAATCAGTCAGGAGATATCGACTTCCAGCGCCTCGTTAATGCATATGATTAACGATCTGGAACGTGTCGGAGACCACTGTGAAAATCTCTGGCGGCTCACCCAGCGTCTGGCTGAACAGAAAATTAAATTTTCCGCGGTTGCAATGGAAGAACTGGAGGAAATTGTCGAGGCCACTCGCGATTTCCTTGTCTTTGTCATTGAGGGGCTGGAGCAGGGTGACCGCACAATCCTGCCGCAGGCCCATTTACTTGAAGAACGCGTTGATCAATTAGAAGAAAGTTTGCGGAATAATCACATCACCCGCCTGAACACCGGTGAATGCTCGGTCGTACCCGGATTAATCTTTATCGACATGCTCCATAATTTTGAAAAGATTGGCGACCACACCTTTAACGTTGCCGAGGCCGTGGTCGGGAAAAAATAATCGTGTATGCAGCGATTGATATCGGCACCAACACGGTCCGTCTGCTGATTGGCAAGATCGAGGACGGGCACGTTATTCCCTTGCGCTATGAGCGTGCCATAACCCGACTGGGTGGTTGTCGCACCCCCCACCAGGGGCTTGACCGGGCATCGATGGAACGAACCCTTGCCGTTTTGATGACCTTTGCTCAAGCAGTGGAAATGTCTGGTTGCACGACGCTGCGTGCGGTTGCAACAGAAGCCGTCCGGAGCGCAGTCAACGGGGCGCAGTTTGTTTCTTCCGTCTCTCGGCGTTGCGGACTGGATATTGACATTGTTTCCGGAATTAATGAGGCACAACTCAGCGCATCCGGCGCACTCTCGGTTATTCAGCCCACGCCAAAACACAGTCTGATCATCGATATCGGCGGCGGCAGTACGGAACTTATCTATTGTCACGCAAAGACGGTTATGCTGGCAAAAAGTTATCCGATCGGCGCGGTCGGTCTGTACGAAATTATTGACGATGCCGAGCGACGTCATCGTCAAGCACTCTTTGCTGAAGAGCTTGCCACTGACTTTGCCGATCTAAAGGGGGGCGACGACGTCACCTTGATCGGCACCGCCGGGACGATCACCACAGTCGCGGCGGCACTGATGAAGATGACTGAATACGACTGGAAACGTGTCAATAATTTCCGTTTCAGCATTAATCAACTCAACGACTTTTACGAACAATTATCTTTACTGTCTGTAGTCGAGCGCGAAAATCTTCCCGGTGTAGAGACGGGCAGGGGGGACATCCTGCCTGTTGGCATCGAGATTTTACAGGCAGTTTTTCATGCCTTTGCCAAAACAGAGATGACCGTCGCCGATTTTGGCCTGCTCGAAGGATTATTGCTCAGCATGGCCGATCGATCACCGGCTCGCTCCGAAGATTGACAAGGGTCTACTGTTTGACTATATTCAGCAATCCCCGGCTATAACTGCCCGTCATATCTTTTGATTAAAGGACCCCATGAAAAAGACCGTCTTATCTGGAAATGAAGCGATAGCCCGCGGCGCGTTTGAGGCTGGTGTCAAGGTTGCGGCGGCTTATCCTGGTACTCCCAGTACCGAAATCCTGGAAAACCTTGTTTCTTATCAGGGCATTGATGCCTCATGGTCACCCAACGAAAAGGTTGCCCTTGAGGTCGGGATTGGTGCCTCGTTTGGTGGCGTGCGCACCTTGGTGACAATGAAACATGTCGGGGTCAACGTTGCTGCGGACCCGCTTTTTACCTTGTCCTATACCGGGGTGCGTGGCGGACTGGTACTGGTCACGGCAGATGACCCTGAGTTGCACTCATCGCAAAATGAGCAGGACAATCGTAATTATGCCAAATTTGCCAAGGTTCCGATGTTTGAACCGGCGGACAGCCAGGAAGCCCTGGAATTTACGCGTTTGGCTTTTGCGGTCAGTGAACAGTTCGACACGCCCGTGATGTTGCGTACCACCACCCGGATTTCACACTCCAAGTCTGTGGTTACGCTCGGCGAACCGCTAACGGGGCTGCCAGAACCAAGTCTGAGTCGAAATCCCGCAAAACTGGTGATGCTCCCCGGTAATGCCCGTCCACTCCATCACACCGTTGAAAAACGCATCACAGATCTTGAAGAGTGGTCATCCCGGCAGCCGTGGACACGGGTGGAGGAATACGGCGGAAAAATCGGCGTAATCACTGCGGGGATTTCCTATCAATACGCTCGCGAAGTGATGCCGGACGCCGATATTCTCAAACTCGGCATGGTTTATCCGCTCCCCAAAGCGGCGATTCGCGCGTTTGCCGCCAACTATGAGACGCTTTATGTTCTGGAGGAACTTGATCCATTTATTGAGGAACAGGTGCGTGCCATGGGGATCAACGTGCAGGGCAAAGACATCTTTCCGCTGTGTGGTGAATTGACCCCCGGTCGCGTGCATGACGCCCTGACCGGTGAGCATGCGCCGTTGGCGCACAGCGTTGACGAGCCGTTACCGAATCGTCCCCCGAATATGTGTCCCGGCTGCCCTCACCGTGGTGTTTTCTACGCACTCAACCGCCTCAAGGCGTATGTGACAGGCGATATCGGTTGTTATACCCTCGGGTTCATGCCACCTCTTTCGGCGATGGATACCTGTGTCTGCATGGGTGCCAGTATCGGCATGGCGACCGGGATCAGCAAGGTTCTCACTGAAGAGGATCGCGCCAAAGTTGTGGCCGTGATCGGTGATTCAACTTTTCTGCACACCGGTATCAACGGATTGATGGACATGGTTTATAATCGTTCAACCGCGACGGTCATTATCCTTGACAACAGTATCACCGCCATGACCGGACGTCAGGACAACCCGGGGTCCGGATTTAATCTGGCGGGGGACGGAACCTATCAGGTAAATATTGAGGCACTTTGCGCGGCAGTCGGGGTCAAGCACATTCAGGTCATCGATCCTTATCATCTGGAACAGACCAAAGATGTGATTCAGGCTGAAATGCACCGTCCGGAGGTTTCAGTCATCATTACGCGCCGCCCCTGCATGCTGGTTAAACGCGATAATCTGGAATCAAAACCGCCCCTTTTTGTCGACAGCGACAAATGTACCGCCTGCCGGGCGTGCTTGAAAATCGGCTGTCCAGCTATTGAGTGGAACCCGGAGGCCGGCACGAAAGGGCAGGCGCAGGTCAATGAACTGCTTTGCGTCGGGTGCAAAGTCTGTATGGAACTCTGTAAATTTGATGCATTTGGAGTTGTTGACGATGAATGATAAGGTGACCAATATTCTACTTGTCGGAGTCGGCGGGCAGGGGACTTTGCTGGCCAGTGAAATTCTTACCGAGGTCCTGATGCTCGCCGGTTATGATGTTAAAAAGGCCGAAGTGCACGGGATGGCGCAGCGTGGCGGGAGCGTGGTTTCGCATGTCCGTTTCGGGCGCAAAGTTCATTCGGCGATCATTCCGGAAGGGGAGGCCGATATTCTCTTCGGTTTCGAGCTGCTTGAAACATACCGTTATCTCCCTTTGCTCGGGGCAAACGGGAAGGTGCTGGCCAACGATCTGAAAATCATGCCGCTGCCGGTGGCGACCGGTAAAGAGCGTTATCCGGCCGGACTGGCTGAAAAAATTAGTGCACAGGTACCGCAGAGCCGGATAGTCAACGGTTTGCAACTGGCGATTCAGGCTGGTAATGACCGTACGGTTAATACCGTCTTGCTCGGTACGCTGGCCACGCTTCTCGATATCGATTTGGATCTGTGGCGGCAGGCCATCAAGAAACTGGTGCCGGAGAAGTTTTGCGTAGTTAATCTTAAAGCCTTTGAAACAGGCTTAACTGTTGGATTTTAACTACTTGATTTTTAACATTTATCTCCAGGGGAATGGATCATGATCTGGAATGACGATTTTGAAACTTTACCACGGGAAGCCATTGCCTCACTGCAACTGAAACGGTTAAAACAGACCCTCGACCGGGTCAGTGTCGCCGTCCCGCTTTATCGGGAGAAATTCAGCGCGGCCAAGGTTGAAACGGCGCAGATCAAGTCCCTCGACGATTTGCGGCGTTTGCCGTTCACACTCAAGCAGGATTTGCGTGACAACTATCCCTACGGGATGTTTGCCGTTCCGCTTGATGAAATCGTTCGCATCCATGCTTCTTCCGGGACGACCGGCAAGCCGACCGTTGTCGGTTACACCAGACGTGATATCGATATCTGGGCAGAGCTGATGGCCCGAGCCTTTGCCGCCGCCGGTTCCCATCGTGGCGATGTGATCCATAATGCTTACGGCTACGGTCTTTTTACCGGTGGGCTAGGTGCCCATTACGGTGCAGAACGGCTCGGCGCTTCAGTCATTCCGATGTCGGGAGGCAATACCAAAAAGCAGATCATGATCATGAAAGACTTCGGTTCAACCGTATTGACCTGTACACCGTCTTACGCGCTCTATCTAGCCGAGGCGGCGCTGGAAGAGGGGATTGATATTCGCAAGCTTCCGCTGCGTATTGGCATCCATGGTGCTGAACCATGGAGTGAGCAGATGCGTAGCGAGATTGAAGAAAAGCTCGGGATTAAAGCGATCGATATCTACGGTCTGTCCGAAATTCTTGGACCAGGCGTCGCCATTGAGTGCGTTGAGGAACAGCACGGTCTGCATATCTGGGAAGACCATTTCATCCCCGAAATCATCAATCCGGAAACAGGTGAACGCGTTCCGGCCGGGGAAAAGGGGGAATTGGTCATTACTACCATCACCAAAGAGGGGATCCCGCTGATCCGCTACCGCACCCGGGATATTACGCGCTTGATCGTCGAGCCCTGCACCTGTGGTCGCACTCATGTGCGCCTCGAACGCATGAGTGGTCGAAGTGATGACATGCTGATTATCCGCGGGGTCAATGTCTTTCCATCACAAATTGAAAGTGTTCTTTTTTCGATCGAAGGGATTGAACCACACTACCAGCTGATCGTTGATCGGGCGGATAACCTGGATACTCTTGAAGTGCAGGTTGAGGTCAATGAACAAACATTTTCCGACGAAATCAAGGTTTTGCAAAATCTCAGTCATCACATTACCAAGGATATCAAAGATTTACTCGGAGTGACCTGCAAGGTCCGCCTGGTGGAGCCGAAGTCGATTGCCCGCAGTGAAGGAAAAGCGCAGCGCGTCATCGATAAGCGACTCGATAAATAATATGGATAAGGAGCAGCTGATGAAAGTTGAACAGATTTCTATCTTTATCGAGAACAAATCGGGACGCCTCGCCGAAGTGTCCCGGGTGCTGGGCGACTCTGGCATTAATATCCGCGCACTGTCCCTCGCTGACACCTCCGATTTCGGCATTCTGCGCCTGATCGTCGATCAGACCGACAAAGCCAAGATGGTCCTCAAAGAGCACGGTTTCACCGTCAACAAGACAGAGGTCGTTGCCGTCGAAGTTCCCGACCGTCCCAAGGGACTCTGCGGGATTCTTGAAATTCTCGATGCCAATAAAATCAATGTCGAATATATGTACGCCTATGTTGAGCGCAGCAACAGCAATGCGATCATTATCTTCCGTTTTGATCAGGTTGAAGCCGCGATCAAGGTTCTGACCGAACATGATGTCGTCGTCCTCAAGGGCGAGCGCATCTATACGCTGTAAGGCGTGATCGATATGCCATTGACCAAAGCACATACCTACGGGCTCGATAACCGGATATGGGATCCCGTGCATGAGTGCATGGAGCGCGAGGGACTGCGCAAGTTGCAGTTTGAGCGACTGCAAACGACGCTGCACCGCGCTTATCACAAGGTGCCGTGCTATCAGAAGAAATTCCAGGAAGCGAAGATCACTCCGGAAGATGTGCGGACATTGGATGACTTGTCAATCCTGCCATTTACCACCAAAGAAGATTTGCGTGTGAACTATCCCTACGGCATGTTCGCGGTACCAATGCGCGATGTCGTCCGGATTCATTCTTCCTCGGGCACCACCGGCAAACCGACCGTGGTTGGCTATTCGCGCAATGACCTGAATACCTGGACGGAGCTGGTAGCGCGTTTTATGACCGCCGCCGGGGTGGTTGAAGATGATATCGTGCACATTGCCTTCGGCTACGGACTTTTCACCGGTGCTTTTGGGCTGCACTATGGTGCTGAACGGATTGGTGCCTCGGTCATTCCGATGTCGAGTGGCAATACCGACAAACAGCTGATGATCATGCAGGACTATAAATCGTCGGCGCTGGTATGTACGCCTTCCTATGCGCTGACCATGGTTGACCGGATGGAAACTCTGGGGATCGACCCCAAAGAGCTCGACCTGCGTGTCGGCCTGTTTGGGGCAGAACCGTGGAGTGAAGAGATGCGCCGGGAGCTGGAAACCCGGCTCGACATTATCGCGACCGATAATTACGGCATGTCGGAGATCATGGGGCCAGGAATCTCGGGAGATTGCCTTTACCGCAACGGCATGCATATTTCAGAAGATCATTTTATTGCCGAAATCATCGATCCTGAAACCGGAGTGGTATTGCCTGCGGGGGAAACCGGAGAACTGGTGTTGACCAACATCACTAAAGAAGCCCTGCCAATCATCCGTTATCGCACCCGTGATATTACCCGTCTCGATTATTCTCCATGTCCTTGTGGACGGACGACAGCGAGAATGACGAAGACCATGGGGCGTTCCGACGACATGCTGATCATCAAAGGCGTCAACGTTTTTCCGACCCAGATTGAGGAAGTGCTTTTTCAGGCAGAAGGGATCGAACCACATTATCAGCTGATCGTTGAGCGGATCAACAATATGGATACGCTTGAAGTTCAGGTCGAGGTCAACGAGAAAATCTTCTTCGATGAAATGAAAAGGCAGCGCGCGTTTGTGACCCAGGTGGAAAAACAGCTCGCCTCGGCACTCGGCTTAAGCGCCAAGGTCAAGCTGGTAGAACCGTCGTCCATGCCACGCCATGAGGGGAAGGCACAGCGCGTCATCGACCGCCGCAAGATATAGATAAGCACCTGTTTCTTCTTGACTTAAACGACATGTTACAGCATAATCCCGAACGTTGAATTAACGGGGCGTAGCGCAGCCTGGTAGCGCACTTGACTGGGGGTCAAGTGGTCGGAGGTTCGAATCCTCTCGCCCCGACCATAGCAAATAAAAACGGTCTTGACTTTGGTTGAGGCCGTTTTTTTGAGCAGGGCACAGACAAGACGCGATCAGCCGGATAAAATAGCAGCACCCGCCGGGTTGCAGGATTTAACGTTACGTCGCATAAGATGTATTATGTAAACTTTGAAAATTATAAAAAACCATCAACAGAGGATCATCCAACACTTGCCAATTCCAGACGCGTCCCCCAGCGTTGCATCAGAACCACCCGCAAATCGCGAAAGCGGTCTGAACTGAAAAACTCCGGGTCTTCCGCCAAGGCGAAAGCATCCTGGCGAGCTTCTTCAAGCACCCGACCATCGGTAAGAAGATTCGCAACCCGAAAGTCAGGGATCCCCGATTGACGCGTGCCAAGGAATTCTCCGGGACCGCGAATCGCAAGATCCTCCTCGGCGATCTTAAAACCGTCGGTCGTTGCCACCATCACTGCCAGACGCTGTTGGCCCTCTGCACTGCACTGCGCCGAGCGAATCAGCACACAGGTGCCACCGCCTTCGCCACGGCCAATGCGTCCCCGCAGCTGATGCAGTTGAGCCAAACCAAAACGCTCGGCATGTTCGACGACCATTACCGTCGCATTCGGCACATCAATGCCGACTTCGATGACCGTGGTTGAAACCATTATATCGATCGTGCGCGCCTTGAATTCGCGCATGATTTCTTCCTTTTCATCGGCTTTCATGCGTCCATGCAACAGGCCTGTGCGATAGTCAGGAAAAATTTGTTGTAACGTAGCAGCACCATCGGTCGCCGCCAACAGATCGCTATTTTCCGATTCCTCTACCAACGGGTACACCACGTACGCCTGACGCCCGGCTTGCAGCGCACGCGAAATGATCTGATGTGCCTGGTCACGGGCTGAATCAAAGAGTACCCGAGTCTTCACAGGCGTCCGTCCAGGGGGCATTTCGTCGATCACCGAAAGCGCCAGATCCCCATAGAGAGTCAATGCCAGGGTGCGCGGAATCGGCGTCGCGGTCATCACCAGAATGTCAGGATTAAGTTGTGGGCATTGGGCCGTTGCCCCCTTCTTGCGCAGTTGATTGCGTTGTTTGACTCCAAAGCGATGTTGTTCATCGACCACCCCCAACCCCAGTCGTTTGAAGATCACGTCCTCCTGCAAAACAGCGTGGGTCCCGACAAGAAGATCGATTTCACCGGCAGCCAGTCGTGACAACAGTTCACTCCGGTTCTTCCTGCTTGTCGATCCTGACAGGAACGCAATTTCCAGCCCCAGCTCCTTGAACCAGCCGCGATAATTCAAATAATGCTGCTCCGCGAGGATTTCAGTCGGTGCAACAACGGCCACCTGGGTTTCGTTTTCAATCGCGATCAACGCCGCCATCAGCGCAACGATCGTCTTGCCACTGCCGACATCCCCCTGCACCAGTCGATTCATTGGATGCGGTTGCATCATGTCGCGTTTAATTTCACCGAGAACCCGACGTTGGGCGTCGGTCAGGCGAAATGGCAGTAGGGCCGCAAGGGGTTTGGTGAACACATGATTGACGGCAAACGGAATCCCCTTTTCGAGAACCACCCCTCTCCTTCTCAGCGCCAGCCCCAGCTCAAGATAAAAAAATTCATCATAAACCAGAGAACGATGCGCCTCGGCGAGATATGTCTCCAGCTTTTCATTCTGTGCAGGAACAGGGTTATGGGCACACGCCAATGCTTCGGCGAGGGGCATCAGCCGCCGTCGCCGGATAATTTCAGGGGGTTGAACCGAGACGGCAAACGCTGAAAAACGGTTCACCAGTTCATACCAGATCTTACGTGCGGTTTTCTGGTGCAGCCCTTCTGTCAGCGGATAAATCGGAACAATGCGCCCGTAATTGAGGGGATCGACAGTCGATAAGGTGAGGGGATCCTGGTCGTGAGTCAGGAATTCGACGTCGGGGTGATGTACTTCCCGGAGTGCGCCGAAGCGTTTGACGTCGCCGATAAAAACCGCCCGGCGGCCGACGGCATATTGTTTTTCAAACCAGGCTTTGCGGTAATGGAACCACTTAAGAGAGATGTAGCCACTCGTGTCGCTGACCACGACTTCATAGATACGACGACGGGATTTGCTGGTCAGGGTTTCGGCAGAGGAGATAATTTCGCCGCTGAAGATTTCCTGGCGACCATCACGCAACTGGGCAATCTTACGCACCTGCCGTCGGTCTTCATAACGCAACGGCAGATGGTAGAGGGCATCGCCTACTGTCTTGAGACCGAGGGTGGCGAATTTATCAAGCACACGCGGCCCGACACCACGGATCCGGTCAAGAGGGGCTGAAAGAAGCTCATGACTGCGTTCAGGAGATGGAGATGGGGGCATTACTCCCCTTTTATCGCTATTTGACGACGGCGTTGAGCTCGGCGAGCAGTTCATTGACGTCAATGCCATGGGCCGTTGCGCCCTGCTCCAGCGATTCATTTTGAGCACCCATGCAGCCGACACAACCAAGGTTGAACTTCTGCAACACCTTGATCGTTTCGCGGTTCAACTGCATCACTTGCTGGAAGGTCATGTCTTTGGTAATTTTTTCACTCATGGTTTTCTCCACATGTCGTTTGCAGATGACGATGTAGCATTATACGCAAAAAACGATTATTCGTAAACAATATCGATAATTTCGTAAACTTTTGTGCCTGAAGGAACCTTGATACGCACCTCGTCATCGACCTGATGGCCGATCAGCGCCCTGCCGACCGGTGAAGTGACAGAAATTTTCCCCAGTTTGAGGTTCGCTTCATCCTCGCCGACCAGCTGATATGTCACTTCAACTTCGGTATCGACATCGAGCATCGTCACCTTGGCACCAAACACGATCTTGTCCGATGAAATTTGAGCAACATCAATCACTTGGGCACGCGCCAGCTTGTCACTCAAGTCGCGAATCCGCCCTTCAATCATCCCCTGCCGGTCTTTGGCCGCATCGTATTCGGCATTTTCAGAAAGATCACCGTGACCGCGAGCAATTTCAATATCCTTGACCACTTTGGGTCGTTCAAACCTCATCAGATTCTTCAGTTCTTCTTGCAGCGTAGCATGACCTTCCAGGGTCATCGGCACATTATCAGACATAATCCTGCAATCCTTCGTTGATAAAAAAATCAGCGGGCGGGGAAAACCCGCCCGACAGTTAGCGTTGAGAGTGATTTGGTTAAAAAAACAGACCTTCGCTCGTACTGAGTCAAGGTCAACAATGCTAATAATACTCTTGTAGCGGTTTAACGTCAAGACTTTCTCGCTGCAACGCAAGGATTGCATCAACAGCGGCCCGGATACCGGCGACGGTGGTATAATATGCAATGTCTGCCATCAGCGTTGTGCGGCGAATGGTGTATGAATCCTGGATCGATTGTTCACCGAAGGTTGTATTGAAAACCAGATCGATATCATTGTTTTTGAGTGCATCAACGCAATGCGGCCGCCCTTCCATCACCTTGTTAATCAGCTGTGACGCAATGCCATGTTCGAGCAGATAGTTATGTGTGCCACTGGTGGCGACGATCTCAAAACCGGCAGCAACCAACTTGCGTGCAGGATCGAGTACTCCCGGTTTGTCGGCCTCCTTGACGCTGATAAAAACCTTGCCTGCAAGTGGCAACTTGACGCCGGCACCGCGCTGAGCCTTGGCAAACGCCTTGGCAAAATCGACATCGATCCCCATCACTTCACCGGTTGACTTCATCTCCGGGCCGAGCAGCGTGTCCACTCCGGGAAATTTGACGAACGGAAAGACCGATTCCTTGATGGAGACATGTTCAGGGATGATCTCCGTGCAGATGCCAAGTTCGGCAAGGGTCTTGCCAGCCATCAGCCGTGCCGCAATCTTTGCCAGCGGTCGACCGGTTGCTTTCGAAACAAAGGGTGCTGTCCGGCTCGCTCGCGGATTAACCTCGATCAGAAAAACGGTATCGTCCTTAACCGCAAACTGAATATTCATCAAACCGATAACACCGATTTCCAGTGCCAGGGCACAGGTCTGCCGCCGAATCTCGGCAAGGTTCGCGGGTGACAGGGAATAAGGCGGGAGCGAACATGCTGAGTCTCCGGAATGAATCCCCGCCTCTTCAATATGTTCCATCACTCCACCGATCACTACCGCCGTGCCATCCGCCAGCGCATCGACATCGACTTCAATCGCAGCGTCAAGAAATTTATCAATTAAAACAGGATGTTCCGGCGAAGCCTTGACAGCGAACTGCATATAGTGCCGCAACCGTTCACTACTGTAAACGATTTCCATTGCCCGGCCACCGAGCACATAGGAAGGTCGCACCACTACCGGATAGCCGATCCGCTCCGCTATTGCTTCGGCCTCAAGCGTAGAATGTGCGATACCGTTCTCCGGCTGTTTCAGGTCAAGTGTGTGCAACAGGGCCTGAAAACGTTCACGGTCCTCGGCGCGGTCGATCGCATCAGGCGGGGTGCCAATGATCGGTACCCCGGCTTTTTCCAGGGCAACGGCCAGTTTCAGCGGGGTTTGTCCACCGAACTGAACGATCACTCCAACCGGTTTTTCCACCGCGACAATTTCCAGCACATCCTCAAATGTCAACGGCTCGAAATACAAACGATCCGAGGTGTCGTAGTCGGTCGAGACCGTTTCCGGGTTGCAGTTCACCATGATCGTCTCAAAACCGTCCTCAGCCAGCGCAAATGCACCGTGAACGCAGCAATAATCGAATTCTATCCCCTGCCCGATCCGGTTCGGGCCGCCGCCGAGAATCATGATTTTGCGTCGGTCGGTCGGCTCTGCCTCGCATTCTGACTCATAGGTCGAATAAAGATAAGGGGTGTGCGCTGCAAATTCAGCCCCACAGGTGTCAACACGCTTGTAAACCGGACGAACACCGGTGGTGTGACGGAGCTTTCGAACCGTGCCTTCGTCGGTAGCCCACAACATAGCCAGGCGCATATCGGAAAAACCGTACGCTTTTGCTTCGCGCAGCAGCGTAACCATCTCGGCACTGCCGCTGGAAACATCATCCCGTACCGCAATCAGCCGCCCTTCCATGTCGATAATCTGCCGCACATTGTCAAGAAACCAGGGGTCGATCCCGGTAAACCGATAGATCTCCTCAATACTCATCCCGAAGCGCAGGGCGTCACCGATATACCAGAGACGCTCACAGTTGGGGACACTCAATTTTTCACGCAACTGTGCCTGCTGTTCCGGGTCGAGTTTTTCCGCAGCATCAGGAAAACGGCTTTCGAACCCGCAGGAACCAATTTCCATCGAACGCAACGCTTTCTGGAAACTTTCCTTAAAGGTGCGTCCGATAGCCATGGCCTCACCGACCGACTTCATTTGGGTGGTCAGGGTCGCATTCGCCTGGGGGAACTTCTCGAAAGTAAAACGCGGAATCTTGGTCACAACATAATCAATCGTCGGTTCAAACGATGCCAAGGTCTCTTGGGTGATGTCGTTCGGGATTTCATCAAGCGTGTAGCCAACAGAGAGTTTTGCGGCAATTTTGGCGATGGGGAATCCGGTCGCTTTCGACGCCAGTGCTGAAGAGCGCGATACCCGCGGGTTCATCTCGATGACGACCAGACGCCCATCTTTGGGATTGACCCCGAACTGAATGTTCGAACCACCGGTCTCAACGCCGATTTCGCGAATGATTTTGAGGGAAGCATCACGCAGAATCTGATATTCCTTGTCGGTCAAGGTCTGGGCCGGAGCGACAGTAATCGAATCACCGGTATGGACCCCCATCGCGTCGAAATTTTCGATCGAGCAAATAATAACGACATTGTCAGCCATGTCGCGCATCACTTCGAGTTCGTATTCCTTCCAGCCGATAATCGATTCCTCGATCAGTACCTCATTGGTTGGCGAGGCCTCAATCCCGGCCATGGCAATTTGCTCGTATTCTTCACGATTGTAGGCAATGCCGCCACCGGTGCCACCCAAAGTAAAGGACGGACGAATGATGACAGGAAAACCGACATGGTCGATGATGTCAATCGCTTCCTGACGATTATGTGCCAGCCCGCTGCGCGGTACGGCTACCCCGATACGGGCCATCGCCGCCTTGAACAGCGTGCGATCCTCGGCCATCTCGATCGCCGGCAGCTTGGCTCCGATCAACTCGACATTATACCGGGCGAGAACCCCGTTCTTGGCAACCGCCACGGCGGTGTTCAGACCGGTTTGACCGCCCAGCGTCGGCAGGATCGCGTCGGGGCGTTCTTTGGCGATGATCTTCTCCAGCGACTCCGGAGTCACCGGCTCGATATAGGTGCGGTCGGCAAAGTCGGGATCGGTCATGATCGTGGCCGGATTCGAGTTAAGGAGAATGACCTCGTAGCCTTCTTCTTTCAACGCTTTGCAGGCCTGAGTCCCCGAATAGTCGAATTCACAGGCCTGTCCAATGATGATTGGCCCGGCACCGATGATGAGAATTTTTTTGATGTCAGTACGTTTGGGCATGATCTTTCCTTAATAAATTCAATTTATTCGCAAACAGGCAGCTCAACCCAGATCGCTGTGATATTCCTGCAACGAACGGATGTTGCCCTTGCCGCGTAATCTGGCAGCGATCCCCAACGCAGCGGCATGCGCCGCGGCGGCAGTAGTGATATAGGGGATCTTGTAACGGATCGCCGTTTTGCGGATATAGGAATCGTCATGCAAGCTCTGTTTGCCGATAGGGGTATTGATGACCAACTGAATCTCACCATTTTTCAGAGCATCACCGATATTCGGTCGCCCCTCATGCATTTTCAGGATAGGTTCTGCCACCAACCCCTGCGCACGCAGGAAATCGCAGGTTCCCGACGTAGCTCGCAAGGTGAAACCAAGCGAATGAAACAGTCGCGAGACTTCAAGGATGGCCATTTTATCGGCTTCAGCAATAGTCAACAGAACACACCCCTTGAGCGGCAGCAAGGTTCCTGTTGCTTCCTGAGCCTTGAAGAATGCCAGGCCGTAGCTGTCGGCCAGTCCCAGAACCTCACCGGTCGAACGCATCTCGGGACCGAGTACCGGATCGACCTCGGGGAACATATTGAAAGGGAAAACCGCCTCTTTGACGCCAAAATAAGGGACGAGCTGTTGCTTCAGATTCAGCTTTCGCAACGGCTGCCCCAACATGACCTGCACCGCCAGTCGCGGCATCGGAATGGCGCACACCTTGGAAACCAGCGGCACGGTACGGCTGGCGCGGGGGTTGGCTTCGAGAATATAAACCTGATCGCGGTGAATCGCGTACTGAATGTTCATCAGCCCGACGACTCCCATCTCAATCGCGATACGCTGGGTATATGCGGTCATGGTGGCAATATGCTCGGGGGAGATATTGACCGACGGAATCACGCAAGCGGAATCACCGGAGTGCACCCCGGCCATTTCGATATGTTCCATCACTGCCGGGACAAAAGCATCGACGCCGTCACAGATGGCATCAGCTTCGGCTTCGAGTGCATTATCGAGAAAACGGTCGATCAAAATTGGCCGCTCGGGCGCGATATCTACTGCTTTTTGCAGGTATTCGCGCAACATATTTTCGTCATGGACGATTTCCATTGCCCGGCCTCCAAGCACATATGAAGGACGGACGATCAACGGGAAACCGATACGGCTGGCAATTTCGAGTGCCTGATCCAGGGTGCTGGCCATTCCCGACTCGGGCTGTGGAATCTTGAGTCTGTTCATTATCGCATTGAACTGTTCCCGGTCTTCTGCCATGTCGATCGTCTGCGGACTGGTACCGATAATTTTGACCCCGGCGGCCTGCAATTCAGCGGCAATATTCAACGGGGTCTGGCCACCAAATTGCACAACCACCCCTTCGGGTTGCTCTTTATGATAGATCGACAGCACATCTTCGACAGTCAGTGGTTCAAAGTAAAGCTTGTCCGAGGTGTCATAATCGGTGGAGACAGTTTCGGGATTACAGTTGACCATGATCGTTTCATATCCGGCATCACGCAGGGCGAAGGCGGTGTGAACGCAGCAATAATCAAATTCAATCCCCTGCCCGATCCGGTTCGGACCACCGCCCAATACCATGATTTTTTTCCGGGTGCTGACCGGCACGGTGTCGGGTGCGTTGTATGACGAGAAATAGTAGGCCGCATTTTCGACCCCGCTGACCGGCACCGCTTCCCATGCCTCGCAGATTCCAAGAGCCAGTCGCCGCTCGCGCACCGCCGTTTCAGGCAGACCGAGGATCTGTGCCAGATAACGGTCTGCAAATCCATCCTCCTTGGCCTGACGCAACAGCGCGTCGGGAGGGAGTTGTCCGCTATAGGTCAGGAGTTGTTCTTCGCGTTCGACCAGTTCGAGCATCTGCTGCAAAAACCAGACTTTAATACCGGTACGCTGGGACAAAAAGCCGATGTCCGCCCCTTTGCGCAACGCCTCATAAAGAATGAACTGGCGCTCACTGCTCGGTTCGACCAGCAGTTCCAGTAGCTCATCAAGAGATTTGCGGTTGAAATCTTTAGCAAAACCAAGCCCGTAACGCCCGTTTTCAAGCGAGCGAATCGCTTTTTGCAGGGCTTCTTTATAGTTCTTGCCAATGCTCATGACTTCACCGACCGCACGCATCTGAGTGCCGAGCTGATCCTTGACCCCTTTGAATTTTTCAAAGGCCCAGCGCGCGAACTTGACGACCACATAGTCACCGGAGGGGGTGTACTTATCGAGCGTACCATCCCGCCAGTAGGGGATTTCATCAAGGGTCAGCCCCGCTGCCAGCATGGCGGAGACCAGTGCAATCGGAAAGCCGGTCGCTTTCGATGCCAGCGCCGACGAGCGTGAGGTGCGCGGGTTGATCTCGATCACCACAACGCGACCACTTTGGGGGTCATGCGCAAACTGGACATTGGTACCGCCGATCACCTCAATGGCATCGACGATGCGGTAGGCATAATTCTGCAAGCGCGCCTGTAATTCTGCGCTGATGGTGAGCATCGGTGCAGTGCAGAAAGAATCACCGGTGTGAACCCCCATGGCATCGACATTTTCGATAAAACAGACGGTAATCTTCTGACTTTTGGCATCGCGCACCACCTCCAGCTCCAGCTCTTCCCAGCCGCGCACCGATTCTTCGATCAAAATCTGGCTGACCGGGCTCAACGCAAGACCGCGAGATGCAATATCTTCAAACTCTTCAAGATTATAGGCAAAACCGCCACCAGTGCCGCCCATCGTATAGGCCGGACGAATGACCACCGGCAGACCGGTCCGCTCAACGATTTCACGCGCCTGATCAAGATTGGTGGCAATATCACTGCGAGCAGTCTCGATCTTGAGTTGCTCCATCGTCTGTTTAAAGGTTTCCCGATCTTCACCGCGCTTGATGGCAGCAAGGTTCACCCCGATCACCTTCACCTGGAACTGGTCGAGCACCCCGGCTTCGTCCAGCGCTATCGACAAATTGAGCGCGGTCTGCCCCCCCAGATTAGGCAACAGGGCGTCGGGGCGCTCTTTGGCGATAATTTCGGTCAGGCTTGAAACATTGAGCGGCTCAATATAGGTCGCATCGGCCAACCCCGGGTCGGTCATAATCGTCGCCGGGTTCGAGTTGACCAAAACAATCTGATAACCAAGTTTACGCAGCGCCTTGCAAGCCTGGGTGCCAGAGTAATCGAATTCACAAGCTTGACCGATGATGATCGGGCCGGAACCGATGATGAGAATTTTTTTAATGTCGGTGCGTTTGGGCATACGGTTTCCTTCTCTGATTAAGGTCAACGCAATGAACGTTGATGTTGTTTTATCAAATCGGTAAAACGGGCAAAAAGATGATGTGCATCATGCGGCCCTGGGGACGCTTCAGGGTGGTACTGTACCGAAAAAGCAGGATACTTTTTATGTGCGATCCCCTCAACCGTCTGGTCGTTCAGATTGATATGACTGATCTCAATGTCACTCCCCAGCGTTGCCGGATCGACGGCAAAACCATGATTCTGCGCGGTAATTTCAACCCGCCCGGTCGCTTTATCGAGAACCGGCTGATTGCCGCCGCGATGGCCGAACTTGAGTTTATAGGTACTTCCCCCAAGCGCGATAGACAACAGTTGATGTCCGAGGCAGATACCGAAGATCGGCACCTTGCCCAACAGCTGGCGAATCGTCTCCTGAGCGTAACGGATCGGTGCCGGATCCCCTGGGCCATTGCTCAGAAAGACCCCATCCGGTTGCATTGCCAGCACCTCTGCTGCGGGCATGGTCGCCGGCACAACGGTGACCGCGCAGCCGCTGGAGGCCAGATTGCGCAAAATGTTGCGCTTGATGCCAAAATCGTAGGCAACGACCTTGAACCGCGACGTGACTGGTGCCGGAGCATACCCTTCACCGAGCGTCCAGACCCCTTCCGTCCAGACATAGGGTTGCGCACACGTCACCGTTCTGACCAGATCCAGACCGACAATCGATGGTGCCTGACGGGCCTTGGCGACCAGACTGTCCGCATCAAGATCAAGGGTTGAGATAACTCCGATCTGGGCACCCTTGTCGCGGATGTGCCGAACCAGCGTGCGGGTATCGATCCCCTCAATGCCAACAACATTGTTCTCTTTAAGATAGGCATCGAGGGTCATTTCGGAGCGCCAGTTGCTGGGAAAGTTGCAGTTCTCCTTGATCACGAACCCGGACAGATGAGGCCGGGCAGATTCAACATCTTCCAGATTGATCCCACAATTGCCAATCTGCGGACAGGTCATCGTGACGATCTCGCCCGTATACGACGGATCAGTCAGAATCTCCTGATAGCCGGTCATGCTGGTATTAAAGACGACCTCACCGGTAACCTCACCCGTTGCGCCAAAGGCTTTGCCGAAAAACACTTTGCCATCGGCAAGCGCCAGTGCTGCTCTCATTAATTAATCTCCTGATGTTATACATAAGATAATAGGGTTTAACTCTACGTATTATCGACTAAAAACTATTTTACCACCGACAATGGTACAGGTCGCCGCACCCTTCATTTTACGTCCGGTGAACGGCGTGTTCCTGCTTTTTGATTTCAGCTCTTCGCGCACCACGGTCCACTTTAGTGATGGGTCGATAACGGTTACATCCGCCGGAGCAGCTATCTCCAGCGTCCCGCGGGGAATGTTGAGTGCGTGAGCCGGACCGCAACTGAGCAACGCAACCGCACGCGGCAAATCGATTGTCCCTGCGGCGACCAGCTCCAGCGTCAGCGGCAGTGCCGTTTCCAGCCCGACGATGCCGTTCATGGCGATACGGAACTCGACATTTTTCTCGTCGATATGGTGCGGAGCGTGATCGGTCGCGATGGCATCGATGGTGCCATCTGCCAGTCCGGCGCAAATTGCCGCAACATCTGCGGCGCTGCGCAGGGGCGGATTCATTTTGGCGTCGGTGTTGTAACCACGCACCGCCTCATCGGTCAGAGTAAAATGGTGCGGAGTCGCTTCACAGGTCACGTTGACCCCACGCGCTTTGGCCTGCCGGACAATGTCGACTCCACCTTTGGTCGATATGTGCGCCACATGCAGACGTCCACCGGTGAATTCAGCGAGCATCACGTCGCGTGCCGTCATGGTATCTTCAGCAACCCAGGGAATCCCTTTCAAACCTAGTTCGGTGGCCACAAAACCGTCGTTCATGACCCCCTCCCCGACCAGCGACAGATCTTCGGTATGGGAAACAACCGTTATGCCGAAAGGACGGGAATATTCCAGGGCGCGACGCATGACCTCGCCGTCACTGACCGGTCGACCATCATCAGAGACCGCCAGACATCCCGCTTCCTTGAGTTCCCCCATCTCGCTGAGGGTTTCCCCGGCCATTCCTTTGGTGATGGCACCGATCGGAAAAACGTTGCAATAGCCGTCGTTTTTCGCCTTGTTGATGATGTATTGGGTCACCGCTTTATTATCATTCACCGGCTTGGTATTCGGCATACACGCCACCGAGGTAAAACCGCCGGCGACCGCCGCTAATGTGCCGGTGACAATATCCTCTTTGTATTCCAGTCCCGGATCGCGCAAATGGACGTGAATATCGATCAGCCCCGGAGTCACCAGCTGACCGGTGGCGTCAATCACCTGATCAGCCGCTTTGGTGTCAATCGTTGTTTCAATGGCCGCGATTTTGCCGTCCTCGATCAGCAGATCCGCAACCTGGTCAAAATTTCGAGAAGGATCGATAACTCTGCCGCCTTTTATCAGGATTTTCATAGTAGTCCTCACACTGTATGTTTTGAAATTTGAAAATAATGTTGATTTATTCGACGGCCTGCTCGCCACCGCTGACCAGATAAAGTAAAGCCATACGCACAGCAACCCCGTTTTCTACCTGCCCGAGGATTACGTTCTGCGGCCCGTCGGCGACTGCGGAAGAAATTTCCACACCGCGATTCATCGGTCCGGGGTGCATGACAATCGCATCCGCTTTGGCGAGCTTGAGCACGTCATCGTTCAAACCGAAAAAGCGGGCATATTCACGCAAGGTTGGTAGCAGCGTCATCCCCTGCCGTTCCAGCTGAATCCGCAGCATCATCACCACATCGGCATCCTTGACCGCTGCACGGATGTCATAATGGACAGTGGCTCCAAGGCGTTCAATCCCGCTCGGCATCATCGTTCCGGGACCGGCAAGGTGAACATCAGCACCCATTTTATTAAGGGCGTAAAGGTTTGAACGCACCACGCGACTGTGAGCGATATCGCCAACGATCGCGACTTTCAAACCATCAATTTTACCCTTGTGCTGACGCATCGTCAGTATATCAAGCAAGGCCTGACTGGGGTGTTCATGGGCACCGTCGCCGGCATTGATTACAGAGCAATTCAGCCGCTCGGCAAGATAGTGCGGCGCACCGGAATGACCGTGACGAATCACGATAATGTCCGGATGCATCACCTCGATATTGCGGGCGGTATCTTCGAGGGTTTCCCCTTTGGTGACCGAAGATGCCGAACCAGAGATATTGACGGTGTCGGCAGAGAGCCGTTTTCCGGCAATTTCAAAGGACAAACGTGTTCGTGTGCTGTTTTCAAAAAAGGCGTTGATAATCGTTTTACCGCGCAAGGTCGGTACTTTTTTGATTGATCGCGTATTGATCTCACGAAAACTTTCAGCGGTATCCAGAATCAACTGGATATCCTCGCGGCTCAAATATTCGGTACCGAGAATGTGCTTGTGGTTGAATGCCATGAGTATTGACCTCCCGTCAGGATTTGATCAGCCGCACTTCAAGCGGATTACGTTCCCCATCAAAAACCACATCAATCTTTTCATTGATCGCTGTCGGCAGGTTCCGCCCGACAAAATCGGGGCGAATCGGTAATTCCCGATGGCCCCGATCGATCAGCACAGAAAGCTGAATCGCGCGCGGTCGGCCAAGATCCATCAAGGCATCCATCGCTGCACGAATGGTACGCCCGGTAAAGAGCACATCATCAACAAGGACGATCTTCATATCGTCAAGAGAAAAAGGAATTTCTGTCTTGCCGATCGGCTTGCTACCACGCGAATCGAGATCGTCACGATACATGGTAATGTCGATCGTTCCGAGCGGCACCTCGATATTTTCGATCGCGGCAATCTGGCGAGCCAGCAGTTTGGCAAGATCGTCACCACCACTGCGAATGCCCACCAAAGCAACATTCTCCACCCCCTTGTTGCGTTCGATAATCTCGTGCGCAATCCGGGTCAAGGCGCGGCGTACACCGGCTTTGTCCAAAATCAAGGTTCCCTGTTCAGCCATCGCAAATCACCTCCGAAATGGTTTCCAAGACAAAAAAATACCTCTCCACACCATGGTGAAAAGGTATCCGACTTCTCTTTTAATTGTTCTACGTCTGGCACGTTCACGGCTGGCCACCTTTGTCAATCTCTCGGGACTGACTTAAAAGGGACAAAAGATAAAAGCTGAAGGTATTGCAAATTTTGGTGACTATATCAGCACCATACCGGCAAGTCAACGGCAAACAGAAGTCATATTACAATCAGTTCTCAACCGCGCCAGGACCAGGGGGGACCACATGAGGAAGCTGGGCTAAAATGTCTTGACCAGCGGTCGTCAATTCGCTATCATCCGCTGATTTTAATTTGCTAAACAATTATTTTTCACGTCCAAATTTCTTGTTCAGGGAGGCTTAAAAATGGCAGTAAAAGTCGCAATTAACGGCTTCGGTCGCATCGGTCGCAACTTCTTCCGGGCGTCATGGCAGGATCCTGAGGTAGAGGTTGTCGCTCTTAACGATTTGACGGATGCCAAAACCCTCGCGCACTTACTCCAGTACGATTCGGTACACGGCATTTTCAAGGCTGAGGTGTCAGCTGACGGCGATGCCATTGTTGTTGACGGCAAGCGGATCAAGGTCATTAAGGAACGTGACCCTGCCAACCTGCCGTGGCAACAACTCGGCGTTGAAACGGTGATCGAATCAACCGGATTTTTTACTGACAAAAGCTCTGCCGGCAAGCACCTTGCGACTGGCGCTCAGCGCGTCATTATCAGTGCTCCGGGGAAAGATGTTGATCTGACAGTCTGCATGGGGGTTAACGAAGCCGATTATAATCCGACGACTGATCGGGTGATTTCCAACGCATCGTGTACCACCAACTGTCTAGCCCCTGTGGCCAAGGTACTGCTAAAGGAGTTCGGTATCGTTAAAGGCATGATGACAACGATTCACTCCTATACCAACGACCAGCAAATCCTTGATCTGCCCCACTCCGACCTGCGCCGTGCCCGCGCCGCTGCAGTTTCGATGATTCCGACCTCAACCGGAGCCGCCAAGGCGGTCTCGCTGGTCCTGCCGGAATTGAAAGGGAAACTTGACGGCATGGCGGTGCGCGTGCCGACGCCGAATGTTTCGCTGGTTGACCTGGTTATCGAAACAGAAAAAGAAACAACGACCGAAGCGGTCAACGCCGCACTCAAGGCAGCGGCAAATGGCCCACTGAAGGGCATCCTTGCCTACACTGATAAACCGCTGGTGTCCTGCGATTTTAACGGTGATCCGGCATCTTCGACGGTTGATGGTTTGTCGACCAACGTTATCGGTGGCAAGATGGTCAAGATTCTGTCCTGGTACGACAATGAATGGGGCTACTCGAACCGGCTGTATGACCTGGTGAAATATATTGCCAAGAGATAAATTCTGTTAAACATTTGAGGGGCAGGGTAGCGTACCCTGCCCTTTTTATTTTTTGTGGAGAAATGTGTACCATGTTGAACAAACTGAAAGTCACCGACCTGGATGTTGCCGGTAAACGGGTTTTCTGTCGCGTTGACTTTAACGTTCCACGTGATAACGAGGGCAAGGTAACGGACAATACCCGGATTATTGCCACGCTGCCAACCATTCAGATGCTTATCGAGCGCGGCGCCCGGGTTATCCTGGCCTCACACATGGGCCGTCCGAAGGGGATCCCGAAGGAAGAATTCAGTTTGCGCGGGGTTGCACCGCAACTGGCTGATTTGCTTGGAAAACCGGTGGTCATGGCTCCGGACTGCATTGGCCCGGAGGTCGAAAAATTGGTGGCGGCAATGCATGTCGGCGATGTGTTGTTGCTCGAAAACGTGCGCTTTCACAAGGGCGAAACTGATAATGATCCTGCATTTGCCAAACAACTGGCAGCATTGGCTGATGTCTATGTCAATAATGCGTTCGGCACGGCCCACCGCGCCCATGCGTCAACCGAAGGGATCACTCATTTTCTGCCGCAATCGGCCTGTGGCCTGCTCCTTGAAAAGGAGATCCACTACCTTGGGCAAGCATTGTCCGGAGCAAAAAAACCGTTCGTTGCAATCCTCGGTGGTGCCAAGGTAAGTGATAAAATCCCGGTGATTGAAAGCTTGCTCGACAAAATCGACACCCTGTTGATCGGTGGCGGCATGGCCTACACCTTCCTGAAAGCCAAGGGGTTTGATGTCGGCGCATCGTTAGTCGAGGCGGAGCGACTGGAACTGGCGGAGAGGCTGATGATTCAGGCCGCGGAAAAAGGGGTTGAATTTTTGTTGCCAACCGACCATGTTATCGCAGATCGTTTCGCCGCCGACGCTCAATCTAAAATTTGCGCCAACGGCGATTTTGCCGACGACTGGATGGCGCTTGATATCGGACCGCAGACCATTGAGTGCTATGCCCATGTTTTATCCACCGCCGCGACGGTGATCTGGAACGGCCCGATGGGGGTTTTCGAATTCCCGGCTTTTTCCAAAGGAACCTTCGCCATAGCCAGAGCGCTGGCAGAAGCTGATAATGTTTCAATTGTCGGTGGAGGTGATTCGGTTGCCGCGGTTACTCAGGCAGGGTTGAGTGACCGTATGACCCACATCTCCACCGGTGGTGGCGCATCACTTGAGTTCCTCGAAGGCAAACAGCTGCCAGGGATTGCCGCTCTGTCAGACTGTAAATAATCGTTCAGCAGGAGTATACAACTATGCGTAAACCGATCATCGCCGGAAACTGGAAACTGCACAATACCATCCCGGAAGCCCTTGATCTTGTCGAAGCACTCAAAAAGGGGCTTGCGAATCAGACCCGTGTTGACGTTATTGTTGCCCCCGTTTTTACTGCTTTGGCAGCGGTTGCCGACGCGACGAGCGGTACGGGAATTGCCGTTGCCGCACAGAACTGCTACCCGGAGGCCAGCGGCGCATTCACCGGTGAAGTATCACCCGCCCTGCTCCGTGGAGTCGGTTGTAAATATGTGATTATCGGTCATTCTGAACGGCGGCAACTGTTCCACGAGAGTGACGAATTCATCAACAAAAAAATTAAAGCGGTTATCGCCGGAGGGCTTGCGGCGATCTTGTGTGTCGGGGAAACCCTTGAACAACGTGATAGCGGCGCGATGATGGAGATTCTTCACGATCAGGTGCGCAAGGGACTTGCCGGTCTCACGGCGGTTGATATGCAACAGGTCGTCATTGCCTACGAGCCGGTCTGGGCAATCGGAACAGGTAAAACCGCGTCAGCCGATCAGGCCGAAGAGGTACATTCTTTCCTGCGCGGAACTCTCGCCGGTATTTTTGACAAGTCAACCTCGGAGCAAACCCGCATCATCTATGGTGGCAGTGTCAAGCCTGACAATATCGATGGATTGATGGAACGCGCTGATATCGACGGGGCACTGGTCGGTGGAGCAAGCATGAAAGCGGCCGATTTTTTGAGATTGATTCATTTCCAACAGCCCGAATAAGTTTTTCACCTTGTTCGGGGATGGCCTTTATGTTAAAGTGCGCGACCCTGAAAAGACCAAGTTAAATAGGAGTTTATTTCTACATGACCACACTACTTATCGGATTGCATGTTGTTGTTTGTTTTATGCTCATCGTCATTGTTCTGCTCCAGGCCGGGAAAGGCGCTGAAATTGGTGCTTCGTTCGGTGCTGGCTCCAGCCAGACAGTGTTCGGTGCCTCCGCCGGCAAAAGCTTCATGAGCCGTTTAACCACCATGACAGCAGTTATCTTCATGCTGACCAGCCTGACACTGGCTTATTTCTACGGCAAACCGGGATCAAGCAGTATCATGCCTGAGAGTATCTCCCCCCCGGCTCAACAGTCATCGCTGCCGACGGCTCCGGCCCCCGCGCCGCCCGCAACCAAAGAATAATCGGGTACAAAACGGTTGACAGCTTTTGGTTAAATCAGTATAAATACATCCGCGCCGAAGTGGTGGAATTGGTAGACACGCACGCTTGAGGGGCGTGTGTTCGAAAGGACGTGCGAGTTCGAGTCTCGCCTTCGGCACCAATCAGTTAATAATCGAAAGAAGTCCAGATAAATCCTGAAAAACCCGCTGATCAAGCGGGTTTTTTGCTGTTCAACTATTTTTTCCAGCCAACCATCTTCACCCCCCCCTGCCCTTCTATCCTGCTCCATTCCGGTCACGCATTTCAGCCTGTTATGTTTTTCAGGCCGAGCCAATGAAAGCCGCCAACAGGTCTTTTTTCTTCAAGAACTCGTTAACCTCTGATAGAGTGAGGCGGTTCTGAAAGCATTTAATGTCATACGCTTGAGTTCAGAGGCCGATCTCAAGGCCTGTTTGTCAGAATTGGAAGCGGTCATCAAAACCGCCCTGCAAGACGGGCCGGTGAGGGTCCGTTGATCGCAGGTGGGGGATCAGACATGCAACCAAGAGCATTGGAATTATTAAGGAGAGCCCTAAATAATACGCAGGCGGTCTTTCGGGACGGCCAGTGGCAGAGTATTCAAGGGCTGCTAGAACGCAAGCGGATTCTGGTCGTGCAGAGAACCGGATGGGGCAAAAGCGTCGTCTACTTTCTCGCCACCAGGCTGCTTCGCGACCAGGGGGCCGGACCGACATTGCTCATCTCTCCGCTGCTCTCCCTGATGCGCAACCAGCTTGAAGCCGCCGAACGGATCGGCATCACCGCCAGGACGATCAACAGCAGCAATACCGACGATTGGGATCAGATAAAAGAGGATCTGCAGCAGGATCGTGTCGATCTCCTGCTGATTTCTCCGGAAAGACTGGCCAACGACGCTTTTCGGCAGGACGTTCTGGCTGATATCGCCAACAGGGTGGGCCTGTTCGTGGTCGATGAGGCCCATTGCATTTCCGACTGGGGGCATGATTTCCGCCCTGATTACCGGCGAATTACCCGCGTCCTGCAAGCCCTCCCCCCGAATGTCCCGGTCGTGGCTACCACAGCCACGGCCAATGACCGAGTGGTCGCTGATGTGATCTCACAGCTCGGCGACAACATCGTGCTCTCCCGTGGGCCCCTGACGCGCGAGAGTCTCAAACTGCAGAATATCAATATGCCCAGCCCGGCAGCCCGCATGGCCTGGTTGGCGGAAACGATTCCCACCCTGCCGGGCAGCGGAATCATCTACACTTTGACCCAACGCGATGCCGAACGATTGACGGAACTGCTCCAGATCAACCAGATCAAAGCCAAAGCTTACCACGCCGGTATCCCCAATAACGAAGACGGCACCTCGGCAAGAGAGGCGATGGAACAGCAGCTTCTCAACAACGAGATCAAAGTCCTGGTGGCGACCGTCGCCTTGGGGATGGGTTTCGACAAACCGGACCTGGGGTTCGTCATCCACTTCCAGCGCCCCGCTTCGGTTGTCCATTATTACCAGCAGGTCGGCCGGGCCGGTCGCGCGGTTGATGAAGCCTTTGGAGTGCTGCTCTGCGGCGAGGAAGACGACCACATCGCCGATTTTTTCATCCGCAGCGCTTTTCCGCCCCAGGATCATGTCTCGGCGATTCTCGGTGCTCTCGATCAAACGGATGGGCTATCGATTCCGGCCATGCAGAGGGAACTGAACCTGCGCCAGGGGCAGATTGAAAAAACGCTTAAATTCCTGACCGTCGAATCTCCCTCACCGGTCACCAAGATCGGGTCGAAGTGGCATGTCACCGCCGCCGCTGCCACCTACAGGGTCAACCAGGATTATGTGGATGCGATCATTGCGATCCGCCGCGAAGAGCAGGCACAGATGCAGGCGTACATGACCCATCAAGGCTGCCTGATGCAGTTTCTCGCCCAGGCCCTCGATGATCCGAACCCGCAAGCGTGCGGTCGATGTAAAAACTGCAACCCGGACCTGCTGTTGTCTGAAGGTTACAATGACGCGCTCGCCAACCGGGCCGCACTGTTCCTGAAAAGGAGTTACCAACCGATCGATCCGCGCAAAAAATGGCCCGCAGCCAATATCTTTGCGCATTACCCGTTCGGAGGTTCGAACATCCCCGCAGAACTGCAAGCCGCCGAAGGCCGGGCCTTAAGCCTCTGGCGTGATGCGGGCTGGGGGCAGCTCGTCGCTTCGGGCAAGCACGAAACCGATCATTTTGCCGACGAGCTGGTCACGGCCTGTGCCGAGATGATCGCGCAGTGGCAGCCCGACCCGGCGCCGAAATGGGTGACCTGCATCCCCTCGCAGCGGCATCCCAACCTGGTGCCCGATTTCGCCCGGCGTCTGGCGGACGCGCTCCATCTCAAGTTTGTCCCGTGCATCGAAAAGGTGCGGGACCACCAGCAACAGAAATTCATGGAGAACAGCTACCAGCAAGCGAAGAATCTGGATGGTGCTTTTCAGGTCAACCTCGAACCCAAAGCCTGGAGCCCCTGCCTGTTGGTGGATGATATGGTTGACTCGCGCTGGACGTTCACGGTTGCCGCTGCTTTGTTGCGCCAGGCTGGAGTTGCCGCCGTGCACCCCCTGGCGTTGGCACTCAATTCCCCCCGCATGGATTAACGTATGACAAACTTCTTAACGAACGATACCAAAGCGATCATTCTGCTCTGCGGCATCCTGGGCAAGGATCGCTCAGCCGAGCCCCTCACCCAGACAGAATACAACAACCTCGCCCGCTGGCTGGTGCGCGAGCAATTGCGTCCTGAAGCGCTGCTGAGCATGGCCAACCTCGACGATGCCGCGGCCGGCGCCAAGATCAACCGGGAGAGACTTGGAAAGTTGCTCGGCAGAGGGGTGCAACTCGGTTTTGCCATTGAGGAATGGCAACGCAACGGTTTGTGGGTCATCAGTCGCAGCGATCCCGAGTACCCCGCCCGTTACAAGGGTCATCTCAAAGACAAGGCGCCGGCCCTGCTGTTCGGCGCTGGCGACAAGTCGCTGCTTCAGGGCGGGGGCCTGGCGATGGTCGGCTCCCGCGATGTGGACCGCGAGGGGGAAGAGTTCACCCGCCAGGTTGCGGAAACCTGCGCGCGCAATCGGATGCTGGTGGTTTCGGGGGGCGCGCGGGGGGTCGATCAGATCTCCATGCGCACCACACTTGAATCCGGTGGTCGAACCATCGGTGTTCTGGCAGAAAATCTGCTTAAAGCGAGCATTGAACGCCATGCCCGCCATGCCATCGCCGAAGGGCAGTTGCTGCTCATCTCCCCCTATCATCCTCAGGCGCGTTTTACCGTCGGCACGGCCATGGGGCGCAATAAGCTGATCTATGCCATGGCCGATTACGGGCTGGTGGTCAGTGCGGATTACAAAAAGGGTGGTACCTGGGCCGGTGCCGAGGAAGAGTTGAAGCGGGATAAACCGCTTGCGGTGTTCGTCCGCACCCACGGGCAGATCCCCACCGGCAACCGGAAGCTGCTCGATTTGGGCGCTCTGGAATGGCCGGCCACCATGCAACAGGACGATCTGTCCCAGCAGCTTGCCGTTTTGGCGGATAAACAACCAGAATCTCAGACAGCCGTCAGGGAGACTGAAACACTCAACCTCTTTGATCATCAACCAAAACAGGTGACCGAAGTCCGTGAAGACCAACCGAAGATAAGCACATCATCCAACACACCCACTGTAGCCGTTGAGTTCGAGCAAATTGAACCGGACCTGCCGGTCGCTGTCTACGCTGCCGTCCTGCCGGTCATCTTACACCATCTTCAAAAGCCGATGACCGTTGATGACTTGGCGGTGCAGCTGGATGTGACCAAAGGTCAACTGAATCTCTGGCTGAAAACGGCGGTCGAAGACGGCGCGGTCAAAAAGCACAACAAACCGGTTCGTTACTCTGCAAAGAAGGAGAAATAGATGCAGCCACTGGAGAAAACCCTGCGGAACCAGCTCGAACGCATCGTCAAACAGGCCCGCGACATTGCCGAAGCGGCGGCACGGGCGGTGCTCGAGCAGTTGGGGGTCGGTGAGACGGCGCCGTTTGAGTATTTGAGTGAGTAAAATTAGTGACTTCCCCATTTCCCAAAGAACGTACCCTGAACGGGCTCAACGGCTGACACTCTTCTCCGGTTTTACCACCAGCCGTCCAACCAATGGCCTCAACACACGGTCTTTTTCGACTTTCATTGTCAATCCCCGGCTGATTTAAAAATTGCCGCGTCGCGTATCCCATGGCGTCCCGCTCTCACATTTTACTTTGCTCTTGTCAGATTTCTTGACATCGTGAGGTAAAATTCTATGAATATCATACTGTTATATTCTAGCTTCATATTGTGATGTTGATCCGACTTGAATCACCCGCCATATCCTGTGTCCATAAATATTTTCACACGAGGGTCTTTCACTGGGACGGCACTCTCGACAAATTCGTCGGCGACGAAATCATGGCCTTCTGGGGAGCACCGCTGGTACAACCGGAGCATGCCGAACTGGCGTTGCGTTGTGCCTTGCATATGTCTGATCGACTGAATGAATTACAGGAGAAATGACGACAGGGAGGGAAACCGATCCTCGATTGCGGCATCGGGCTCAATACCGGGCCGGTCCTGATCGGAAATATCGGTGCCGCCGGGAAAAAAATGGATTACACCATTATTGGTGACCACGTAAACCTCGGTGCCCGCACCGAAGCCCTGACCCGTAGCTATGACTGCCGGATTCTGATCACCGAGTTCACCCTGAACAAGGTCGCGGCATTGATTGAATCGGGAGCTATCGGACATATTCAACTGTCGAGGCTGAACGGGTCAAGCTCAAGGGGAAGGAAGTGCCAGTAACCGTTTGCCGAATTGACTCCATCCAAGAAGATCGTCAGCAAGAAAACTGAGAATGGTTCACCCCCATTAAAATCTGTCCCCGCTTAGTACTATTCTTCTTCATTCCGATCGCACATTTCGCTCCGACAAATGTAAACATTTATCCCCTGTTAACAGGTCTTTTTCCTTCAAGAATTCGGTAAGGCCTGATAGAGTAACGCGGATCAAAAAGAATTTTTTTTCTGTCTGTTCTGGTACGGAGCGAGGAGTTTATTCAGCAAAACCGGAACCAGACCTGACGCCGCTTTTCGGGATCAGACAAATGATCAATAGCTTATCTGGGGGAGATTAAGAATGAAAATTGATGTAATTCACTCGCTAATCGATTCCTTTGAATCGCATTTTCAGCAAACCGAAGGCGGAGTTGAATTCTGGCTTGCCTGTGATTTTCAGCATCTGCTCGGTTACTCTGAGTGGCGTAACCTCACCGCAGTCATATCCAAGGTTAGGACCGCCTGCGAGGTATCTAACCATGCCATTCCAGACCATTCAACTAAATGGTAGATCTCGAGTCCAGCAGGCAACGCGAAGTCGATGACATCATACCCAAACATAGACATCGGAACAACTCGCTGTCAATAGCATAGCGGCGGTACTTGACCAGAACCGTGCAACCACGACTGCAACACGCAGGAGAGCGATTCATGAGACTAAACAGCCTGGCAGTTTACAACTTCAGACTATTCAATTTCTTCACAATAGAATTCCATCCCAAGTTAACAGTCATTGTCGCCCCGAATGGTGGTGGGAAGACCGCAATCCTTGACGCCATCAGGATCGCCCTTGGTCCGTATTTGAGTGTATTCCCGACAGGGAAAAACAGCGGTGTCGAAAATGATGACATTCGTCAGGTCAAGACACTGCCAGAAATTGGACAAATGGCCGATGCCTTGCCCGTTGCTATTCACGCTACGGGTTGTCTTAGTTCATCGAAAACGGAAGAGTGGTATCGAGAGCGGGTTTCCCGAAAAGGCAAGACGACGATCAAAGATGCAAAACAGTTGATGGCTTATGGAAGGAGGCTGCAATCTAGAGGGGCGAATAACGAATCGGCTGAAACCTGGCCGTTGATCGCTTATTACGGGACCGGTCGTTTATGGGATCAGTTAAAGCTGTCCGGGAAAAAACTGTTTAAGACAGGTTTTCATACGAGGGCTGCTGGTTATCAGGATTGCATGACACCGGCCTCAAGCTACAAGTTTTTCATCGAATGGTTCATGTATGCGACACGTGCGGATAATCAGGCAAAGTTACGCGCCATTGAACAAAGTCGTTCCGTATCACAGCACGACCTGAACGGGATTTCCGGACCGTTCTCCATTCTTCTCAGGGCTGTTGATCAGGCGGTCGGAACTGTATTGAACCCAACGGGATGGGCCAACCTGCAGTTTTCGGAAACACTCGAGATGGCAATCATCGAGCATCCTGAACAGGGTGTTTTGGCAGTCGGTCAGATGAGCGACGGCATTCGCAATACCATCGCCTTGGTTGCGGACATTGCCTGGCGCTGTGTGCAGCTGAATGCCCATCTCGGCGACGCCGCAGTAAAAGAAACGGAAGGGATAGTCTTGATCGATGAGGTCGATATGCATCTCCATCCTGAGTGGCAACAGCTGATCGTTGGCTCATTGCGCGAAGCATTCCCTCGGATTCAATTCATCGTCACGACGCACAGTCCACAAGTTCTTACTACGGTAGATGCCGAATCTATCCGCAGAATACATCCCGAAGTGAATGAAACCGGGGTTGTCGTTTGCATTGCAAAACAGCCTGAAGAACAGACCAAGGGTGTTGCCAGCGCTCATGTCATGGCATTAAACATGAACACTGACCCTGTCCCCCCTGTCGTTGAAGCGCGGTGGCTAAGCGACTATCGCGCACTAATTCAGCAAGGGTTGCATGAAAGCCATGAAGGATCGGATTTGCGCGGAAAATTAGTAGCTCATTTCGGAGAAGGTCATCCTGAAATTCTCGAATGTGACCGATTGATCCGCCTTGAAACGTTTAAGCGGAGCCTCCCCTCCCGTTCGCATGGACAGGAAGGGTAACCCGGTATGCATAGATTGCAGAGAGGGGCGGCTCCGCACTGCCTGGGAAGGTACGACTATCGCCACGACAGTTGGAACGGGGTAACGCCTAGACCTGATGAAAAAGCGGAAATCTGGGTCGCTCTTGACGCTATGCAAGGAGAACGCTGCGCTTATTGTGAAGCGGACATCGCAGTCCCTGCTGATCGCCATATCGAACATTTTCACCAACGGTCGCGCTACCCGCAAGGAACTTTTCAGTGGCAAAACCTGTTCGGTTCCTGCAACCGGGGGAATAATTGCGGCAAACACAAGGATAGTTGTGGCGCTTATGACCATCTGGACTTGATCAAGCCGGATGAGGAAGACCCCGATGTTTTCTTCGTTTTCGTCTCAGACGGAACCATCAAGGTTCGTTCAGGCTTGGATGCGCGCAATACCCGCCGTGCCTCGGAAACGCTGAGAATATTCAACCTTGACGCGGAAAACGGGCCATTGCGGCATATGCGAAAAAGGGCCGTGGCAGGTTATCTGCAAACGGCTGAGGAGATTCGAGAGCTGGCTCAGGTGCTCCCGCCCGAGGATTGGATGCCGTTTTTGCATGCTGAACTTGCTGCCACCGATCACCTGCCGTTTGTCACGACCATCCGGCATGCTCTACTCGCTTGCTAAGGATTGAACCTGCCTGACCATCAAATCCCCGAAAAACAGTTTTTATACCTAACTTACTGATTTTAATATTGTAAATGTAATTTGTCCATCAACCCGAAATCAATATTGACTGCATGTGATTAAAGGTATATTTTCGCAGTTTCATCTTCGAATATGACGCTTCCGAAAGAGTGCCGTCAATTTTGAAAATACGGCATTAACGATCTTGTCTGAACAAGGAAACGCGTCCGCCACCTTCTCTTTGCAGGTCGCCGCGCGACCTTCTGTTTCCATCAATGACGCGGATTTTTCATGGCAAACAATGCAACTCGATTTTTTCTTGAATATTACGCTTACCTTGTCGCCAACGCACTGATCAATCTTCTGCCACGCAAGGCAGCTTTTGCGCTGGGCCGATTGCTGGGACTGCTCAGTCTGAAATTGATGAAAAAGCGGGTTAATCTGGCCGAGGATAACTTGCGTCGCGCATTCCCTGAAAAATCCTCACCAGAAATCGGGACACTGCTGCGCGAGCATTTTATGCATCTCGGTGTGAGCGCCATCGAAATGTTGCGCCTGACCCGACTGCAACCGGGCATGCCGGTCGAAGCAGAGGTCCAGGTGATCGGCGAAGAGCATCTCAAGGAAGCATTTGCTCTGAACAAGGGGGTCATTTTTCTTTCCGCGCACCTTGGTTTCTGGGAAATTGCCTCGGTGCACATCCCCAATCTCGGTTACCCGCTCGACTTTGTGGCGCGCAAACTGAAAAATCCGCGACTTGACGTGCTGCTTCAGGAAACCCGTTCAAAGCACGGCTGCCGCTTCATCGACCGACGTCGCGGCGCGCGCAAAATTGTCAAAGCGCTGGCGCAAAACCGCATGGTCGGCATTCTCCTTGATCAACATGCCACCCCGTCGGAGGCGACCAGGGTCAACTTCTTTAATCGACCTTGCTGGGCAACGCCCATCGTGACACAAATTGCGATGAAGCGCGGAATACCGGTGGTCCCCACCTTTGTGACCCGCACCCGCAGTGACGATTACATCCTTGAAATTCAGGCTCCGTTGATCCTCGCAGGGAACAGTGACGATCCCGAACAGCTCCGCATCAATACCCAGTTGTTGACGGATATTATTGAATCCGCTATTCGCAAAAATATTCCCCAGTGGTTCTGGGTTCACCAGCGTTGGCGGTCAATGAGACCTGACCCGGAATGAACGTTGCCTGCCCCTTTCATATTGTCTTGATCGAGCCTGAAATCCCCCCCAATACCGGCTCCATTGCGCGTCTGTGCGCGGCGACCGGAACGCACCTTCATCTGGTCGGAAAACTGGGATTTTCGATCGACGACAAACACCTGAAACGCGCCGGGCTGGATTACTGGCACGCGGTCACGGTGCAGCGGTGGGATGATTTTGCAACGTTGCGGGCGGCATTTCCTGAGGGGCACTTCTGGTATGCGTCAAAGAAAGCCGAGCGCATCTATACCGAAGTCACTTATCAGCGGGGGGATTTTCTGGTTTTTGGCAAGGAATCGTACGGACTGCCCGATGAACTGTTGGCGGAAAATGCAAAATCTTCAATCCGCATACCGATCATGCATCCGGCGGTACGCAGTCTCAATCTGGCAACAGCAAGCGGTATTGTGCTCTACGAAGCGTTACGCCAGACCGACGCGCTGGTCTGAGGATAGCGCTAACAGCCACACCCGCAGTTGTGACAGACAATCTTGTTGCTTCCCTCCGGTTCAATCATTTCAGGTGCAAACGCAACCCGGGTCACCCCCCGCCGAATATCTTCAAACAGGTCGCGGTTATCACTCGAGCCAAGGATATGCCCCAGGCAGAGATTTGCAATATTGTCCTGTGGCGAGCGTAGCCGGACCGCATTGAGTAAATCACCATAACCTCTGACACGTGCACATTGCTCCGGCTGGCAGACAAACTGGACACGCACCGCCAGCGTTTCCAGCTGCGTGCTCAGCTTTTCAATAAATCGTGCCAGCGCCTCTTCATCGACCGGATAGCTCCAGTCAGGGTTCTCAAATTCACGGCGATAAAGCACAACGGTAATTTCTTTGCCGGGACTCATTCGCTTACGCCACCACTTTCCAGCTGAATCGATTGAACGCCCGGCAGATCATTCTGGGGGCGTGTGAGCAGTTTTCGCGTCATAATCACTCGCTGTTGCCCGGCAACCCCCGGTCGCCGGTAAAATAATTCGATGGTACTCCCTGTCGGCCCATGCAGATGGTGACGAATTACATCCTCAAAGGCCATTCCCTTTAGCGCAGAAACCCCGATCCGGTCGATCAGATCACCGGGCAGCAGTCCGGCGTTCGCGGCAGGTGTGCCGTCTACAACCCTGATGATAACCAGTTCGCCGCCGCTGGTCGGTGTGACCTGCACCCCGACCCCGGCAAGCTGCTTGTCAGCCGCATTTACACCGACAACATTAAGCAATAAAATGCTTAAAAAACAAAAACATACGTATATGTTTCTCATAAATTTTCGAGCCAATCAACCGGCCCGCTGCCGACCCGCAATACTTCAGGACAATCATCAAGCAAGCTGATGATCGTCGATGGCTCCCCATGCGTAATGCCGCCATCAACAACCAGCTCAAGCATGGCACCGAGCTCGTCAAAAATATCCTCGGGGTCAACGATAGGGTTACTCCCAGCAAGATTGACACTGGTTGTCACCAGAGGATGCCCCAACTCGCGAACAATGTTCAAGGCGATCGGGCTGGCTGGAATCCGGATTCCGACAGTTTTCTGCTTTGTCGTTAACAGCTCGGGCACGGTGCGGGTAGCGCGCAAGACAAAGGTATAGGGGCCAGGCAGATGCCGTTTCATAATTTTGAAAGCAAAGTTACTGACCTGCGCATAATTGGTCACATCGGCAATATCGGCGCAGACAAACGAAAATGGTTTGCGAGCGTCCCGCTGTTTGATCTGATAGATCTTTTTGATCGCCTTTTGATTGAAGATATCGCACCCGAGACCATAGATCGTATCGGTCGGATAAGCAATGACCCCCCCCTTTTGCACCACCTCGACAATCTGTTTGATCACACGTGGTTGCGGGTTTTCCGGGTTCAGACGCACTAACATAACAACTCCGGTTAAAGTAAATATTTAAGGGTGGCAATCTGTTTCAGTGCTGCATAGATTGAATGAATTTGTTCGACACTGGCGACCCGCACCAGCACCGTTATACACTGATAGCTGCCCTGCGCACTGGAACGAGACGTCATGGCATCAGGGGCGAGCGGAACAACGCTATTGATCGCCGCATGAACAGCGTCAGCAAAGACCGGATCGGACGTCGGCCCGAAAGCCTTAAAACCGTAATCACACGGGAAGTCGAGTAATTCATTTAAATCAGTGCAGACGGGCTTACTCACCATGAACTCCCGTATGCCCGAAACCACCACCATTGCGACTGGTTTCATCGAGTTCATCTGCCCACACCGCTTCAACCTGTACGATCGGGGCGATCACCAGCTGCGCAATACGATCACCGGTAACGATCGTCACCGTTTCCTGCCCGAGATTGATCAGAATCACTCCCAACTCACCGCGGTAATCGGCATCAATCGTTCCCGGAGCATTCGGCACCGACACCCCCTGTTGCAAGGCCAGACCGGAACGCGGTCGCACCTGCCCCTCAAAACCGGGCGGAATGGCCACGGCCAGTCCCGTCGGAACCAGGGCACGTTCACCCGGCTGCAAGATCAGGGGTCCATCGGTCACCGCACACAGGTCCATGCCCGCCGCGTCATTCGTCATGTAGCGTGGCAAAAGAGCCTCCGCACGCAGTCTTTTGATTTTCAGCAGTGGTTTCTTCATCTTGACAGCTCAGTTCTGAAAAGTGATCTTAACGTTTTCCTGCGGGTGCGTCAAACATAAGCCGTTGACGAAAAAAAAGGGTGACGGAAATTCCCGTCACCCCTGATTATCTCTGGCTCTGTCAGGATCACCCTGCTTCAGGTAGCGTCTGTCCCATTGCTTCTTTACGAGACAACTTGATCTTGCCGCTACGGTCAACACCGATGCACTTGACGAGGATGACATCCCCTTCCTTGACAACATCGGAAACATTGCGAACCCGTTCCTTGTCAAGTTCGGAGATATGTACCAGACCATCGGTGCCGGGGATAATTTCGACAAATGCGCCGAATTCCATGATCTTCTTGACCACCCCCTGATAGAGCTTGCCAACTTCCGGCTCCTCAACCAGGTCACGGATCATCTTGATCGCATTCTTGCAGGCTTCGCCATCGGCGGACGCGATATTGACGCGACCATCGTCTTCGATGTCGATCGAACAACCGGTCGCCTCGATAATGCCACGGATATTTTTGCCACCAGTACCGATGACCATCCGCACCTGATCAGGCTTGACGCGAATGGTTGTGATGCGCGGCGCATAGGCAGACAGATCGACACGCGGAGCAGCAATCGCTTTTGCCATTTCACCCAGAATGTGTATCCGTCCTTCGCGGGCCTGAGTCAACGCCTGTTTCATAATGGCCCGGTCAACCCCGGTGATCTTGATATCCATCTGCAATGCCGCGATGCCGAGAGCGGTACCGGTAACCTTGAAGTCCATGTCGCCGAGATGATCTTCGTCACCAAGGATGTCGGAGAGAACGGCAACGTCGTCCCCTTCCTTGATCAAGCCCATGGCGATTCCGGCAACCGCTTCCTTGACCGGCACACCGCCATCCATCAGCGCTAGAGACGAACCGCAAACACTGGCCATTGAGGAAGAACCATTCGATTCGAGGGTATCGGAAACGATCCGCAGCGTGTACGGAAAGTCATCATAGCTCGGCAGGATCGAGGCTACGGAACGCTCGGCGAGCATCCCGTGACCAATTTCACGTCGTCCCGGAAAGAGGCGCATGCTGGTTTCACCAACGCAGAACGGAGGAAAGTTGTAGTGCAGGAGGAATTTTTTGAATTCCATCCCCTGAATGTTGTCCATGCGTTGCTCGTCACTGGAGGTGCCGAGGGTGGCAGCGACCAGCGCCTGCGTTTCTCCACGCGTGAAGAGTGCACTACCGTGGGCGCGGGGTAGAACGCCAACTTCACAGCTGATCGGACGAATCGCTTTCACATCTCGACCATCAATCCGCACATTGTCTTTAAGGATCATCTGACGCACAACGCGCTTGGCCACCGCGCTGAGAATCGAGGAGATTTCTCCACCGCGACCCTCGAACTCTTCCGCCAGGGCTTCCTTGACTTCGGCCTTGATCGCATCGACGGCAGCGTAGCGTTCCTGCTTGGTCTGAATCTTGTTGGCAGCTGCCAGTTTCGCTTCGGACAGGGCGGTGACTTTCGCTTCCAGTGCAGTGTCGACTGGCGGCAAGGCAAACTCACGTTTCTGGGTGCCGACCAGTTTCTGCAATTCAGTCTGAATGTCAATCAACGGTTGCAGCGACTCGTGCCCGAAGAAGATTGCTTCGAGCATATCATCTTCGGAAAGAAGATGAGCTTCGCCTTCCACCATCATTACCGCGTCTTTGGAGCCGGAGACGATGATTTCAATGTCACTTTGCGCAATCTGCTCACGCGTCGGATTGGCAATCAATTGACCTGCAACCCGGCCGACGCGCACTGCGGCAATCGGGCCAGTGAACGGGATATCGGAAATCACGACCGAGGCCGACGCGGCAACCATCGACAGGGTATCAGGGTCATTGACCAGGTCAGCTGAAATAACTGTTGGCATGATCTGGGTTTCAAACATGTAGCCCTTGGGAAAGAGCGGACGCATCGGCCGGTCGATCAGACGACAGATCAACGTTTCGCGCTCAGTCGTGCCGCGCTCGCGGCGAAAGAAAGAACCCGGAATCTTGCCAGCGGCGTAAAATTTTTCCTGATAGTTGACAGTGAGCGGGAAGAAGTCCTGCCCGTCGCGCATCTTGTGTGCGGAAACAACGGTGCACAGCACCTTAGTGTCACCGTAAGTCAGGACGACTGCGCCGTCCGCCTGGCGGGCCATCTTGCCCGCTTCAATCGTCAACGGTTGCCCGTTGAATTCAACTTCAACCTTGTGATAAGCCATTTTTTTCTCCTTGTCCCAGGCGATTATTATCGCTACGGGGTTTCCTGTTACAACTGGATAAATGAAGCAGAGGGGATGCCGCTACAAACGGCGAAGGAGGGTGGCCTGAGACAGACGCTGAAAACGTTCGGGGACGATTCAGAAACTCTCTCCGGACATCCTCCTTATGCTGAAAAAACCGAAGGCAGCAAACTTCTGTCAGGAAGTAACTGCTGCCCAGGTTTTATCGACGAATACCCAGTCTGGTGATTACTTCGCGGTAACGATCGACGTTCTTCTTTTTCAGGTAATCGAGCAGTCGACGGCGCTGACCAACGATTTTCAGCAGACCACGACGGGAATGATGATCCTTCTTGTGCGTACGAAAATGTTCGGTCAGATAAGTAATCCGCTCGGACAGAATTGCGATTTGCACTTCAGGAGAACCAGTGTCGCTCTCGTGGGTCTTGAATTCACTAATGAGTTCTTGCTTGCGTTCAGTGGCTAACACGTTGCCACCTCCTTTCATGGTGTTTATTTGCCGCCGCAACACAGCGGTCGGCAGGGTTCGTTATCTATCACAATTAAGCGTCGCTGTAAAGATCAAAATGTGCCTGTAGCGCGGGGAAAAACCTTTATAAGTTCGAAATCTCCACGCGTTTCACGGGTACGCTCCGGAGCAAAATGAGCCACTGCAATCAATTCATCGTGGCAGGCCAGTGCCAGGCGTGTTCCGGGGGTGCATTCCGGCATACTGACAAGATCGTCACGGGTCGGAGGGATCCCCTCGTTGATCTTCTGCAGACCGTTAGCGTTGACCTGACCGACAACCCATCCACGCAACGCCTCAAGTGGCGCAATCAGGGGGGAGACGCCGCCAGACTCCAGTTGCTCGCGCAACGCATCAAGTCCGACCGCTTCAGCACTCGTGAACGGGCCGGAACTCAGGCGCCGCAGTTCCGTTAAATGCGCCCCGACGCCGAGTTTTTCGCCAAGATCGGCACACAGTGTGCGGATGTACGTCCCTTTGGAACAGTCAACGTCAATCACCGCTCGCGGCAGATCACACGAGATCACATCCAGGCGGGTAATCGTTACCGTTCGTGGCGGGCGCTCAACTTCAATCCCTTTGCGCGCCAGTTTATGCAGAGCCATCCCGTTTTGTTTGATTGCCGAGTACATCGGTGGAATCTGCTGAATCGTGCCAACAAAACTTTCCGCAGAGCGCCGAACACGGCATTCATCAAGGCCATCAAGGGGGAAGGATTCCAGTATTTTCCCCTCGCGATCAAGCGTGTCTGTTGTGGTGCCAAACTGTAACTCGGCACGATAACTTTTATGGTCGCTGACCATGAATTCGAGGAGCCGGGTCATCTTCCCCACCGCCACCACCAGGACACCGGTAGCGAGTGGATCAAGTGTTCCGGCGTGACCGATGCGCCGCGTATTCAGTACACGACGAAGCCGGCTGACAACACTGTGCGAGGTCATTCCGGCCGGCTTGTCAATGATCAGCAGCCCTTCAGGGGGAGCATTAAAGGAGTTCATCAAGACGTGCAAAAACCTTGGTCTGGACTGCATTGAGGGAACCGGTGACGGTGGCGCCGGCAGCATTGTGATGGCCACCACCGCCAAGTTCACGGGCCAGTGCGCCAACATCGATCCGCCCTTTGGAACGGAACCCGGCCTTGAATTGATCGTTATCCAGTTGCCGAAAATAAATGGCCACTTCGACCCCTTCAACGGCGCGGGGATAGTTGACGAAGCCGTCGGTGTGTTCAGGACCGGAACCTGTCAACTGCATCATTTCAAGTGTCGTGGCGACTGAAGCGTAACGGCCGCAGGGCGATACGCACAGCGTCGATAACGCTTGTGCCAGCAACTGGAGGCGTTCTTTCGGCTGGGTTTCGTAAAGGGCACTGGCAACGTCCCAGGTATCAATCCCTTTGGCCACAAGTTCACCGGCGATGGAAAAAGCTTCGGCATTGGCATTGGAATAGCGAAACGAGCCGGTATCAGAGAGGATCGCCACGTAAAGACAGGTGGCGACGTCAAGCGAAACCGGCATTTTCCCGGCAACAATAAGTCGGTAGATGATAACTGCGGTTGCCGCCGCGGCAGTATCCAGACAATAAACATCACCAAAATCTTCAGAACAGGGATGGTGGTCGATGTTGATCAGTACCGTACAGCAGTCACGCAGATGACTTCCGGCGCGGCGTAATTCCCCGGCATCAAGGATAAATCCAACATCGAACGGTTCCACTCCGTCAATCTCGTCACACAGCTGCGAACTCCCCGGCAAGAAAGAAAAAGCTTTGGGGAGACCGTCACGATTATAAGCGACAACATCTTTGCCTGCTTCGCGCAACAGGTTCGTCAGTGCCAATGTTGATCCGATTGCATCACCGTCCGGGCCTTCGTGAGAAGCAATCAGGAACCGATGGTTGTTCTCAATCAGCTGCAGAATCGTTGGTATCGTTTTCGTCGTTGTCACGGTGAATTTCCTTGAGGATATTTTCGATACGATTGCCGTATTCGAGGGATTGGTCATATTCAAAGTGCAGTTCAGGAGCAAACTTCATCCGGAGCTCCCGTCCAAGGTGGCGACGAAGAAAAGGAACCGAATGTTTCAGGCCTTCAAGTGAAGCAATTTTATTTTCCTCGGCACCGATCACGGTGACAAAGATCTTGGCGTGACGCAGATCGTCGGTAACATCGACACCAGTAATCGTCACAAACCCGATACGCGGATCTTTCAGCCCTTTCAAAATCAGTGCGGAAATTTCCCGTTGAATCATATCGGCAATTTTTTGTGAACGGGGGGTCCCCATAATGTCATCCTTTGTAGTGAATAAACTCGTTCTCCGTGGCGCAGATATCAAGTTCTCCCGAGCGCAGGATCTCAGCTTCAATCTTTTGAAACAGCGCGGTAATCGCGGGCTCACCATGTTCAACCACAGCAAAGCCGAGCATGGTGCGTTGCCAGAGGTCATGATACTCAACTTCGGCGCAAGAGACAGGAAAACGCTCACGACAACGGCCAAGCAACCGTTTGACAACTGAGCGTTTTTCCTTGAGGTTTTCGGGCCCATGCAGATGCAGCTCCAGGCGCAAAACCCCGACAACCATCTTTACAGTTTCGCCTTGACTTCTTCTATTTCAAAAAATTCAACGATATCACCAACCTTAATGTCATTGTAATTTTCGAGGCCAATACCGCACTCGTAATTGGTGGCAACTTCGCGGGCATCATCCTTGAATCGTTTCAAAGATGACAGTTTCCCGGTCCAGATAACAACATTGTCACGTAACAACCGTGCATTGGCATTGCGAATGACTTTGCCATCAATCACATAAGAACCGGCAATCGTCCCCACTTTCGAAACGCTGAATGTGTCACGCACTTCGGCGCGTCCCAGATAGCGTTCTTCAAGTTTCGGAGCCAGTAGCCCTTCCATGGCATCACGCACGTCGGCAACGGCATCATAAATGATGCTGTAGAGACGAATATCGACCCCTTCTGTTTCGGCCAGGGAGTTCGCCTTCACTTCGGGGCGAACGTTGAAACCGAGAACAATGGCATCCGATGCTGCGGCCAGAGTCACGTCACTTTCGGTAATCCCGCCGACTGCGGTATGAATCACCACCAGGCGACAGGCATCAGTCGACAGCTTCGCCAGAGACTCGCTGACGGCTTCAAGTGACCCCTGAACATCAGCCTTGATAACAACCTTGAGTTCCTTGACATCGCCCAGTTGAATCCGCGCATAAAGCTGATCGAGCGATATCTTGCTGTGCTTGGCCAGCTCCAGTTCGCGAATTTTTTGCTGACGGTGCTGCGCAACATCGCGTGCCGTCTTCTCGTCATCAAGCGCGTTGAGGGTGTCCCCGGCATCAGGGACACCGGTCAGACCGGTGACTTCAACCGGACAGGACGGTCCGGCTTCCTGAAGCGGATTGCCGCGATCATCCAGCATCGTACGCACACGACCAAAATAGGCCCCGCCGACGATCGGATCACCAACCTTCAACGTTCCTTCCTGAACAAGAATCGTCGAAACCGGCCCGCGACCCCGGTCAAGACGGGCCTCGACAATTGTGCCACTGGCGCGTTTTTTGGGGTTCGCCTTTAATTCAAGAACTTCAGCCTGGAGCAGGATCATCTCCAGCAATCCTTCCAGATTGGTTCTCATTTTAGCGGAAACTTCGGCAAATATTGTCTCCCCCCCCCACTCCTCCGGGACCAAGCCAAATTCATTCATCTCCTGCTTCACCCGATCCGGGTTCGCATTCGGTTTGTCGATTTTATTCACCGCGACAATAATCGGCACCCCAGCTGCCTTGGCGTGGTTGATGGCTTCTCTGGTCTGGGGCATTACCCCGTCATCAGCAGCAACAACAACGATAACAATATCTGTCACCTGCGCACCGCGGGCACGCATGGCGGTAAACGCCTCGTGACCTGGCGTGTCAAGGAATGTAATTTTACGCCCGTCAAGCTCAACCGAATAGGCACCGATATGCTGAGTGATTCCACCGGCCTCGCCATCGGTCACATTGGTGAGGCGGATAGCATCAAGCAGACTGGTTTTACCGTGGTCAACGTGCCCCATGATCGTCACTACCGCAGGGCGCTCTTCCATGTCCTCGATCTTTTCTTCCTCGACCCCCTTGATGCTCGAATGCTCAATAATACTCACTTCATCAAAGGCCACATTCTCAACTTCATAATTAAATTCAGACGCCAGCAAGGCGGCAGTTTCGTAATCGAGAGGGTGGTTAATCGTCACCATCGAACCTTGACGCATCAATTCACGGATTAACTCGTTGGCCTTAACCCCCATCCGCTTGGCCAGCTCGCCGACAGTAATCGATTCGGAAATCTTGATAACCCGCTTGATCGCCTTGGAAACAGTAATCTCGGTTTTCTTGGTCTGTTTGGGTGATCGGCGCGCTTTACGGTGACGATCACCGCGATCCGGCTCATATACCTCACGACGTGTCTTGCGGGGGCCACCCTCAAAATCAACACCGGGGACACCCTTTGCTTTACTCTTCCGTTTTTTTGAACGCTTACTGTCCTTCCCCTCAAGTTCATCGGTCGGAACCGGCACAATAGAGGGCGGGCCGGCGGGTCTGCCACCGGGGCCGGCGGGTCTGCCACCGGGGCCGGCGGGTCTGCCACCGGGGCCGGCGGGTCTGCCACCGGGACCGGCAGGTCTGCCACCGGGACCGGCAGGTCTGCCACCAGCGGAACGTTCACGACGTTGCGGAGGCGGTGTCGGTTGTGGCAATTCGACACGGCCAAGGATTTTTGCATGAGAGGAAGAAGGGCGCTCTTTGGCCTTTGCAGCGGGAGTTTTGGTTGCGCCCGGATCCGTTTTCTGTACCGTTTCTGAAACTTCAACAGCAGCCTGAACATCCGCTGGCGGTGTCTTGATTTCAACCGCAGGTTCAGAAACAGGTGTGTCTCCGACCGATTTCTTGACGGGCTTTTTCTCGGTAGCAGCGTCCTTAGCCGGAATCGTCGTCACCGTTTCATCGATTGACGTTTTTTCTGCCGCGGACTCATCAGCGGTCACCGGTGTTGCTGCTTTTTTCGGTGCGGCAGCTACCGGTGTCTCAACAATTGCTTCATCCGGCGGCGGAACTTCGCGCCGACGACGACGAATGATCCCTGAATTGATACGCTGTTCTTCAACTTTTTCGACCTTTTCCACGCTGTGTGCCAAGATCTCTTCCTTGACGCGTTTCACGTCATCAACCTCCAAAGAACTCGCCGAGGTTTTAGCGGGAATATTCAGTGTTGCCAGTTTTTCCAGCAACTCCTTGTTTTCAATCCCCAGTTCTTGCGCCAGCTGTTGTACTTTGATCTTGCCCATTAATGTACCTCAAACTCCCGAAATCGCGTAACTTCACCCAATATACTTGCCGTTAAATCATCAGACTTCAGACCGACGGCACTGGTTTGTGACTTTCCACAAAGCGCTCCAAGCGCCACTTTATCCATTAATCGAAGCACTACAATTTTGTCTGCACGTGCAACGAGTTTTTTTTCTGTGGCAGCTGATGCGTCAACGGTAATGATCAGCAAGCCAAGTCGTTTCCCGTGGCGCAAGGCATCGTCCACCTGATTTGCGCCGATCAATAATCGCCCCGCTTTACGCGCCATACCGAGCAGATTAATCAGTCGCTGCTCGATGATACGCCCGATCGTCGTCTGCAACTCAACCGGGTTGACCTTCAGTGTAGCATCGCGAAAGGCCCGCTGGAATCCTTTACGACTCGCTGCCTGCGCAACACATTTGGCCGTGCAGCAAGTATATGCCCCTCGCCCCGGAAGCTTCTGGCGATAATCTACCACCAGTTCCCGCGCCGGCGACAGCACATAACGCAGCATCGTTTGCTTGTCTGCTGAAGTGCGACAGGCAAGGCACATACGTTGTGGCGGATGCTGACGTTCTGACAACCGGTTATTCCCCGCTGACACTTCCGTCGCTTGCCGCAACCGGCTCATCAGCGTTTAGCGAAGCACCGGCCTGATCAACACTTTCAGCCAGAACATCGAGTTTCCACAATGCGCGAAGGAGTTCGGTGCGGTTCATGTTGCTGCGTCCTGAAACCTTGTGGACTTTTGCCAGCTCATAGAGTTCATCACGACCGTAGCCGGAATACAACGATGGGTTGAACAACACCAGTGACGCATCATCGGCAGTGACTTCCTGCGCGTCATTGTCATTGTCATTGTCAACCTCGGCAGTGTCCGTCTCGACCGTAACCGCTTCTTCGACCGGGATAACGCCCATTTCCAGCAGTGCTTCGAGCATTTCTTCGCGATTCATACCACTGCGCCCCGGAAGCTTGTGCTCTTTCGCCAGTTCATACAACGCGTCGCGCGTATAACCGGCATAGGGAACAGTTTCCTGGGTCTCAACGGCGGCTTCATCTTCAGCCTCTACTTCTGCTTCCGCTTCCGCTGCACGCGTTTCACTCTTGATATCAATCTTCCAGCCGGTCAAGCGCGCCGCCAGGCGCACATTTTGCCCCCGTTTGCCGATTGCCAACGACAACTGATCGTCCGGCACGATAACTTCCATCGTTTTTTCATCATTATCAACATAAACTCGCGCCACATCGGCCGGAGCCAATGCTGAACAGGCAAAGCGTGCCGCATCGTGCGACCAGGGAATAATGTCGATCTTTTCGCCACGCAGTTCGCTGACAACATTTTGTACGCGCGACCCGCGCATCCCCACGCATGCGCCGACCGGATCAACATCAGGGTCGTGAGAAACCACCGCGATCTTGGCCCGGCTGCCCGGCTCGCGAGAAACCGAGACAATTTCAACGATCCCCTCGGAAATTTCCGGCACCTCAAACTTGAACATTTCCGTGACCATCCCCGGATGTGTTCGCGATAGCACCAGTTGCGGACCCTTGGGAGACATTTTCACATCGGAAAGATAGGCCCGGATGCGATCGCCCTGACGGTAATTTTCACGCGGAACCTGCTCACGATTCGGTAAAATCGCTTCGGCGCGACCCAGATCGATGATCAGGTCGCCATGCTCATAGCGTCGCACAATGCCGTTAAACAACTCTCCAACGCGATCCTTGAATTCATTAAAGACCCCCTCACGCTCAGCTTCGCGAACTTTCTGAATGATCACTTGTTTGGCGGTCTGCGCAGCGATGCGACTGAAATGTGTTGCATCGAGTTTCATCCCGAGGGAATCGCCAACCTCGACATCGGGGTCAATCTCACGCGCTTCCTCAAGGTCGATCTCCTTGTAGGAGTCGAGCACTTCAGCAACGACGGTAACAAACTCAAAGAGTTCTACTTCCCCCATATCGTCATTAAAGTGCGCTTCGAGATCGCGCGTATTACGATATTTTTTATTTGCCGCAGTAAGAACAGCCGACTCTAAAGCTTCGACCAGTACCGAACGATCGATACCCTTATCTTTGACAACCTGATCAATAATGTGGTTAAGGTTGACCACCATTCTCTGAATCCCCCTGTAACGTTCTTGACGGTGTGCGCTGACGCGACATTCCGGTTGAAAAATCCTCTTCGAGACGGGCAGACTCGATCTCACTCAACGACAGTGTAACGATCCCGCCCTGCTTGTCCTGCTGCTCAACACTGACGACACCGCCTTCAAGGCCAAGCAGTTTGCCGATAAAAGTTTTGCGGTTATAGCCACGACCGTCCGGATCGATCCCCTGCTGAGTCAGTATTTTGACCAGTTGGCCGGTAAAGCGGACGTAATCGGCATCTTTTTTCAGTGGACGATCCAGGCCAGGAGAAGAAACCTCCAGCCGATAGGCCGGGGCGATCGGATCTTCGACCTCAAACAGTGCACTGATTTCGTAACTTGTTTCAGCGCAGTCGTCAAGATTGACTCCGCCGTCTTTATCGATAAAAACCCGCAAGGCCCAACCATGCCCTTCGCGGACAAACTCCAGATCGACCAGTTCCAGTCCCTTTTCTGACAGTATCGGGAGGATCAATTGTTCTATTTTTTGCAGATCAACCATTAAACTCTTACGTCCCAAACAAAAAAAAGTGAGCTGAAAAGCCCACTTTGTACGGTAGCACAAAGATTAGCGGATTTATAACACAGCTATCCAGGTGATGCAAGAAAAAATACGCTCGGCAAGGCTTTCAGCGAAAAGGATTAACGGACGCACCCATCGATCAACCCGGCATATTTCGTAATGATCACGGCCCTCTTTCGGCCAACCAGATAGCATGCAGATCCCCCTGATTATCCTGCTCCGGCACGCGACACTGCTGCACCGTAAAACCAATCTTACGCAGCCGTTCGCGAAAATTGCGTGACGGTCCGGCCGACCATACCGCCAGAATCCCGGACGGGCGCAACGCCGTGTAAGCCTCCGTCAGTCCGTCGGTGGTGTAAAGCCAGTCGTTCTTTTGACTGGTAAAGCCGTTGGGACCATTATCGACATCGAGCAGAATAGCATCATACGCCTGCCGCTGCGCGCGAATGATTTTGGCCACATCCCCTACCCTTACCTGGGTCCGCTCGTCGTGTAGCGGCTGTCCCGCATGGCTGCCGAGCGGACCACGATTCCAGGTAACCACCGCCGGTACCAGTTCGGCCACTTCTACCACAGCGTCCGGACCAAGAAAACGCAGGGCGGCAGCGAGGGTAAATCCCATCCCAAGTCCGCCGATCAGCACCCGTGGCTGAGAACGCCCCCTGATCCGGCGGCAGGCCCGTTCCGCCAATGCGTCCTCTGACTGGTGCGCCCAGGTGTTCATCAGCACCCCGCTGCCGACCACGCTGATGGAAAATTCGTCCTCTCGCTGATAAAGCTGCATCGCTCCGCCATCGCCGGGGATCTTCGCAGTCTCAATCAGTTCCCAGCCATCCAAGGCATCATCAGCCGAAGCTGTCATCTGATCACTATTTCCTGATCCTGAGCTACCGCATAGCAGATCATCTTACTGCCAGTGCGAGCGATAATTTCGTGGCAGTCGGCGACAATGGCGTCAATTTCGTCGTCACTGCGATCCTGATTGTGATGAAACAACCCGAACTGCTTCACCCCGGCCTCCATTGCCAACTGCAAAGCCTTGCGATATCGGGAGTGGCCCCACCCTCTGGTGCGCGTCTCATACTCCTTGTCAGTGTATTCAGCGTCATGAATCAGGAGATCAGCACCTCTGGAAAATTCGAGGTAGTCGACGTATGATTTTCCTTCGGGATGTTCAAATTCAAGTTCATTATCCGTCAGAAAAACAAAAACCTTGTCATCTTCGGTCAAGCGATAACCGAATCCGCCGTTGGGATGACTGAGCAGAATCGCATCCACATCAATCCCGCCGATCTGAATCGGTACCCCACTCAGATCATTAAAGATAATGTCAGCAGAAACACCATCAAGATCGACCGGAAAGTAAGGTGCTTCCATCGTGCGTTCAATAATTTGCCGAACGGTCTCCTGCGCATGAATCGATCCGTGAATCGAAATTCGGGTTTTCTTGAAGTAGAGCGGTTTAAAAAAAGGGAAGCCGAGCAAATGGTCCCAGTGCGCGTGGGTGAAAATCAGGTCAAATTCGGTGCACCCCTCCGCCATGGCCTTGTTTCCCAAACGGCGGATGCCGGTGCCGGCATCGATTACAATTATCCGTCCGTCCTGACCAGTGATTTCCAGGCAGGTAGAATCTCCCCCAAACTTGACATGATCCCGTCCCGAAACAGGGATTGATCCGCGTGAACCCCAGCAGCGAATTTTCATAACACCACTCTCATTTCAGTCAGACACACATGAAAGGGTTAAACCCGATCAAATATTCGCAAATAACAATAATTATTTCAAGGTATTATCACAGCGATGGCGGCAGTGAAGCGTTTCAGCTTAGCGCTCCAGCGGGTCAACCATCCCGCCCAAAGCAAGAACCAGCCGCCACTCTTCAAGCGTGACAGGCTGCACCGACAGCCGATTCCCTTTACGCAGCACGCCCATTGCGGCCAGATCGGGATGAGCACGTAAATCGTTACGGGTCAGTTGTCGTGTTAGTGGAATGACATATTGTACATCAACCATCACCCAGATCGGATTTTCAACTGTTGCCCTGGGGTCAAAATGCTTTTCGCGCGGGTCAAGCGCAGTATGGTCCGGATAGCCGGTGCTGACGATTTTGGCAACTCCGACAATCGCTGGATCTTTGATATTACTATGATAAAAAAGCACACCGTCGCCCGGCTGCATGACATCACGCATGAAATTACGCGCCTGATAGTTACGAACGCCGTCCCAGCAATCGGTGCCGTCAGGGCATTGCCTCAAATCAGTAAACGAAAAACAATGTGGCTCCGATTTCATCAACCAGTAGTGACGCGGCCTGTTCATTTTTACACCTTTTTTACATTAATTGATTTCGGTCAAGGATAACAAACTTAATCGAGACTAGATTAACTTAAAATTGCTTCAAATAAAAATCAGTACTTAAAATCGAAAAATTTTTGTCCAATCGTTGTAATTCAACCACGATCGAATAAAATTATGATTCGATCAAACCAACCAAAGGAGATGAATCATGTTTTGTTACCAATGTGAGCAAACGGCCAAAGGCACCGGCTGTGACAAAATCGGCGTTTGCGGCAAACAACCGGAAGTTTCCGATCTGCAGGATCTGCTGGTTTTTGCCCTCAAAGGGATCGGTTTCTGGGCAAACATCGCCCGCGCCAAGGGGGCCAGTGACAACGCCATCGACCGCTTCGTGATCGAGGGTTTGTTTACCACCGTCACCAATGTTGATTTTTCAGATGCAGCGATTGCCAAAATCATTCGTGAAGCCGTCGCCATGCGCGACAAAGCCAAGGCGCTGGCCGGTGGATATGCCGGGACCATCCCGGAAGCTGCCAGCGATTGGCAGCCCGGCACAACGATTGCCGACATGGCAGCGCAAGGTGCCCGTCAAGGCGTGATCAACAAGACGATTGATCCCGACCTCAATTCGGTGCAGAACATCATCCTGCTCGGCCTCAAAGGATATGCCGCCTATGCTGATCATGCCTTGATCCTCGGTCGTGAGAGCGAAGAAGTCTATGCCTTCACTCACAAGGCACTCGCCGCCCAGCTCGACCCGACCCTCGACCTCAACGCACTGGTCGGTCTGGCACTTGAAACCGGTCGTATCAACCTGCTGACCATGGAACTGCTCAACACGGCTCACACCGATAGCTACGGCCATCCGGTACCGACTCCGGTACAACTCGGCACCAAGGCGGGGAAAGCCATCCTGGTCTCCGGCCACGATCTGAAGATGCTCGAAGAGCTGCTCAAGCAAACCGAGGGCAAAGGGATCAATATCTACACCCACGGTGAGATGCTCCCCGCCCATGGTTATCCGGGATTGAAGAAATATAACCATCTGGCCGGCAACTATGGTGGTGCCTGGCAGGATCAAGCCAAGGAATTTCCGGAATTTCCGGGTGCAATCATCTTTAATACCAACTGTATCCAGAAACCGGCCGACAGCTACAAAGACCGCCTCTTCACCTGGGGCCTGGTGCAGTGGCCGGATGTCAAACATATCGACGGCTGGGATTTCTCGGAAGTGATCAAAACAGCCGAGGCGGGCGCGGGCTTCGCCGACAATCCGGGGCAGGAAATTCTCACCGGATTTGGTCACAACGCGGTTCTCAACGTGGCGGACAAGGTGATTGCCGCGGTAAAGAGCGGCGATATTCGCCACTTTTTTCTGGTCGGCGGTTGCGACGGTGCAAAATCAGGGCGTAACTACTATACTGATTTCGCCGAGCAGGCCCCGAAAGATACCGTTATCCTCACGCTGGCGTGTGGTAAATTTCGTTTCAACAAACTCGATCTGGGCGACATCGGCGGCATTCCACGCTTGCTTGATGTCGGTCAGTGTAACGATGCCTATTCTGCGGTGCAGATTGCCGTTGCTTTGGCCGGTGCCTTTGAATGCGGCGTCAACGATCTGCCGTTGAGTATGATCCTCTCCTGGTACGAGCAAAAGGCGGTGGCAATTCTCCTCACCCTGCTTCACCTCGGGATCAAAGACATCCGTCTTGGACCCACACTCCCGGCGTTCATCACTCCCAACGTGCTCAACTTCCTGGTGGAGAACTACAACATTCAGCCAATCGGTGAAAGTGCCGCAGCGGATCTGAAAGCGATTCTCGGTTAATTGAGCTGACCAAACGCACGACAAAACGGGCGCGACCATAACGGTCGCGCCCGTTTTTTTTACACTGACATAGGCAACAGATGTTTGCCAGCTCTTGCTGCGCTTACTTGGGATGATACATGAACTTGAACTGGCGTTTCTTGCCATCGACCAGTTTACTCCCGACTTCCAGGGTGTACATTTTTCCGCCACTGAGGGTAACATCGGCTCCAAACTGTCCTTCCATCGGCATCAACCGTACCGGTTCACTCTTGGCACCACTACTTTTAATCACCCGCACCGCGACCGATCCGCTGTCGATCGCTTCACCGGTTGTTTGATTAACAAACATGACCATAAGGTGATGTGTTTGTTCCATTCCCATCTTTGACATAGCCTTGCTGACATCCTTGAGGTGCGCAGTAGCGGCAACCCCGTCAACAACAACTTGCGGCAGCATGATCATGTCGGCCGACATTTTCATACCTTCCATGCCCTTCATTCCTGCGTGGTTCATGCCTTCATGGTTCATCGCTTGCGCGGCCAGGGGCAGAGCAATCAGCAGTGCCAGGGTAATAACGATTTTGCGCATCTTCTTCATGATGTTTCCTCCGTGGTTTGAGTTGTCGGGTCGTCCCCGATTCATTCGTGAATCTCCTGCATTGACGTCGGCTCAAGCTCTTTTTTCAGTTTCAGGCCGCGCCACATAAAATAAATAACCGGAAAAACAAGGAGCTCCATCAGCCCCGAGGTAATCACTCCGCCGACCATCGGCGCGGCAATCCGTTTCATGACATCGGCCCCGGCACCGTGACTCCACATGATTGGCACCAAACCCGCGATAATGACGCAGATGGTCATGACCTTGGGGCGAATCCGTTTGACGGCACCGTGATGAATGGCCTGGGTCAGGTCGCCAAAGTTCTGCATCCGACCATTTTTCACCCACAGATCATAGGCCAGATCGAGATAGAGGAGCATCACCACCCCGGTTTCAGCCGAGATCCCGGCCAGGGCGATGACCCCGACCCAGACCGCTACCGAGGTGTTGTAGCCAAGCAGGTAAAGGAACCAGAAGCAGCCGACCAGCGACAGTGGCAGTGCCAGAAAGATGATCCCGGTTTTGATCAGGCTCCTGGTATTCGTATAAATAATAACGAGGATCACTAGCAGGGTCAGCGGAATAACCACTTTCAGCTTGGCCGCCGCCGCCTGCATGTATTCATACGAACCACTCCAGACGATATTGTAGCCGACCGGCAGGGTGATTTTTTCTGCGATGATCTTTTGGGCATTGGCAACATAGGTGCCGACATCAGTCCCTTTGAGATCGACATAGATCCAGGCAGTGCGCCGCGCGTTTTCGCTCTTGATCCCCGGCGGCCCCTTTTTGATGTGGATCGTGGCCACCTGCGATATCGGGATATGCTTGCCCCCGGCAATCGGGATCAGCACCCGTTGCAACGCCTGCAAGTCGTTGCGATAGTCACGCTGATAACGAATATTGACAGCATAGCGCTCCAGGCCCTCGACTGTCTGGGTGACGTTCATCCCGCCGATGGCACTCTTGATGATATCCTGAACATCGCCAACCGTCAGGCCGTAACGCGCCACCGCTTCGCGATCGATAGCGTAATCCAGATAGTTGCCACCGACCACCCGTTCGGAAAACGCGCTCAATGTTCCGGGAATGTCTCTGACAATCGCCTCGATCTCTTCACCAAGCGCCGACAGGACTTCCAGGTCATCGCCCATGATCTTGATGCCGACCGGCGTTTTGATGCCGGTCGCCAGCATATCGATCCGGGTCTTGATCGGCATGGTCCAGGCGTTGGTTAAACCGGGGAACTGAATGGCCTCGTTCAACGCGGTCTTCAATTCCTCGATGGTGATGGTCGTCTCTTCGGGCCAGATCCAGCGCAGCGGTTTTTTGAACAGTTCCCAGGAATCGGACCAGCTGCTGTAGAAACGCTCTCTGGGGAGCGTTCGCCATTCGTCTTCCGACTTGAGCATGATGGTCGTTTCCAGCATCGACAACGGCGCCGGATCGGTGGCGGTTTCAGCGCGACCAACCTTGCCGAAGACCCGTTGCACCTCGGGGAATTTCCCGATGATCCGGTCGGTCTGCTGCAACAACTCCTTGGCCTTGGTGATTGAAATCCCCGGCAAAGTGGTGGGCATGTAGAGCAGATCCCCCTCATAGAGCGGCGGCATGAATTCGCTGCCCATTTTCTTCAGCGGAATGATGCTGGTCAGGGTAATCGCCAGCGCGACCACCAATACCGGCCAGCGCCACTTGAGGACAAAATCGACCACCGGATGATAAAGACGGATCATGATCCGGTTGATCGGGTTTTTGGCTTCATCAGGGATTTTTCCCCGGATGAACCACCCCATCAACACCGGCACCAGGGTGACTGACAGCAGCGCCGCACCCGCCATGGCGTAGGTCTTGGTGTAGGCCAACGGCTTGAACATCCGCCCCGACTGTTCACCAAGGGCAAAAACCGGCAAGAACGAAACGGTGATAACCAGCAGTGAATAAAAGAGCGCGGGCCCTACTTCTTTTGAGGAATTGGCAATGATCTCCCAGTGCGGCAGCTTGCCGCGGTCGCGTTCGAGATGCTTGTGGCCATTCTCAATCATGATGATCGCCGCGTCGATCATCGCGCCGATGGCGATAGCAATACCGCCAAGACTCATGATGTTGGCATTGATCCCCTGGAAATACATAATGATGAACGCAAACAGAATCGCTATCGGCAGCGTGACGATCGCCACCAGGGCACTGGAAAAATGGAACAGAAAGATGGCCGTGACGATGGCCACAATGATACTTTCCTCGATCAGCTTCTCCGTAAGCGTATCAACCGCGCGTTCGATCAGCCCGGAGCGGTCATAGACCGTTTTGATGGTGACGCCTTCAGGAAGCCCCGCCTTGAGCTGCTCCAGTTTGGTTTTGACCGCCGCGATGGTATCGAGGGCGTTCTCACCGACCCGCATGATGACCACCCCGCCGACCACTTCGCCCTCTCCATCGAGTTCGGCCAGCCCCCGCCGCAACTCGGGACCGATGGACACCCGGGCCAGATCGCGAACCTGGATCGGCGTGCCACGGCTGTCGGTGCCGACGACGACGCTCTCGATATCCTGAATCGATTGCAGGTACCCCAGCCCCCGCACCATGAATTCGGTCTCGGCCATTTCGATCAAGCGTCCGCCGACATCATTATTGGAGCGCTGGATCGCTTTCTTGAGCTGCGGAATGGTGAGATGGTAGGCCAGCAGCCGGTCCGGATCGACTTCGATCTGGTACTGTTTGACATAGCCACCGATTGCAGCAACTTCGGCAACCCCCTTGACGCTGGTCAACTCGTAGCGCAGAAACCAGTCCTGAAGCGAACGCAGTTCCTGCAGATTGTGCCGGTCACTTTCCAGAACATATTCATAGACCCAGCCGACGCCGGTCGCATCCGGGCCAAGACTTGGCGTCACTCCGGCAGGGAGGCGTCCGGCAGCATAGTTGAGATATTCGAGCACCCGCGAACGGGCCCAGTAGAGATCGGTGCCGTCATCGAAAATGATATACACGAACGACAGGCCGAAGAAAGAATAGCCACGTACCGTTTTTGCGCCGGGAACGGCCAGCATCTGGGTAGTCAGCGGGTAGGTAATCTGGTCTTCAACAACCTGCGGGGCCTGCCCCGGATATTCGGTAAAGATGATCACCTGCACATCGGAAAGATCGGGGATGGCATCGATCGGCGTGTTGAGCATGGCATAGGTGCCACCGACAACGATGAACACTGTCAACATGACCACCAAAAATTTATTATAGATCGACCAATCGATGATTTTCTCTAGCATATCAGTCCCTTATCCGCAAAAAAGATTCCGCCGTCTGCGGGGTTATTTGAAAAGATCATCAAGGTTTTCAGCTGCCGTGTTGGCGGGCTTATCGTCCGAAAACAGATCATCAACAGATGCGTCAGCCCCCTGCCCCGAGCCGGTCTGAGCTGGTGTGTCCTTGCGTTTAAGCATTTTGGCGATTGCTTCACGCAGCTTGCTCTCCGAATCGAGCATAAACTGGGCACTGGTAACGACCTGTTCTCCCTCAAGCACCCCTTGTACGATCTCGATATTTCCCGCTTCGCCCTGCAATCCGGTTTTGACTTGACGCGGTTCAAACTTGCCGTCACCCAGAGCCACAAACACGGTCTGTTTCTCTCCGGAATGCAGCACCGCTTCAACCGGAATGGTCAGGGCGCCCGCCACAGTCTCCGATTCGAGCCGAACATTGACGTACATATCCGGTTTCAGGATAAAGTCAGGGTTTTTGAGCTCGAAGCGGGCCTTGACGGTGCGCGTCTTCGGTTCAACATATGGATAGATATAACTGATGACACTTTCGACCGGCTCACTGCCGACATAGGGCAAAATGATCTTCCCCTGCTGACCAACCTTGACCCAGGGCATCTCATATTCATAGATATCGGCATACACCCAGACCTGAGAAATATCGGAGAGGACCAGTAGCTCCATGCCGCTTTTGACAAACTGCCCTTCCTTGACCATTTTCATCGTCACAATGCCGTCGTAGGGCGCGTAGAGGGTCAAGTTTTTAACCACCTCGCCACTTTTTTCGAGCCGGTTAATCTGTCGGCTGCTGATATCCCAAAGCGCAAGACGTCTCCGCGAGGCGTCAAGCAGGCGGTCGGCACTCTCGGCAATCGAAGGAAAAGGTGACCGCGAAAGGGATAATTTATTGTTGAGGGCAAGCAGAAACTCTTCCTGCGCACTGACCAGCTGCGGGCTGTAGATGTCGAGCAGCTTCGCGCCTTGTTTCACGAATTGCCCGGTTTCGTTGACATAGAGTCGTTCTACCCAGCCGTCGATTTTACTGTTAATGGAAAACTGTCTTGATTCATCATACGTCACCGTGCCGACCGTCCGAATCGTCCGCGTCAGGTCGTTGCGGGTCACCGGGGAGATGCGCACCCCCATATTCTGCGACGTCACCGGATCGATGGAAATAACCGTACCGGTCGCGGTCTCATCTTCGTAAACCGGGACAAGATCCATCCCCATGGGAGATTTGCCCGGCTCATCGCGGATATAGGTCGGGTCCATCGGCGCCGCCCAGTACTTAATTTTGCGCTCACCGGTCGGCTTGGCTGCTGCCGCTGCGCCGGTCGCTTTCACCGGGGTCAGATCCATGCCGCAGATCGGGCACTGCCCCGGTTCATCGGTGATGATCATCGGATGCATGCCACAGGTGTACTGCTGCTCGGCGGCATAAGCCGTCCCAACGTGCTGATGAGCAGGGGGCAACGAGGCACTGCCGAGGATCAGTGCCGTTCCAAGGAGTAACGATAAAAGCAATAAACGTGGACGCATTACAGCTCCTTATTGTTGGACAAATCGAGATTGCCACCGACAGTGGCTTCGAGCTGGGCCAGGGTGCGCAGGTAGTCGGCCGTGGCACGATGGAGCCCGAGTTGATAACGGTCAAGGGTCAACAGGCTGTCGAGCAGACTGATAAAGGTCAAATCTCCGACCTGATAGGCGATCAATCCGACATCGATGACCTGTTGGGCCTGGGGAATGATGCCACTGCGGTAAAGCTCTATCCGGGTAAGATTTTTTTCGATTTGCGCCTGATAATCGCGCACGGTCGCCCGTAAACTGTTTTCAAAATCTGTCAGTTGACGACGCGCCATCGCCGCACCCTCTTCCGCTTCGGCGACTGCCGCAACCCGTTTTTTACGATAAATCGGCAGATTGATACTCACCCCGGTGCTGACGAAATCGGTGCCGGAAACGCGGTCACCTGGAGCCTCATCGCGGAAACGATAGCCAACCCAAAGATTGACGTCCGGGTAAGAATCAAGGGACGCGAAACGCCGTTTAGCTCCGTAGCTGTCGATCAATGCCCGATACGCGGCAAACAGCGGTCGCTGCTGCAGGGCAACCATGTACAGCTCGGCGGCGTCGATCTCGACCGGTTGGATGGCCAGTTGTTCAGGCACGTCAATATCGCCCTCATCCGTCCCGATCAGCCTGCGCAGTTCCGCCGCGAGAGACGCCTGTTGTTGTTGCAAGGCATAGCGCCGGTCAAGAAATCGTGATTGCTCGAGCTGTGCTTTGAGGACATCCTGTTGCCGACCACTGCCGACCGCATAACGGGTTTCCGTCAGTCTGGCAATATCATCGAGCAGGAGCAGGGTGCGCTCCGTGACATCAATCGCGCGCTCGACATAGTAACGCTGGTACCAGACCGATTTAATCTTGCCCGCCAGCTGCAGACGGGTATCTTCATAAACGCCCTTGTACCACAGCGCCTGGTGCCGCGCCGCTGCACCCTTTGCGGCCAGCTTGCCGGGGAACGGAAAAGCCTGATCAATGCGCAGATCGTTACCGGTCATCGGTGTCTCGTCGCCGGCCAGCGAGTCGATTGGATAGCTGGAAAACGCAAATGAAAGTTTGGGATCCGCGAAACTCTCGGCCTGATCAATCTTTTTCCCGAACATCTGCCATCGCGCCTTGGCGGCCTGTAATTCAGGATTGTTGAGCAGCGCACTTTCGACCAGATCATCAAGCGAACCAGCCGCGAGTACCGGTGTCGTAATGAGAAACAGCAACCCGATAACCAAAACATGTATTTTATTCTTAACGTGATTCATAACGCGACGTATCCCCTGGTTTTGATCATTTTCCTCTAACGTGTGTATTTCTTTAGCACGCCCTGTGCCGATCAATAAATACATTTATTTTCAGCATATTAGATCATAGCGCAGAGACGCCAGTGATCACTGTAGACAATAGTCTACAACTTTTTTGATGAATATTCTACACCTGGGGCTCTGCTGCCGCATGCCGGACAATAGTGCCAAAAGGGGTAGAGACGCAGCCCGCAACCACACTGCAGCTTTCTTTCGCGGATGACACGAGCTCTCCTCATCAGCAGTAAAATCACCGCCATGATCAGGTTAAGACTCAGCAGGACATAACCGGGGAGCCCCAGAGTCAGCAAGGTGTGCAACGTACAACGACCGCAACTGAGCGACCACACATTATAACCGGTGACACTCACCCCGACCACCAGGGCGCAAAGAATAATCAAACGGGAGCGGCGGTTCATGCCTTCACCGCCAGTCGCGGACGCTACGCGGCGCCCCGCAGACAACGCAGTGACGATAAAAGACCGGTAGATGCTTGCCGCAGACACAGGTCGTGCGCAGCAGTTCCTTGCAGCGGGGGCACAGCAACCAGTCAGCGTCGACAGTGAAGTCACAGCCAGGACATTTTCCTGACGGGGGTTCAGTCACTTCGTTGCGTCGATCAAGTTCTTGCACGATGGCAATGACCAGCAATGCAAGTATCAGCAGAAAAATCAGCATCATCAGGGCACCGGTTCACATTCAGGAGGCGAGACAGTGCTGCCCGGCAACACGATCATCGGTCAGTTTGCCATCATGCAGATGAATCGTCCGGTTGAAATAATCGAGATTCTCAAGGTTATGCGTGACCATGACAATCGTCTGGCCCTGGGCATTGAGTCCCGCGAAAAGCGCCATGATCTCGCGACTGGTCGCTGAATCGAGGCTGCCGGTCGGCTCATCGGCGAGGATCAACGGTGGTTTATTCACCAATGCCCGGGCAATGGCCACCCGCTCCTGTTCCCCTCCGGAAAGTTGACTGGGCAGATGGTGCATGCGGTGTCCGAGACCGACCTGCGCCAGTGCATCTTCCGCCAGGGCGTACTTTTCTGCCTTGGGCAACGCCTTGACCGTCAACGGCAGCAGCACATTTTCAATGGCGTTGAGATATTCAATCAGATTGAATGACTGGAAAACGAAACCGATATATTCACGACGAAAATCGGCCAGCCGCTCCCCCGGCAGTTGATAAAGATCAATCTCATCGATCACCACTGAACCGGATGTCGGATGAGATAATCCGCCAAGCATTGTCAAAAAGGTACTCTTGCCGGAACCAGAGGCACCGACGACCCCCAGAAAAGATCCTTCATCGACACTGAGATCGATGCCACTCAAGGCCGCGACACAATCTGCTTCGCTGGTATATTGCTTGCTTAACGCATTTATCTCGATAAGGGACATATCAGCTCCTTCATTTAAAGTGCCCGCAGGGCTTCGGTCGGGTCCATTCGACCAGCGTGAAGAGCGGGGTAAATGGTTGCCAGACAACCAACCCCCATCGCCATGACAACCGCCCCGACAGCCAGCAACGGATGCCACATCCAGGCATGAGAACCTTCACCGACGAATGGTAAAACCAGCCAGGTCACGGCCATGCCGAGCAGATATCCGAGCACGCCGGAAAAAAAACTGATCGACATGGATTCAATCAAAATCAACCGCATCACATGACTGCGACGAAAACCCAGTGCCCGAAAAATTCCGATCTCCCGCGTCCGTTCGTTGACCGAACTCATCATCGTCACAAAAACAACAAGACCGCCGGTCAGGACAATGACACCCCCAACCGCAAAGGAAAAAAGTCGAAACTGCTGCAAAGCGTGCATCCGGGTCTTCACCACCTGCTGAATGGCATTGACCTCGGCATCGGGGAGCACCGAGCTGATCTGTTTGACCATATCTTCGACCGGACAATCACCGCACAAAGCCGCAACCTCGACCAGCGAAACAATCCCCTCTTTACCTGACAGCGACTGTGCCGCGCCAAGGGTCGACAGGAGCAGATGATCGTCCTGTGATCCGGTTTCATTGAGAATACCGGTCACGGTAAAGTGCCGGTCGCCGATATCGATGCCATCCCCCTGACGCAACCCCAGCCTTTTGGCAACGGCGTTGCCGGCGACCAGTTCGTCATCACTGCGCAGAACACGCCCCGCAACAGACCACCAGCGCTTGAGCTTAAACTCACTCTCCGGGCGGATCCCCATCAGCAGGACTCTTTCCCCTTTTGCCTGAACCGCACTGAGCGATTTGGGCGCAACCAGAGCAATATTGCGACTGTTTGGAATCGTACTTAACTTGCTCAGATCGGCCTCACGAATCTCTTCCTGATCGACGGTAATCCCGCCCAGATTGATTGCGCCATAAGACAGTGATAGTTTGTCAGTGCGTGGCGAGATAATAATGTTGGCCCCAAAATTTTCCATCTTGTGCTGGGCCTCGGCAGTGAGGGCAGAGGTCAGAGAAAAAAGGGTCACGACCGTGCCAACCCCGAGGAGCAGGCCGATCAGCAGAAAGACAGCCCTCCCCTTGCGCCGCCGAAGATTATTCAGAGCAATCGTTGCGAGTGTCATTGGGGTACCTCTAGCGTGCCGAAGGAGTGAAATAGTGACGGCCCTGCTCCAGAGCGGCCAACTGAATAACGACGCTGTCGGAGGTTATCTTCCTCTCCAGCGGCACGGGATTGCATCCGCCCTTGACTTCATTGATGCGATTAACGGGAAACACCTGATTACAGTTGTTGCATACCATCGTCGCGCCCTCCTGGCGGTACCCTTTACGTTCTTTGTAACAGACATCACACGTATCGAATGCCGAGCGGATCTCTCCGTCAGCACTTTTGACGATAAAAAATTCAACCTCACCGGTCGCAACCGCAACGCGGAAGAAATGTGCTTTACCGTCAGACACCGCCGACACCGGCACCCGGACTGAGCCGTTGACCGGGCTCACCAGTTTTGACTTCTGCCCTCCCCACAATAACCAGAATGATCCTGTCCCGACGACGACCAACAGGGCAATAATGATAAACAGTCCTTTTGATTTCTTTTTCGCTTGCGTAAATTGGGCTTTTTTCGTGTTTTCAACGGTCACGACAATCTCCTTCTAAAGATGATTTGTAACTATCCACCTACCCGTTCAAGGGTCGTCATCCCCGAGTGATCCTGTCGGGGATCCAGACTTTCAACCCTGAAAAATCTGGATTCCGGCTAAATCATGCCGGAATGACGCTGTAGGAGTCGCCTTCAGGCGCGATTGTTCGCGGCTAAAGCCGTTTCTACGAAAGTGGTGAATAGTTACGATGATTTATGGGTGTTTTACAACGCGACTGTGGTGATCTCAACCGCAGCACGAGCCACCACAACCACCGGCAGAGCTTTCGGTTGCAGCTTTCAATTCAGGATCAAAAATAACCACCGGAGTTGTACTCACCAGCTCTTGATACCACTTCTGCAACCGCTGGTTACGGAGACGAGTGTCCGCGCCTTCCGGCGCCACGTTGAGTTCCAGATTCCGCTGAATGATCATTTCATTGCGAACCAGGCGAGTGAATTGCTCAAGACTGCCATAACGTGCGACGACCGCTTGCTCAAAACCAGGTTGCTGAGCTTTCATGCTGTCGATGCGTGCGGCCACTTCACCATCTTGCACAACGACTTGATTTTCTTCCGCGGCACCGAGCAACAATTCTCTTTGCAACAGATCGTTCCAGACCTTGAGGCGGATATCAGCATCGGCAAGCGCCGAACCATGGCTCTGCGACTGTTTTATCGCGGCGGCAAATTCGCTGCGCGGCAGCAGGCGCGAACCGATCCGGGCAACATAGATGGGGCTGAGCCGGGTTTCTTCATCACGTAATTGACGATACTGATCGACGGAAAGTATTTCGCGCACCGTGGCCGGGTAGCCGGCGTCGGTCAGCTGTCTGCGAATATCCTCCGCGTCAATCACCCCAGGGTCAAATTCGACTGTGCTTTGCGCGGAAGTGACACTGACCTTAACCGTGCCGACCCCGGCCTCATCAGCCAACGCTTTCTGGATATTGCTGACACACGATCCACAGGAAAGGTTTTTGACATCGTAGACCGCGAGGGCCTTATCCGTAATCCATCCTTGCCACACCCAGAAGGCTCCTCCAATAAGCATTGCCACCAGAACTGACAAACTGACAATTAAAACGTTTTTTCGCATAGATACACCTCTACCATTAATGATTAAGGCACCACGGGATCAAGACGTGGCGCCATATATATGTTCAGCCAATTATCACAGCATTGAATAATGCCATGTCGATGATTCATTGAGCCTTTTAGTGTCATGCTCAGGACAGCAGATGTGAGCAGGTTGTTGGCTAATTCAACCTGTGCGTAGAGAGTTTACAATTAGAGTGCCAATTCAACAAATCATCGTAACGTGCTGTTTTTGTGATATTTTGTGTAATTGGTGGGAGATCTGGAGAAATTCTGGTGGGGAATAGTCTGGAGTAGCCGTTGAATATTCTACAGCAGGGATCGCAACCCCTCCGGGCCGAGAAACTTCAACTGACGCTGTTCCGGGTTCGCCGGACGCGGAAAAACTTCCTGTTTGGTGGCGGACAGAACAGTTCAGGCTGGATCATTCTGAAAATATTTGCCTTTGTTTCAAAAATCTATATCTTTTCTCTTGACCCTTGTCTATAGTCCAGGGTTTATGGTTGGATCAGCAAATGAAAATGATGTCACTAATCGGGAGAAAACCTAAATGTCTCATTCACTCACCATTGGCAAACTGGCAAAAAAAGCGGACGTAACTATTGATAGCATCAGATTTTACGAGCGCCGTGGACTGATCGCCGAACCGACGCGAACGGAATCCAATTATCGCGTTTATCCTTTAGAGGCCGCAGACCGGCTGCGGTTTATCAAAAAAGCTCAGAGGCTTGGCTTTTCTCTGG
>JARGFI010000020.1 GCA_029210745.1 Desulfuromonadales bacterium
CTGCCCGGATCGAAACTGTACGAACCGTCGGCGGCGAGGGTGAAGCTGCCGCCATTGTCCCCGGCCACACCGACGCCCACATTGCCGGGCACGCCCGCCACGGCACTGACGCTGTGGGTGTCGCTGGTGTCAATATCGGTGTCGTTGACAAGCACGCCGCTGGCCACATCGACGGTCAGAATCGCATTCTCCGAGGTGGAACCGGTATCGGCAACCGCCACCGGGGTATCGTTGGTGCCGGTAATGGTGATGGTGACCAGCTGCTCATCAAACCCGTCATGGTCATCAGTGACCCGAACGGTAAAGGTGTCCGTAACACTCTGGCCTGCCGCCAAATCCTGAACAGCAGAGGAGGTGCCATCCGTCCCGTTATTGAGGGTGTACGTCCACTCGCCGCTGTTCCCGTTGAGTGCCAGTCCGCCGTAATCACCGGCGGCACTCCCTTCAATACTCCAGGTGGGTGGGGCGACGGCATCCAAATCGTCGGAGGTCAAAGTCCCGGTAGCGGTCAGCTTAATGTCTTCCTCAACACCGCCGGTGGCGTCACCGCTGATGACGGGATCGTCATTGGTTCCCGTGATGGTGACGGTAATCACCTCCGGCGTGCCGTCGGCAGAGGTGACGGTGATCGTATCTTCATAAGTAACGCCATCAACGAACTCGTTGTGGGCATCATTCATGGTATAGACCCACGCCCCGGTACTATCCATCGAGAACTTGCCGTAACCATTGTCGCCCGGCACAAGCGTCAGAACGTTGAATTCAGCGGGGTTGTCGACATCGGTGACGTTGAGATCACCGCTGATGATCTGTGCCGCGTCGGTTTCGACAGCTGTTCCGCTGATGTCACCGCTAATCTGCGCCTCATCGTTGGTCCCGTTGATGGTACTGGTGATATCGGCGGGGGTTCCATCGGCGGTAATAACAGCAATCGTATCCGTCAGTGTTTCGCCAGCGCCCAATTTCTGGATTGCCTCCAGGCTATTGTCGACAAGATAGCCCCAAGTTCCATCCGCATTGAGACTGATACTTCCATAATCACCAAGGATGTTCCCGGGAACAAATTCGTCCAAGCCGTCGACATCATTGATTGTCAAAGCTCCCCCGGTTAGCAACACATCCGCCCCAGCGACGACGGAGACGTCCATGTCTTCAGTTACACTGCCGCTGGTGTCGCCACCGATAACTGCCGCATCGTTGCTGCCGGTGATGGTTATCGTCACCGTCTCGCTGTCCGACAACGGCGTCGCATTGTCGTCCGTCGCCGTGACCGTATAGGTCAAGATCAGCGTCTCGTCGTTCGCCAGGTAATCGAACGCTTCGCTGCCGGAATCAAAGCTCCAACTCAGAGTGCTAGTCGTCTGCATGTTGTCCAGAACGGGCACTGGGGTCACGCTGAACATCGCCTGTAACTCTGCATCCGTCGGCGCCGCCGCATCCAGACGGTCGGATGACCCACTCACCGCCAAAGAGAAGGTCGCACTCACCACATCGGTGACATCAGTGTCCGAGACCGTCAATGTCCCACTTGTACTCAACGCCGCGTTTGTCTCAGCCAGGCCCACGGCGTCAGGTCCGTTGGTAATCACAGGCGCATCGTTGCTGCCGGTCACGGCGATAGTGACGGTCTGAACCGCGCTGGTCGCACCCATGTCGTCGGTGGCGGTGTAGGTAAAGCTGACGACTCGATTTTCTCCAACCGCCAGATCGTCGAAAGCGCTTCCGGGATCGAAGGAGTAACTGCCGTTCGCGGCGAAGCTCAAAGTTCCCTCGGCAACGCTATCGACCAGCTGGTAGCTGGCGATGGTGCCGTCCACGTCGGTGGCGGCCGGGACGTTGCTGGTGAGGAGTGCGTTCTCCCCGGTGGTCGCGCTGCTGTCGACGGCCACCGGAGCGTCGTTCACCGGCGTGATATCGAGGGTGGCACTGCCGGTTACGCGCTGTGGGTCGGAGATGCCGTTGGTGGTGCCGTTGTCGGTGATGTCGTAACTGAAACTGACGCTGGTATCGTCATCGGTCGCCGGGGTGTAGCTCCAGGTGCCATCGCCGTTATCGACCAGAGTCCCGCTGCCGGAGCTGATCCCCAGGTTGCTCGCCGTGAGGGTGTTACTTTCGACATCGGCAGCGTTGCCCAGCAGTTCGGCCTGAGTGATGAGGCGCACTCCGCTGTCTTCGGCGATGGAGCCCAGTGTGACCGTGCTCGTCGTCGGTGCGTCGTTGACCGGAGTAATATCCAGGGTGGCGGTAGTGTTGATAGTGCTGGTTCCGTCGCTGATATCGTAGCTGAAGCTGACATTGGTATCGTCGTCAGCTGCCGGAGTGTAGTTCCAGGTGCCGTCGCCGTTATCGCTTAGGGTGCCGCTGCCGGAGTTGTTGATCAGAGTGCTGGCGGTGAGGGTGTCGCCGTCGATATCGGTGGCGCCCGCCAGCAGTTCGGCCTGGGTGATGATCAGCACGCCGCTGTCTTCAGCGATCGGGGTCAGTGTCACGGCGCTTGATGTCGGCGCATCGTTCTGCCCGGTGATCGTCACGGTTACCGTCTCGGTGCTTGTAGCACCGGCGGCATCGGTCACTGTATAGGTAAAGCTGTCGGTAGCATTCTCGCCTGCCGCCAGATATTCGAACTGTCCATTGGGAGCGTAGCTGAAGGTGCCGTCACTGTTGTCGGTGACGCTGCCCAGCGTCCCGGTCGTGTCGATGGCAAAGGTATGGGTATCGCCGGTATCGGCATCGCTGTAGATGGAACTGATGGTGATGCTCGGGCCGTCCTCGGCCACAGTATCTGTCACCGCCAGCGCCAGCGGCGCATCGTTGACGTCATTGACCGGGATATTCAGCGCCTTGGTATAGCTCAATCCACCAGCATCGGTCACCTGTACATTGATAGCCAGGGACGGATTCGTTTCGAAATCGATAGTGCCGTTAACGCGTAATTCGTTGCCGACAATCGTGACCAGACCGTTGTCGAGATCATTGCTGCCATCACCGGAAACAAGGGAATAAGTGAAGCTGTCACCGGCATCGTCATCCGTGGTGGTCAGGAGCCCAATCACCGTTCCGGGCATGGAATTCTCGTTAACCGTGCTTGACGATAACGAGATATCAGTCGGAAATTCGTTGACATCGGTAACGTTAAGGACGACATCGGCGACAACAGAGATATTCCCTGCCGCGTCCTGGGCTTGAACGCCGAGGGTGAAGTTGCTCGGCAGGTTCTCGAAGTCGTTAGCGGGCGCAGCGGCATCGATTCCGGCGGTGGTCAGGGTGATCCGACCGCTATTGTCGATAGCGAAGTAGCCGTTATCATTACCGCTGGTTATCTGAAAGGCCGTTACGCCAACGGCGTCGGTGGCAACCACCGTGCCGACGACTGTCCCGACCAGGGACTGGTTTTCATCAAAGCTGAAAGCTTGTCCGCTGGCAACAGCGGGCCCGGTGCTATCCAAAGTCAAAGTCAAGCTGCCGATGTTACTGGTATTTCCGGCGACATCGGTCTGCCTGATGTCGACGCTGTTGGCACCCTCAATCGCCGTAAAGTTCGATGTCCAGGTTGATCCACCATCGATCGAGTACTCAACCACGGCACCGGCCTCGATGCCGGTCAGGCTCAGGGTGCCACTACTGCTGATTTTGTCGGTGGAGCTGCTGCCGCTATCGAGGGACAGCGCCACGCTCGGGGCGATCGGTGCGGCGGTGTCGAGAGTGAAGGTCAGGCTGCCGACGCTGCCGGGGTTTCCAGCGGCATCGAGCTGCCGGACCGTGACCGTGTTGACCCCTTCTGCCGGGGTGAAATTTGTCGACCAGTTCAGACCACCGTCGATGGAGTATTCGAGCGTAGCTCCGGCTTCGACAGCGGTTAGCGCGAGAGTGCCGACCGTGCTGATCTGGTCCGCGCCGCTGGTGCCGCTGTCTGTGGTCAGGGAGACTCCGGGAGCAGTCGGTGCAATCAAATCAACGGTGTAACTTGTGGTGGCGGTGGCGGTGCCGATGCCCCCGCCGAAACCGGTGACGATGGCAGCATTGACTGTGTTGTCTGCTGCGAGGTCGGTGCCGCTGACATTGATGCTAAAGGTTTTGTCGGCCTGAACCAGGCCGGTGGAATCGACGCCGTTGACCGTCAAGGTAATTGTATCACCGACCTGGGCATCGCCGCCGACGCTGCCGGTGATCGCAACGATACCACCGGCTTCGGCGATATTGATGATATTATCGCCAGTAATCGTCGGAACCAGTGCGATCGTCGGCACCGGGACGGTGATGTCGACGGTGTATTCTGCGGAGTCGGTGGCAGTGGCGGGGTTGCCGGCGGGATCGCTGGTAGTGATACTGGCAACGACTGTTTTGTCACTGTCAGCAACCAGATCGGATCCGGCGACAGCGATACTGAAGGTCATGTCGGTCCGCACCTGACCGGTATATTCAAGGTCATTCACCAACAGGGTAACGGTGTCACCAATCTGGGCATCGCCGCCAGCCGTGCCGGTAATGGCAACGGCACCGTTAGCTTCGGCGATATTGATGATGTCGTCAGCGGTGATATTTTGATCAAGGGTAATCGTCGGGACTGGTGGCGTAATGTCGACCGTGTAACTTGCGCTGTCGGTGGCGCTGCCGGGGTTGCCCGCTCCGTCGCTGGTGATGATGCTGACAGTGACGGATTGATTGCTGTCGGCGACCAGGTCGGACCCGGCCACGTCAATACTGAAGGTCATGTCGGCGCGCACCAGGCCGGTGTAGTCAACGTCGTTCACCGTCAGGGTGATCAGATCACCGACCTTGACCTCGCCGCCGAGCGTGCCGCTGACCACAACATCTCCAGCTGCTTCGGCAATATTAATGACGCCGTCGGCGGTGATCGCTGGATCAAGGGTGATGGTCGGGGCTGGAGCCGTGATGTCAACACCGTACCCTTCACTGTCGGTGCCGGGGTTGAGAGCGCCATCCGTGGTGGTGACAGCGTCGATCGTTTGATCGCTGTCGGCGGCCAGATCGGCACCGGCAACATTGATGCTGAAGCTTTTATTGTCGAGAACCGTGCCGGAGTATTCAACACCGTTCACTGTCAAGGTGACGGTGTCACCGACCTGGGCTCCGCCGCCGACTGTTCCGCTAAGAGCAATGGTACTGTTCGATTCGGCAATATTAATAATATCATCGGCGGTAATGTCGTTATCCAGGGTGATGGTCGGGTCGGAAATGTCGACAACTTTTTGCGCGGCTTTGTACACTGAAGGCCGGGGGGTGATGACCGGCACAACCGGATCTGTCTCGACATCGACAAGCAGTTCGTTGGGCATCGGCGAGCCCAGACCGGGGCCTTTCCCGGATACAGCGGTTCCGTTGCTGACCTGGGTCATCGGTGCGGTTAATGTTGCTTTGTCGATGAGCGGGATATTGTCGGGGTTGTCTGCCGGTGTTTCCAGTGAGTCTGGTTCTGCGTCAGGCTCAAGGACGTCAACATGTTCACTCACCACCCGCAAGCTGCCGGCTTTGGCCAGATTGGTGATGCCAACCATTTTGAAAAGATCGGCCAGGGTTGTCTGTTCGCTCCCTGCGAGCGGCTCACTACCGGTGTCGCCGGTGAAGGACGCATCGAAAATGACCGGATAGACTGTATTGCCAAGAGCCTCAAGGGCACCATTGGGGATGATCACGTAACTGCCATCGGTAAAGCTTAACAACAAATCGACATCCGCGACATCGACCGCACTGAGCTCTGTCGCCCCATGCGGAATGATAATCGTTCCGTTCGGAGTAATAACGGCACGGACAATGTTTTGTCCTGCTCCGAACGCTGTTGCCGCCGGGCCCTGTTGGTTATCGTTATGGTTTGCCATGGCCACCTCTGTTTACATGCATCGTCTTCAGTGCACTTGAATAATTTGTCTTACGTGGTTGTTTCCGTGTCGTTCAGTGCGTCTGCGTCAGTTTCCGGCGCAACAGCGCACGGTTCTGTTTCTGGGGGTTCGGGAGCCCGCAGCTCGGACAGGGCATCAAACCGGTTACAGATTTGTTGCGTGCCGTGTGCGGCGTGGTGGACGAGGGTTTCGAGTTGCCTGCCAAGCTGTTGCAGCGTGGTGCAAACCTCGCCCTGCGCCTCCTCAAGTCGCTGCTGCGACGCTTCGATGGCGGCCGTCAGGGGGGGAACCAGTGCGGAAATTCGGGAACAGATTTCCTGGCCACCCGTGTCGGTCGTCTGCGCGATGGTGTCGAGTTGACCACGGAGCTGTTGCAGATCCTGACTGAAATCGCGCTGTGTATTGCGCTGGATCTGCTGCGATTCTTTGACCCCGGTGGCCAGCTGTTCGATCACTTCGGAAACTTTTGAACGGACGGCTTCGTTGCCGGTTTCGGTCGCATTCAGAATTGTGTCAAGTTGGACGCCCAGCTGCTGCAATCCTTCGTGCAAGGCCCTGTTTGCACTGGCGAAAAATTGGCTGGACTTGTCGGCATCAGCGGCCAGGCGGGACGCCAGCGTCGAGATTTGGGTGCCGATGGTGTCCGTGCCGTTTTCCGCGGAATTTAAAATTGCGGTGAGCCGGTCGCCAAGCTGCTGCGATTCCTGACGGAAGGTATTGTTGGCGTGGTTGAGTAAAATGTGTGTTTCCCTGGCATCGGCTGCAAGGTGCACCGTTAATTCGGAAATTTGCGCGCTGATTTCGCCGTTGCCATTCTCCATGCTGTCGAAAATCGTGCCGAGCCGGGTACCCAGCTGCTGCAACTCCTGGCGGAAACCGTTCCCGGCCTCGGTCTGCTCAACCAGTGCCCGCAACATATCGGCGCGTTGGTTCTGAAAGTCGTCGATTTCAGCGGCCAGCGCCCGTTGTTGCAAGCGCGCCGCCTCAGCCAGCCTTTCCCGCTCTTCGATCTGGTGCGCATCGATCAGCGCTCTTGATTGCCGTTGTTCATCAACCTGCATGTTCAGCAGTTTATGTGTTTCTTTCGCGGTTCCGGCCAGATGAACGGTCAATTCAGAAATTTGGGAGGCAATTTCTCCGGTCCCTTTACCCAGCACGGTGAATGCGGCATCGAATTGCCTGCCAAGCTGTTGCAGTTCGCCACGGAAATTATTGTTGGCCACATTTTGCTCTGTCAGGGCATGGAGCATGTCCGCCCGTTGTTTTTTGAAATCGTCGATTTCAGCGGCCAGCGCGCGTTGGCGCTGCCGACCGGCTTCAGCCAGGCGTTCTTCAATGCGGAGCAGGATGTTCGTTGTTGCGTCACTGGCAACCGCTTCACCGGTGGCGGCGGAGGGCGCTCTGAAACTGACACTTTCGAACGACAGCGCAGTTTCAATATGGCGGGCAATTTCCGAGCTGAGCAGGGAGAAAATATCCCCCTGCAAGCGCCGGATGCCGACCATCATCAAGCCCAGAATAATCGATCCGAGCAGGCCGAACATCGAGGCCGAAAAGGCAATCCCCATCGACTGCATCGGCGCCTTCATGCGTTCGATCATGGTCCTAAATACCAGCAGCGGACTTGCATTCTGCATGTCGATATCGGCAAAACTGCTGATCAGGACGGAAATATCATTGAGGGTCGCCAGCAGGCCGATAAAGGTTCCGAGCAACCCCATTCCGACCAACAGCCCGGTCAGGTATTGAGGTAAGGCGTTGCGGCGCACCAGTCGCGCCCTGGCATTGGTCAGTTCATGTTCAATCGCCACCTGCTCCTGGTGGGAAATAGAGCGATTGCCTGATGAGGCCACCATTTGCAGCAGGCAGGCAATATCGACTGTGTACTTGGCGGCCATTTCCCGCAAAGTCGCCGAGTCGGCTTTATTATGGATCGCCCTGGAAAATTCGACCAGTACCCTGGCTTCGCGAACCAACCGCACAGCGTTGAGAAGGGTTAATATCCCGCCGACCAGAATAATCGTAAAGATCGTGTAGTTGATTTGCGGATGGGGGTTGCGGGTGATGGTTAATTTGATCGCATCCAGAAAAATTGCCGATCCGGTCAGGAGAAACACAAAGGGCAGCGATATCAGGATGTAGTAGACTTTGAGTTGTTTAAACATGAAATACCCTCTTTTGAAAAATTATATTTGTTATGAAACTCAATTGGCTCGAAAGGCGCCGTCACGAAATTTCAATAGTGGTGAAAGAATGTATGACAAGATGGTTCGTTTGCCGACAGCAATATCGGCGCTCGCCGCCATGCCGGGCATCAGCACTCCCGGTTGCCGCGCGCGTGACCGCAGCGTTGAGATATCAACCTCCACGTTGACCCGGTAATAATGGTTGTCCCGCTCATCGCGCAGCGTGTCGGCACTGACATCGGTCACGTAGCCTTCAAAAGTGCCGTAGGTTGCATAGTCATAAGCGCCCACCCTGACGCGAGCCGGTAAACCACGGCGCAGGTGGGCGCGGTCGTTCGGGTTTGAGCGGGTCTGAATGACGATGCGCTGATCACTCGGCGTGATTTCGAGCAGCACTTCGCTGGGACGAACAACCGCGCCGATAGTCGTGATATTCAATTTATTGATGAGTCCAGCCACCGGGCTGCGGACGATATTTCGATCAAACCGGTCAGCACTCGATTTAATTTCGTGTGTCAATTGCTGAATTTCCTCACGCACTTTTGTCAAGGCGGAGGAGGCTTCGGCGCGAAAGCGTGCAACAGCTTCCTTGATCCGCGATTCAGCCTCCGCATGTGCGGCTTCCAGTCGCGGCATCGCATTGGTTGTTGCGGCGATTTCCGCGTTAAGCTGCTGAATACGCATTTGGGCATCGAGTACTTCAAGTTCGGAGGCGGCGTTATCTTTTCTCAATTTATCGATAACCTGATATTTCTGTTTTGCCAGATCGAGTTCATCGAGCAGATTCCGGTGTTTGGAATTAAGTTCGGCAAGTTCACTTTCCTTCTGCCTGCTCATCGCCTCCAGGACCTTGACCTCTTCGGCAAGTTGGGTACGCCGCGCCTGCCAGGCGGCGGTTTCCACGTTGATCACGCGGGGATCACCCAGCCCTGGCGGAAAGGCAATCGTGTTATTGCCGTGCAGTTCGGCGTTCAAGCGGGCTTCGCGTCCGAGCAAGGCATCAATCTTCGACTGCTCTTGTCCCAGGCTGGAGCGGGTCTGGATATCCGATAGCTCAATCAACGGCTGTCCGGCCGCCACGACCTCCCCCTCCCGGATCAATATGTTGCGAACAATGCCCCCCTCCAGATGCTGGACAAGCTGCGATTTTCCGGCCGGGATGATTTGACCTTCGGTCCGCACGATGACGTCAACTTCGGCGAATCCGGCCCACAACATCACGCTGCTACTGCTGAGCAACAACAACAGCACAAAAGTGCGTTGTGGTGACAGCCCCGTAAAAAAGGCCGTCAGTTTGCGTTGGTTGAGAAAGCGCGACATCATTCAATAGGCCCGAACCCTGACCACCGAGGCATTCGGATTTTCGTTTCCTTCAAGCACCGAGATATCGATATTCTCGCTCGGCATCAACATCTCGATCAAGATATTGCGGACCGACATGGCCCGATAGAAGCCCATGCGCCGGGCTTCGGAGAAACCGACCGGGACTTCAACATAGATTCCGGCTTTTTGGCTGGCAGCGACCGGTGCCAGCAATTCGGTCAACTGTGCGTGCTCGTCAGGAGTAAATGCCACCGCATCATTTTCGAAGCGCACGACAACTTCTGACTCATAGCTGTTGGTTACATCGATTCCCTTGAGCGGTTTTGGCATGTCGAATTTAGCTTCGATGGTTTGTGCCGAACCGGCGGATTGAACGTCCTGAGCCGCGCGCTGTGCAAGGAGCATATTCAACCGTTTGATCTCGCGTTTCAGCGCAACATTTTCGCTCATTGCGTCGGTGGCGCTGGCGCTAACTGGCGGTTTTTGTTGTTCGACAATCGGCGGTTGCTGGGTAGCAGGCTGCTTGCTCGATCGCCCCAGTTCGAGGGCGAACATGAAGACCGCAACGATCAGAATCGTCAGCAGAAAAAGCAGGTTCAAAATCAGGTTGGTCGTGGCGTCGACATAGCCCGGCCAGAAAATATCCGAGCCGTCATTATCATCGTGACGTGCAGACATAGTGACTACCTATCCTTTTGCTGGGGGTGCAGAGAATACTTGCCCCCTTTGATTGAGGTACGAAGTTCGGTCCCGCCCGGTAGCGGCGGTGTCATCGGCCGTTGCCCACGGGGTGCCGAAGGTCAGGCGAATCAGCTGGGCCACGGCATTCATTTCAAGAATATGCAGGCTGACCAGGCGGGAACGGACCTGATACATCCGGTCATAGACATCAAGGAGATCCAGCAGCGACTGGTTGCCGGACAACATCCGTTTTGACATGGCTTGCGCCGCGGTTGTAATCGATTTCAGTTCCTGATAGCCCGACGCAATTCGCCCACGGGTTGTGGTCAGCGCCGCGTAGTTGACCGACAGCGATTTAACTACCAGCCGTCGCTGATCGTCGAGTCGGTAGAGCAATTCCTTGTGGCGCAGGGCACGTTCGGTGAGGTAGTGGTAATCACTGCCGCCGCTGAACAGATTCCAGTTCAATACCAGCATGGCCCGTCGATCCCGCTGCCCCGCAGAGCTGGTGTCGCCGCCGGCATGAAGCGAGTGCGTGTCGGTGTATTCAGCATCCAGCCGCGGCAAAAAGCGACTTCGTGCGGCGCGCTGATCAACCTGCGCCGCTTCCAGTTCGGCCGCCAGGGAGGCAATTTCAGGATTGAGCTCGATGGCTGAGGCAACCGCTTCATTGAAGGACGTTGGCAGTAGCGCACCACCGATGTCAGCAAGTTCCGGCAAACGGATTTTTTGTGGCACAAGATTGGTCAAACGAACAAATTCGATCCTTGCCGCGGTATGCACGGACTCCTGTTCCAATCGGGATGACAGGGTCGCCTCAATCCGCGCGCGAACCCGCGCCATGTCGGAAATACTGGCGGCACCCGCCTCGGCGCGTTTTTCAATGTAGCTGAGAAGTTCCGCGAGCTGAACTTCGTAATCACGGGTCAAGTCGGTCTGCAACCGGCTTGACACCAGTGAAAGGTAGGCTTCAACCGTCGCGATATAGGCATCACCGTCGCTGATGCGGTAATTTTCTTCACGCGCCTTTTCGAGCAGCAGGCGTCGGCGCCAATCAAAATAAGTGGGCAGGTTGAAAATCGGCAGGCGCAAAGTTAACGCGATATCGCGCCGCGAGTGGTTGTCGGATGGGACGAGTTCCCCCGTTGTCTTATCGGTTTCAACGCCGGGTTCAGACCGCTCGACGCCTCCGGCAACGCGCAACGTTACTGAAGGACGCAACAACGACAGCGCCTGCTCGGCTTGCGCTTTGGCCTGACCGCTACGCGCCATTGCAGCGAGACTTTGCCGATTGAAGGTGCGCCCGGCATGAATTGCTGCCGATAAATCGGTCTCTTCGAGCAGACGCGCAAACTCATCGGGCAGGAGCTGATTTTCAGCCATGGTTTCGACAAACTGCTCGTCAATGTTCGCGAGCATCGAGACTTCCGACATGCCGACCAGCCCGGCCAGATTTTGGGTTGCAGGAAGAGCAAAACTGCCCCCCCCTTGAGGCCCCCCTTCGGTTGGTGCGGTCACAGGCGCTGCTGGCGCAGAGCTGTCAGGCCCGGATAATCCGTCTTGCCGCGATGCAGCGGGCGGCGTGGTAACTGGTTGGGACGCCGCCGGGGGCTGGTTCGAGTCGGGCAGAACGTTATCAGCAGCGACTGTCGTCGCTGGCGCCAGAACGAATTGCATGATCAGGATAAGAACGGCACAATGGCGCCACGTGAATCGGTTAATCACAAACATACTCCTGCGCCTGAAAATAGTTGCGGCGGAAAAGATTTGCGGCGGAAAAGATTTGAACGCGTTATGTGCATAGCAGGGGTACACGTCAGCCAGACGGTGTTTTCACCGCTTGGCATGGAGGTAAATGGCGGTTTTTCTGAGAAAAAACTCAACACAAAAAATCAATCAACGGACTGATTTACCGTGATGAATTCATGCCTGGGCGATTCGTCGAAACGGTTCAGGCCGACGACAGAAAAACAACCTATAATGTATCTGCAATCATCGCGCCGACCTGCCGCGAGTCGCGGGGCGAGATGATCGGCAAGACAACCGTTCTGTTCTTTCCTTTCGCCCCCCCTTCCCCTATAATGCCGCGCGATGAGCAATGTAACGATTGAAGATGATTACTCGACCGACGTGCGAGACGAGATGCGGGTGGCGATTGCGGCGGTCGGTGGTAATGAGGTTTTTTTTCGCGGATTGACCGGTGCCGACCGCTTTGTGGTTGCGGTCGAAGTGCTGGCGCGCGGCAACGACGGCGCGGTTCCGGCTCTCACCCAACGCTGCCGTTACGGTGATGTGGTTATCCACAACCACCCCTCCGGCGGCCTCCAGCCCTCAACGGCCGACCTCTGTGTCGCGGGAAGCCTGGGGGAGTTGGGGGTCGGCTTTCATATCGTCGATAATTCGGTTGAAAATGTATACAAGGTGGTTGAGGCGTTCGACCGTCGGGAGACGTTGCGGATTGCTCCTGAGCGGATCAATGAACTGCTTGGTGCCGCAGGTCTTGTCGCCAGCCAGTTGGCGGGGTACGAAGATCGTCCCGAGCAGTTGCGGATGGCGTTCAACGTTGCCGAAGCGTTCAACCATGATCGTCTGGCGGTGATCGAGGCCGGCACCGGCACCGGAAAAAGTCTCGCCTATCTGGTTCCCGCCGTCCTCTGGGCACTCGCGAATGAAGAACGGATCGTCATCTCGACCAATACGATCAATCTCCAACAGCAGTTGATCAGCAAAGATATCCCCCTTTTGCAGCGCGCCAGTGGTCTCGAATTCCGCGCCGAACTGGTCAAGGGGCGCAACAATTATCTCTGCCGCCGTCGGGCGGCAACCGTGCAGCGCGAACCGACCCTTTTCGGCGGCGACGACGGCGGAGAACTGACGACGATCTATGCCTGGGTCGACCAGACCGCCGACGGGTCGAAAGAAGATCTGCCGTTCGTGCCGAAGCACGAGGTGTGGGAAGAGGTGCGCTGCGAAGTCGACCAATGTCCGCGCGTCAAGTGCGCCCATTATCAGCAATGTTTCTTCCATCGCGCCCGGCGCCGCGCGGCGAACGCCAATATCCTGGTGGTCAATCATGCCCTGCTACTGGCCGACCTGGCCCTGCGCCTGGAGACCGCCAATTATACCTCCAGTGCCGTACTCCCCCCCTTCGCGCGCATCATTCTCGATGAAGCACACCGTCTGGAGGATGTCGCGACCAGCTTCTTTTCCGCCGCGGTCTCGCGTTACAGTTTCGCCCGCATCCTTAACCGTCTCAGCCACCAGCGCAAAGCCGAGCGCGGGCTGCTGCCGCTGTTGCACAAACAGCTCGGGGGGAATCTCGGGCAACATGCTGCAAACCAGTATCGCGAACTCAACGGGCGTATCGAACGTTTGCAGAGTGCGCGGTTGACCTTGCAGGAGAGTGCTGCGGGGGAGGTCGAAGAACTCGGCCAGCTACTCTGTGGTGGCCACGGCAAGCATGTCTCCGCCGGGTTTGAGGTGAAGCAGCGGCTGGTGCGCCCCTTTGTCGATGGCGACGACTGGCAGGAAATCAAGGCGCGGGTGCGTGAGCTGATGTCCCTGACGGGGGACCTGGCACGCGATCTGCGCGCCTTGATCAAGGCGGTCGAGCTGCTGCCCGACGATGAGCTGGTTGCCAAAACGGCGGCCACCTGCACCGATCTGTTCGGCCTCGGTTTACGCCTTGACGGGCTGAGTGCGGATCTCGGCGCGTTCATCGGTGGCGACGACCAGGTGTGTTCCTGGTTTGAATGCCGCGAAGCGCGGATCGGTCGCGGGCGGGGGTTGATCACCCGGTTGTGCGCGGCCAACCTCGATGTCGCCGTGCAACTTAACAAAGCGCTCTACAGCCGTTTCAAGACGGTAGTCATGACCAGCGCGACACTCACCGTCGCCGGATCGTTCACCTTTTTGCAGCGGCGGGTTGGTCTCGATCTGGCCGAAGCGAATCGCCTGAGCGAGCTGCTGCTCAACTCGCCGTTCGACTACGCCCGCCAGGCACTCCTCGCCGCACCGGCCGACATCCCCGAGCCGAACCGGCCCGGTTTTGCCGAAGCGGTACGCGACCTCAGCGAGCGGGCGCTACTGCTGGCGGGCGGGCGGTCTTTCGTCCTCTTTACCGCCTACTCCCTGCTCGCGCGAGTTTACGGTGAGCTGGCACCACTGCTCGCCGCCCACGGTTATCGCTGTCTGCGTCAGGGGCAGGACAGTCGTCACCGCTTGTTGCAACAGTTCACCGACGATCCGACCAGCGTGCTGTTTGCCACCGATTCGTTCTGGGAAGGGGTCGATGTTCCAGGGCGGGCGCTCGAACAGGTGATTATTGCCCGCCTGCCGTTCAAGGTGCCGTCGGAGCCGATCCAGGAGGCGCGCGTCGAGGCGATCGAGCGTGCCGGAGGCGATCCGTTCATGGACTACTCGGTGCCGCAGGCGGTGATCAAGTTCAAGCAGGGTTTCGGGCGGCTGATTCGCAATAAGGAAGATCGTGGCGTCGTGCTGATTCTGGACAGCCGGGTGGTGCGCAAGGGCTATGGCCGGATGTTTCTGCGCTCCCTCCCCGGTGTCCCGGTGGCGTCCGGCACCAGCGCGGAAGTGTTCGCCAGGATCAAGGAGTTTTTTGCGACGGAAGAGTGGTGAGCGGGGGGCGGCAGAGCCTTTTTGTCAGCTGTCTTTCAGTGAACCGCAGCAGCGCATTTCGCGGCGTTCTTTTCTCCTCCCCCGCCCTTGACAACCCCGGAGCCCGTTGTTATGTTGACACCATTGGCACTCCAATGATATGAGTGCCAAGTTTTGCTGTAGGCCGGGTTGCGACCGACTTGCTTTTTGGAGGAGTCATCATGTCTTCGCCGCTTAAAGAACGTCATCGCCTCATTCTTGTCGCGATCATCGAAACCTATATCGCTACCGCCCAACCGGTCGGGTCGAAGGCTCTTGCCGCGCGCGATGACATCCCCTGGTCTGCGGCCTCGGTGCGCAACGTCATGGCCGAACTTGAATCACTGGGGTATCTGCGCTCACCGCACACCTCTGCGGGACGGGTTCCGACCGAGAGCGCCTACCGCGTCTACGTGCAGAGTTTGCGCGGGGTGGCCGGTCTCGATGCCTCGGCCCGGTTGCGAATGTCGAACAGCTATCCTCATCCTGAACATCAGTCGGTCGAGGAAAAATTGCGGGCGGCCGGACGCCTGCTGTCTTCCCTGACACAATGTGCGGGGGTGGTCGTGGTGCCGCGACTGGAGACGACCATCTTTCGGCAGATTAATTTTGTGCCGCTCCAGGGGCAGCGCATTCTGGCGGTTTTTATTACCCAGTCGGGGTTGCTGCAGCAAAAACTGATTGAGCTTGACAGGCCGTTGCAGCGCAGCGAGCTGGAACAGATGAGCAACTATTTGAACGCGACCCTGCGCGGGCTTAATATGCAGCAGGTCAAGTTGCGGATTGCCGCTGAAATGGCGGCCGAGCGCGCCCTCTACGATCACCTGCACGCGCAGGCTTTGCAGTTGTCGAAAACGGTCTTGCATGGGGATGGTTTTGAACAGGTTATTATTGAGGGAACGGTCCAGATGTTTGATCAACCGGAATTTTCCGATGCCGACCGGATGAAACGGTTACTGCACGCATTTGAACAAAAAAGTCGTTTGATTGAAATGCTGGAGAAAAGTCAGGAATCTGCCGGAGTTCAGGTGGTGATCGGTGAGGATGGCGATTTTGCCGGGTGCAGTTTGATCTCTGCCCGCTATACTGGACGTGGCGGACCGAGCGGGACGCTCGGTGTGATCGGTCCGAACCGCATCGATTATTTACGCGTGATTCCAATGGTTGGCTACACCGCCCGCATGCTCGGGCGGGCACTCGATGATAAATCCTAAGTAAGGGGAATATGTTTTAATGAGCAAGAAGAAGACGCAACAAAACCAGGCGGACACGTCCGCAGAGCACCAGGGGAACGACATGGATGGGGAAATAACCGCTGGCGAGATCAAGGAGCCTGCGGAAAACACCCCGCCGACGCTGGAGGAACAGCTTGCTGCCAGTCGTAGCGAGGCTGAAGAGAACCGCGATCAATATTTACGGGCCTGTGCCGAGCTGGAAAATTTCCGCAAGCGCGCCCAACGTGAAAAGGAAGATATCTGTCGCTTTGCCAACGAAAAAATCTTGCGTGAAATGCTGCCGGTAATCGACAATCTCGGGCGTGCCATTGAGCATGCCGATGGCGAGGCCGCCGATTCCAAGGGGCTGATCGAGGGGATACAACTGACCCTTGATCAGTTTGCCAAGGTGCTCGACCAGTTCGGTGTCAAGGAGATTGCCGCACTCGGCGCGCCGTTTGACCCGGCTTTTCACGAGGCGATGGGGCAGATTGAAAGTGCCGAGCATCCGGTCAACTCGGTCGCTCAGGTCTTTCAAAAGGGCTATCTCCTTAACGAGCGTTTGTTGCGTCCGGCACTGGTGATGGTGGCCAAGGCGCCGGCGGCTCATGAACCGAAAAGCACCGACACAGAATGACGACAGAGTCGTGTTAGCGATCTAAAAATCATACGACCAGGGAGGTTACAGCATTATGGGTAAAGTTATCGGGATCGATTTGGGGACCACTAATTCGTGTGTGGCGGTCATGGAAGGCGGCGAGCCGGTTGTCATCGCCAATGCCGAGGGCGCGCGCACCACGCCGTCGATGGTGGCATTTGCCGAAAGCGGTGAGCGTCTGGTTGGTCAGCAGGCCAAGCGTCAAGCGGTGACCAATCCGGAAAATACGTTGTTCGCCATCAAGCGGTTGATCGGACGCAAGTTCGATTCAGATGCCGTGCGGCGGGATATCGAAATCAGTCCGTTCAAGATTATCAAAGCGGATAACGGCGACGCCTGGGTTTCAGCGCGCGACAAAAAATACAGCGCGCCGGAAATCTCGGCGATGATTTTGCAGAAAATGAAGCAGACTGCCGAGGACTATCTTGGTGATAAAGTTACCGACGCCGTCATTACGGTCCCGGCCTATTTCAACGATTCGCAGCGCCAGGCAACCAAAGATGCCGGCAAAATCGCCGGACTTAACGTGTTGCGGATCATTAACGAGCCGACCGCAGCGGCACTTGCCTACGGTCTTGACAAGAAAAAGGAAGAGAAAATTGCGGTTTTCGACCTTGGCGGCGGAACCTTCGACATCTCGATTCTGGAGCTGGGCGACGGTGTTTTCGAAGTTAAGTCGACCAATGGTGACACCTTTCTGGGCGGCGAGGATTTTGACCAGCGCATCATCGACTATATTGCCGATGAGTTCAAAAAAGAGCAGGGCATCGATCTGCGTAACGACAAGATGGCGTTGCAGCGGCTCAAAGAAGGCGCAGAAAAAGCCAAATGCGAGCTGTCGAGTTCCGTTGAGACCGACATTAATCTGCCCTTCATCACCGCCGATCAGTCCGGCCCGAAACACCTCAATGTCAAGTTGACGCGCGCCAAGCTTGAAAGCATCTGCGCCGACCTGATCAATAGTCTGGTCGAACCGTGCAAAATCGCGCTCAAAGATGCCGGGCTCAAGGCTGCGGAAGTCGATGAAGTGATCCTTGTCGGTGGCATGACCCGCATGCCGGCCGTGCAGAAGCGGGTTGAGGAAATCTTCGGCAAAGTCCCGAATAAAGGAGTCAACCCCGATGAAGTGGTCGCCATTGGTGCCGCAATTCAGGGGGGCGTTTTGACCGGGGATGTCAAGGACGTGCTGTTGCTCGACGTGACCCCGTTGTCACTCGGCATTGAAACCCTCGGCAGCGTCATGACCAAGCTGATCGAGAAGAACACCACCATCCCGTGCAAAAAAAGTCAGGTGTTTTCGACTGCGGCGGACAATCAACCGGCGGTGTCGGTGCACGTCCTGCAGGGCGAGCGTGAAATGGCGGCGGATAACAAGACAATTGGTCGCTTTGAACTGGGTGACATCCCGACCGCGCCGCGCGGCGTTCCGCAAATTGAAGTGACCTTTGATATTGACGCCAACGGCATCCTGCATGTTTCCGCCAAAGATCTCGGCACCGGCAAGGAGCAATCGATACGCATCACCGCTTCGAGTGGATTGTCTGAAGAAGAAATCGCCAAGATGGTCAATGATGCTGAAGCGCATGCCAGCGAAGACAAGGCAAAACGCGAGTTGATCGAAGCGAAAAATCAGGCTGACAGTCTGGTTTATTCAACCGAAAAAACCCTCAAAGAGCACGCCGACAAGGTTGACGAAGAGACCAAAAAGAAGATTGAGGCGGCACTCGAAGAGCTGAAAACAGAAATTGCCAGTGACAGTCTTGACGGGATCAAAACCAAGACCGAAGCTCTGGCCCAGGTATCGCACAAGCTGGCGGAGGCAATGTACGCCGAAGCACAAAAAGCCGCGGCGTCAGGCGAAGGTGAAGCTGCCGCTGACGGTGCCGGAGATGAGGGTGTCGTTGACGCCGAATTCGAGGAGGTTGACGATCAGGAGAAGAAGTAGTCTTTCCCCTGCTCTTGTCGGAGATTACCAATGAACAACGGGCGGCCACACCATTGAAAAGTCGGTCGCCCGTTGTTTTTACCTTGACCAATGCCAAACCGGGTCGAGGGTGAAGGAAATATGTTTTGTCGAAACGCGATTATTACGAAATTCTCGAAGTGAACCGCAATGCCGGTGAAACCGAGATCAAGAAAGCCTACCGCAAGCTCGCTTTGCAGTACCACCCGGATAAGAACCCGGGGGACAAGGCTGCCGAGGAAAAATTCAAGGAGCTGACCGAGGCCTATGCGGTTCTTTCTGATCGGCAGAAACGGGCCAACTATGACCAGTTCGGCCATGCCGGGGTTGATGGCGGTGGATTCTCTGGCGGTGGTTTTGATTTTGGCGGCAGTCCGTTTGAAGATATTTTTGGTGACATCTTTGGTGACATCTTTGGTGGCGGAGGGGCGCGGCGCAGTCGCGGACGGCGTGGAGACGACCTGCGTTTCAATCTGACGATCAGCTTTGAGGAAGCCGCTTTCGGCAAAGAGACCAAGATCCAGATCCCCCGGCGTCAGCCCTGTCAGGAGTGCTCCGGGTCGGGCGCGCGCAAGGGGACCACGGCAACCACCTGTGGAACGTGTCGCGGCGCTGGCCAGGTCCGTTATCAGCAAGGGTTTTTCTCTCTGACGCGCCCTTGCCCCGACTGTGGAGGGAGCGGAAAGGTGATCAAAGATCCCTGCTCCGCATGCCATGGAGAGGGACAAATCAAAGCCAAGCAAACCCTTTCGTTAAAAATCCCCGCCGGGGTCGAAACCGGCAGTCGTCTCAAATTGACCGGCGAAGGGGATGCCGGTAGCGGGGGCGGCCCGGCCGGTGATCTTTACGTGGTGTTGAGTGTTGACGAACACCCGATCTTCAAGCGCGAAGGGCAGGATGTGCTCTGTGAATTACCGATCAACTTTACGCAGGCGGCTCTCGGCGCGGAATTTGAGGTGCCGACGCTGGAAGGCAAGGTGCGGCTTAAAGTCCCGGCCGGAACCCAGTCGGGAAAAGTTTTCAGGCTCAATGGCAAAGGGATTGCCAGTTTGCGCGGTTATGGCCGCGGCGATCAACTGGTGGTGGTGACCGTCGAAACACCGACGCAATTGACGAGTCGTCAGAAGGAGCTGCTCGAAGAGTTTGCCCGCGAAAGCGGGGAAGATGTCAATCCGCTCGGCAAAAGTTTTTTCGATAAAGTCAAAGAACTGTTTGAATAGCTCCGCGAATTTGTGGATAATCAGCGGTCAATGAATTTTGTGTGGTACTGGTGGTAACTGCCCATCTTGTGTCGGGGGCGGGAGGATGTGATGAAACGGATTATTCTCGGAATCCTGCTGGGGTTCATGTTCCTTTGCGGGCTCGTTCCGCTGCCGGTTGCCGCCCTCGACAATAATCCTTCGTCCGCCATTTCTGTGCGCCGGGGGATCGATCTTTATCATGCCGGGCAGCCGCAACAGGCCCTGGCATTCTTTAATAACTTCATCGTCAATCATTACGACTCGCCCCTGCTCGGGGAAGCGTATCTCTATCTTTCCCGCATCTTGCTCGACCAGAATGATGGTGATCAGGCGCTGCGTTATCTGCGCCAGTTGCCCGCTGGCGCGCGTAACGCGACGACGCAGCTGCTTGAAGGCCGGGCGCTGCTCAGTAGCGGAGCGGCTGACGAAGGTGCTGCGCTGCTGTTGGCGCTCGATCCGTCATCGCTGAGCGCTGCTGACCGCCTGCAACGGCTGACCGCGCTGGTCTCTGTTCGGGTCAGCCAGGCGCGTGATCTGGAAGCCCTTTATTTTCTTAACCAGGCGCTTGCCGAGGCGCAGACCTTGCGGCGCGATCAATTGCTTCAGGATGCCGAGCGGATCCTCGGCCAACTCGACGACCCGGAACTGGCGGAGGCGACCTTGCTCTACCAGGGGACGGCGATCGGTCAGGGGGCGCTCTGGCAACTGGCTGATCGTGCCGCCGCCGCCGGGCGCGCGGAGGAGGCTCTGAGCCGCCTGAACAGTTTGATCAACGACCCCACACCTTTTTTGCATCGCCCTGACGCCGTGACCCTGTGGGAACAGCTCAGTGGCAAAACCTGGCAACGGCGAACGGTCGGGGCCGTGTTGCCGCTGACCGGTCGTTTCGGGCCATTCGGCAATCAGGTCAAGCGTGGGATGGAACTGGCGCTGGCGCTGCACAATGCCCAGAATCAGCCGATCGACATTCTTTTTCGGGACAGTGCCGGAGAGGCGCTCCGCGCTGAACAGGCGGTTGCCCAGCTGGCCAACGAAGAACGGGTTCTCGCCATTGCCGGGCCATTGACCGGGCAGGGTGCGGTTAATGCGGCCCGCCTGGCGCAACATGAGCGGACGCCGTTGCTGACCCTCTCCCAGCGTGACGGTCTGCCCGACATCGGCGAGTATGTGTTTCGCAACGCCCTGACCAATCGCCAGCAGGTAAAGGCGCTGGTGCGCTATGCCATGGAGCAGGGCAAGAAGTCCTTCGCTGTGCTGGCCCCCGACAGTCCCTTCGGTCACAAAATGGCGCAACTTTTTGCTGAAGAGGCGTTGTCGTCTAACGGCCTGGTAATCGCGAGCGAATTTTATCCCCCCGAAGCGACCACCTTTGATCGGGAGATCAAGCGTTTGATGGGGGTTGACCCCGATCGCCACGAGGATGAGATCAGCCCCGCAGAAAAAGAAGCGACTGAGCTGGCCGACCTCTTCTATCCCGAGATGCCCTCGGTTGATTTTGATGCCCTGTTTATTCCCGATTACGCCGCGCGAATCGGCCTGGTGGCACCGCAGGTTGTTTATTACGGGATTGATGATGTTCAGTTGCTCGGTATCAATGGCTGGAATTCCCCCGATCTGACCCGTCTGGCCGGGCAGTTTGTTGAGGGGGCGATATTTGTCGACGGCTTTTTCCGCTACAGTCCCTATCCTTTTGTGCAAGAGTTTGTCGAGCGTTTTTACACGCGTTACAATGAAGAACCGCAGATCCTAGAAGCGTTGGGGTTTGATGCGGCAGGAATCATTCTGACGCTTTTGGCGCGCCCCGAGATAACGACGCGCGACCAGCTGCGCCTGGCGTTGTTGCAACTTGCAAACTATCCCGGCGTTACCGGAGCAACCAGCTTTACCCTGAATGGTGACGTTGACAAAGTGCTTTTTCTGCTTCAGGTGCAGAATGGCAACATCGTGCAAATCAATTGAGCATGCCAGTACAAACCGGCCGCCTGACGTGCCTGCTCATGGCTCTGCTGTTCAGCGCGGGGTGTGCCGCCGCGCCGCGCAAGGCCACGTCGCTTGCCGCTGAAGTTGGCACCACCGGGGTGCGCGGCCAGGTCCTTGATCCAGATGGAGAAATATTGCCAGGTGCCTACGTTTATGCCTATCGCAGCGCGCGTGGCGGTCTGCGCGGACCAGCTGATTTTGCCGCAGCGGTTGACCCCCAGGGTCACTACTTCCTTGATCTGGTCGAAGGAACCTACCATCTCACCGCGCGATGGCGCAAAACCGGAGCGGATGAAGGACCACCGCGCGCCGGTGACGCGTGGGCGCTCTTTCCGCACAATCCGGTGATTGTACGTCCCGGTTACACCGCGCGTGCGGATTTTGTGTTGCGCACCCAACAGCGTACGCACATTGCCCGTGAGGGGAGTCTGGCCAGTGGTGACACCGGCTTCCGGGGACAGTTGGTCGCTGGCGATGGCACGCCGCTGGCGGGGGCATTTGTCCTTGCCTACCGCAATGCCGATTTTCGCCGGATCCCCGATTATACGTCACTCCCCGCGGATGCCGGGGGGAACTTCACGCTCTATCTGCCCACCGCCGGTTCCTGGTGCCTGGCGGCGCGCACCGCGACACGCGGCCAGCCGCGTCGCGGTGAGCCGTACGGTCGTCTCGGCGCGGGAGAAGCCGCCTGCCGTCAGCTCGCTCAGGGCGAGATCAGCGATGTCGGTACCATTGTTCTGACGCCGTACCATCCGGCAGCGGATTGACCATTGCGGGGCGATCCCGGTGAGGCGCTGTGCACGGTTCCCGCCCCCCTTCTTTCGGTTTTATACCCCCCTCGTTTCACACCTGAAAATCCACATTTCAGATTATCAATAAAACGCACTGTTGTTTTTTGACTGTGGGTAACTATCAGCGCGTGAAAAGGGGAGCGCATGGCGGCAGCGGATGCGGGAGAGAAGGGACGGAGGTGGCTGATGAGAACCGATCCGGGGCGATTTTATTGCAACGATGACGCCGTGGTTGATAAGGGAGCGCTGGTCTGAATATAACTCCGGAACGTTTCAAGTTGCGCGGTGTCGCCGATTGCGGCAATCAGATCCCCGGCGGCAAACTCAAAATCAGCGTCCGGATTCGGCATGAACTTTTTGTTGCGAATAATGCCCACGATTGACACGCCGGTACGCTGACGAATTTCCAGTTCGCGCAAACTTCTCCCCGGCAGCGAGGTTTTGCTTGTCAATCGCTCCCAGGAGAGTTCCAGCAGGTTCCGGGCATCTTGCAGGAGTTTGAGATCCTGATGGGCATCGCCTCCGACCGAGAGCGGGTGATAAAGTTCCTTGCGAATGGTGTCGGTATATTGCTGGATGACCGGAATCGGCATTTTCAGCTGTAGCAGCGCCTGGCGCGCAATCTCCAGCCCGGCTTCCAGTTCCGGAAGAATAACCATGTAGACCCCGAGCTGATAGAGTGTGCGCATCTGTTCTTCTCCCGCAGCCCGCACGACAATGTTCAGCTCCGGGTGAAACTGCTGTACGTAGACGACGATCTGTTGCGTCTGAATAATCGCCGGTGCGGTGATCAGCAGCTGGTGGGCCCGTTCAACGCCGGCCGCGACGAGTACCTGCCCCAGGCTGGCATCGCCATAGATGGTCGGGAAATGGGCCGCTTTGCATTCCTCGAAGCGGCGGTGGTTGACCTCGATGATAACAAAAGGGACCTCCAGCTGTTGCAGAACTCTGGCGACATGCTGCCCGACCCGACCACCACCGACCACCACCACATGCTTTTTGAGCGCATGGTGGGGAAGGTTGATGCTTTCCAGCGGGTTATTATTCCTGGAATAGTTTTGAAACAGGGTGTAGAGCGGTTTTGTCAACCCGGAGAGTAACGGGGTGAGAACCATACTGACGACGGTCGCGCAGAGGATCAGCGAATATTGATCCTGGGTCAATGCGCCGCTTGCGTACCCTTCCTGGGCGAGCAGAAAGGAGAATTCGCCGATCTGAAACAGGCCCAGCCCAACCGCCAGCGGGATCACATTGACATAACCGAAGCCGCGCGCCATGACCGCCATGACCGCACCTTTACCCGCTCCCGCCAACAGCACCAGGGCAAGGACGCTGGTCCAGTTTTCGCGAAAAAATGACGGATCGAGCAGCATCCCCACGGAGGTGAAAAAGAGCAGTCCGAAGAGGTCGCGCAACGGGATGATATCGCTCAGCGCCTGATGGCCGTAATCGGACTCGCTGAGCACGATCCCCGCTACAAAGGCGCCGAACGCAAAGGAAAGTCCGAACAGGTAGGTGATATAACCGATCCCCAGACCAATCGCGGTGATCGACAACAGAAAGAGTTCCCGCGATTCCCAGCGCGCGATGATCGCCAGGAAGCGCGGGAGCCATTTGGTTCCCAGATAAAGCATCAAGGTCAGAAATACGGCCGCCTTGAGGGCCGCCAGCCCGAGCATCGGCAAGCCGGCTTGCGGATCGCTCAACTGGGGGAGCATGATCATCAGCGGGACAACCGCCAGATCCTGAACAATCAGGATGCCGATCATCACCCGGCTCGACAGTGTCCCCATGACCCCCTGATTGACCAGGGTTTTCAGGATTACCATGGTGCTCGAAAAGGAGATCAGCGCACCCAGCCAGATCGACGGCAACACCTCCCACCCCAACCAGCGACCGATAAAAAAGCCGAGGATGGTGGTCACAATAATTTGCAGGGGAGTCCCGAGGAGTGCGATGGAACGCACCGACCGCAGTTCGGAGAGGGAGAATTCCAGCCCCAGGGCAAAGAGCAGCAAGGCCACGCCGATTTCCGCGAGTTTTTCAATCTCGTGAACATCGCCGACGCTGACCCCGCCGGTAAAGGGACCAACCAGCACTCCGGCCAGAATATAGCCGAGCATCAGCGGTTGCCTGAGGCGATGGGCGATCAGTGCGCCCGCCAGGCCGGTGATAATGATAATGACTATGTCAGCGGCGATGCCCATACGTTAACCGAAACCCTGTGACACGTTTTATTAAGTGATCAGGTTGCGTGCAATGGTCACAAAGGCCTCTGCCGCAGGCGCGGTGGCGTGGAGACTGACCAGCGGGGTGCCGCAGTCACCGGCAATGACCATTTGCGGATCCCCCGGAATCCGGCCCAGAAAAGGAACCTTCATCTCACTGGCCAGTTGTTCGCCGCCACCGGTGCCGAACAGGTTGATCAGCTCCTGGCAATGCGGGCAGTGAAAGCCGCTCATGTTTTCGACAATCCCGGCGATCGGCAGCTCCAGATTACGGCAGAAGGTAATCGATTTGCTGACATCGAGCAGCGCAACCGCCTGCGGGGTGGTGACGATCACCGCCTGGGCGGTAGCACCGACCAGCTGCACGACGGAAAGTGGTTCGTCGCCGGTGCCGGGAGGGCAGTCGATGATCAGGTCGTCAAGCTCGCCCCAGTTGACTTCGCTGAGGAACTGGCGGATTGCGCCGTGTTTCATCGACCCGCGCCAGATCACGGCATCGCTTGAATTTTTTAGCAGGAAGCCGATCGACATCACCTTGACCCCCTGGCAGAACGCCGGTTCGATCCCGTCCCCGTCCCTGACTTCCGGTCGATAGTCGTCAAGGCCGAGCATTTTCGGCACACTTGGACCGTGAATATCGACATCGAGCAGCCCCACCTTGCGCCCTTCTTTGGCCATCGCCAAAGCCAGGTTAACGGCGGTGGTGCTCTTGCCGACTCCCCCCTTGCCGGACATGATCAGCAACTTGCGACTGATCCGGCAGAGCCGCTGCTGCAACTGACGCCGATCACTCAATTCCTTGTCTGTTTCATTGCCCTGGCGGGTGCGTGCCGCGCACCCGGTGTCGGCACAACTGTTACAATCGCTTCCCATAAGTGACAGTATCCTTTCTTGCGGTGACCGTGAAGTTATAAGCAATTCACCACAAAAACTCAAGTCACTTCGGGAGTTCAGGGGCTAAGGGCCGGTAAGAAAATAATGTGGCCAATATTGCGCTCAGATTTGGGTCAGATTTGGTTGCAGCAATTGAACAAAACCGCAGGCCTAGCTGTGCTAAGTCGAGGATTTTGTGATTGAGCTGCGACCGAAGATGGCCGGAAGATGAGATGCAAGATGGTCATGTTTATTTTCTTATCGGCCCTGAAGTGCGCCCGATTTTTTCAGCAGCGTGGCAAGGGCTTCGGCAATTTTTCGGTAGCCCGCAGCGTTGGGGTGAATGGTGTCACTTTTAAGCTCACGGTCGGTGAGGATGTCGCTGATGACATCTTCAGCAAAGGGCAACTCAAGCTCTTTGGCAAGTTGTGCATAGAGAGGGGCGGTATCAATAAATAAACCAAGTTGCGGCACCCCGACCAGCACCACCTCGACCCCCTGGGCACGGGCCAGTGCAATCATGGCACGGATATTTGCGGCAGTTTCCTCTGCTCCCAGACGACGCAAAAAATCGTTCCCGCCATGGCAAAGAATCAACAGCCGGGGTTGATGTTCGGCGAGCGCCTCAGGCAACCGTTTTAATCCGCTGGCGGAAATTTCTCCCGGTACGCCGGCGTTGATCACTGTGCGTCCGGTGATCTCGGCCAGAGATGCCGGATAACTTTCAGTCCGTTGTGCGCCGGTGCCGTAGGTGAGACTGTCACCGAAGGCCAGAATCGTTGCGTCGGCGGAGAGGGGGATCAAGCGGGGGCGATCACAGCCGGTCATGACCAATAGCAACAGTACGAGCAGAAGATGGAGAACAATTTGGCGAGAGATGCGGTTCATAAATGACTCTAAAGGGGTCGTTTTGCAGTGACCGGAAAAACGTCGTGAAGGACCTGTTGCCCGGCGGGCGTCTGCCCCAGACTGACGGAAAACAGCAAGCGGGACGGATTCCCCGCGCCGCCAACCAGTTGCTTGCCACGTGCCTTTAAGGTGACGCCGGCAAAATCGAAACTGCTCTGCTCAGTGAGAATTGGCAGATCAGCACTAATGTCCAGTGCCGTGGCGAGGAGGTAAGAGCGCACCGCGTGCAGGCCGACGGCGTTGCCGTTGATGACACTGCGTTCAATCGTCACGTGCGAATCAATTGCCGACAGCTCATGGGTGGTTACATCAACGATTCGGGCCGATTGACAACGCAGGAGCTCAATGCGGCGGTAATGACCGCTGAAATGGGCATCTTCCTGATCTGTGCAACGCCCCACCCGGTCGCTTTCAGCTGCGCTGCCCGGTGGAATGATGACCGGCGGGGTCTGTAGAGCCCGCCACAATGCCTGACGAAAAGCGACCGGTTGGCGCTGCATCGGCACATGCCCCCCTGCCGGGAGCAGCTCCAGTTGCGCCTGCGGCAGACGCATGGCCAAAAGCCGTCCGGTGCGCAGCGGCGCAACTTCGTCATCTTCCCCCCAAAGCAGAAAGGTCGGGGTCGCAACCTGGGGGATCAGCAGCGTAAAGTTGGTCTGCACCAGAGCCAGACCGGCAATTTTGTTTGGATCGGCGCCGAGAAATTTGTCGCGCAGAAAGGCACTGTTCAGGAGCAGATCAAGACTGACGGGAAAGCCCTGAAACTTCTCGACCATCGTTCCGGCCAGTCGTTCCAGCCAGGAGAGTGAAGCCGAAGGGGCGTACGCCTGGCCGTCGGTAATTTTAAAATGGAGAAAAAATTTGGTCAGTACGGCGCGGTGCAGGATTCCTGCCGCATCGATCAGAATCAGTTTGTCCGGTTTGACCGCGGCGGTGGCCGCATAGTGCAGTGCCAGGGCGCCGCCAAGGGAATGCCCGACGAGGATAAAGCGCCCGGAAGTGGTGCGCTTGACCAGCCAGGTGAGAAATTTGCTGAAATTTTCCGGAGAGTAGAGGACGTTCGGTTTGTCGGACTTGCCAAAGCCGGGCAAGTCGCAGGCGACAACATGGTAGCTCCGCGCCAGTTCCGGAAGCAGCCCCCGCCAGATTTCAGCCCCTTCGTCACCAACCCCGTGGACCAGCAGCAGTGTGGTTGTTTGCCCCTGCCCCGCTTCGAGCAGCCTGACTTTGGTGCCGAAGACCGGTTCGCTGGCAAAGCTCTCCACCACTTCGGCGCTGTAAAGTGGACCAGCAGCAAACACGAGCCCCAACCAGAGCAGAGGAAAAAACAGGGCACCTGAATGCATCATCAAAAGCACCTGTAATTCTGATTGTTGATCAGACGGAGATCCTTATCCGGCGACGATGTCGTCAAGAATATTGATGGTTTCAAGCAGGTACGGATCTTCATTTAATTCATCAAGCCACTTTTGACGACGTTCTTCGGCCGTTTGCGACTTGCCCGCCTTGCGCCTGTCGTTGGCGGCAGCCTCCGCCTGTTCGGGGTGAAGGGCATTCTCCTCGGCACGCTCCGCTTTGATCGCGTCGATGCGCAGCGACTGCCGGGTGTCTTCACTCCTCTTCCTGGCGCGTTCCGCATCCCTGTCAATTTCGGCAAAATCAGTATTCGCGGATACCCGCTGCAAGCTCTTTTGTTTCAACCGGTCAATACTTTTCGCGTCTTTGTCCCACCGTCGAAAGGGGGACGGGGCAACTTCATCCCACGGCAGAGCATATTCGGAATACTTTTCACCACTTTTGAGATATTTCATACGGTCCGGCAGGATGATGTCGGGAATAACGCCCCGTTCCTGGGTTGATTCCCCGTTGATCCGGTAAAATTTCTGCGTGGTGACCTTGAGTGCGCCAAGCGGGCGATACTTTCCCATCCCTTTGAAGGACAGGCTCCGATCCAGGTCGACCATGGTCTGCACCGTCCCCTTGCCGTGGGTGTGGTCGCTGCCGACAATCAGTGCGCGACGGTAATCCTGCAACGCCCCGGCGAGAATTTCTGAAGCGGAGGCGCTGAACTTGTTGACCAGAACCACCATTGGACCGCGATACGCGATGTCCTGATCACGATCACGCAAGACCTGAATCCGATCTCGACTGTCCTTGACCTGCACCACCGGCCCGCTTTCGATAAAGAGTCCGGCGATCGCCACAGCATCGGTCAGCGCCCCCCCGCCATTGTTGCGTAAATCAACGATCAAGCCGGCGATTTTTTCCCTGGACAACGTTTCCAGTGCCGCCCGCACATCGTCGGTCACGTTGCGCCCGTCGCCACCATTGCGGGTTTCCTTAAAATCACGATAAAAGGAGGGGATGCGGATATAACCGAACAAATTCCCCGAGGAATCCTTCAGCGTCGTCGATTTAACAAAGGTTTCTTCAATTTGAACGACATCACGGATGATCGGGATAATCAGTTTGCGCCCGTCACTTTTCTTTACCGTAAGGCGAACTTCGGTGCCCTTTTTGCCGCGAATCAGGCTGACCGCATCACGCAAACGCATGTCGGTAATCTCGACCGGTTCGGCGCGCCCCTGAGCAACCGTGAGAATAATATCGTCAGCGGCAAGCTGCCCCTGTCGATCAGCGGCGCTGCCCGGGATGATCTGGATGACCTTGATATACCCGTCTTCCTCACGCAACGTCGCGCCGATCCCTTCGAGGGAGCCGCGCATGCTGATATCAAAGTCTTCCTTGATTTTTGGCGGCAGATAGTTGGAGTGTGGATCGAACGCCCGGGTGACCGCATTAAAGTAGCGATCAACGCGCTCCTGCGGCTGTTCTTCAAGCAGGCGGGAAAAATAATCCGCAAACTTTTTGCGGGTTTTTTCCCGCGCTTGTTCGCGCAATGCCGCTTGCGTTACGGTCTTTTTTGCCAGCGCCTCGGATTCGTCTTCGAGCAGGTTGAGATAGCGGGTGATCGTCTGATATTTAACGATTTTTCGCCAACGGTCACGCAGTGCGGCAGCGTTAATACAATAATCAAGCTTGTCAATATCCGTTTCGAGTGTTTCATCGCGATCAAAATCGAATTTTCCCGCAAAGAGTTGCTCGACCATCTTTTGTGCCTCGCCGATGCGCCGCTGCATGATCGTGCCGGCAACGAACGGCAATTCTACGTTGCCCGATTGCATTTCGTCGTCAATTTTTGTCGCAAACCGGCGCAGCTCGGCAACGTCGCCTTGCAGCAGAAAACGCTTCTGGGAGTCGAGCTGTTTAAGGAACAGAGAGAAAGCGGCGGTTGAAAACGTGTCATCAAACGGCTTGCGGCTGTAATGCTCCTGCCGCAATTTCTCGCGCAGCAGATAACCGAGAAGCTTGGTGCGGTTTGCCAGTTCATCGTCGTCCTGACCGATCTTTCCAAAGCTGCCCCCGGTAACCAGCAGCAGACCGAGAACGACGGTCAAAAGCAGGGCGATGATACGTGAAAGTTGCTTGAATCTCATATTAATCCTGACATCGAAGAGTCACTGAGGGCGAACTCGTGTGCGTTGTTGAATCGCGTTTTAAAGCAGGCCGGGGCGGCTGCCAGCCGGGCAACTCAAGGGGTTCGCTTCGAGAAGAAGGGGCAGCGCTGAATTTTCAACGTCGCAGCAGCGAACAGGGCGTGCCAGCAGTCACTTTTCGTCGAAATCGAGTGCCTGATGGGGGCATGCCGGAATACAGATACCGTCCAGATCACAGCTGTCATGATTGATGACCGCAGCCCCATTAACAATAGTGATTGCGTCGATCGGACAGGCGATTATACAGTTTCCACTGGCACGGCATTTATTTGTATCAACAACGATTTTCATCGAAAATTCCTTTCATGAGGTCGGTGTGTCATCCTAAATGAATTCATCCCGGCGGTCAAGAAATAGCCTGCCAACCAGAAATGGCCGTCATTAACCCGCCGCGTCGTCCGCCGCACTGCGCAATAAGCGAAAAATCTCCCGGTAGGCTTTTTTGTCCCCATTGGCGAGAACCGATTTCTGTAAATTGCGCAACCGTTTGTGGTCAAGAAGGGGCCAGCGCTGACATATTTCGGCGTATGTGGCCGCCGCGTCGTGTGCAGTCACCAGTCGTTCGCGCCATGCTTCCAGTTCGTGCTGGCGGGCATTGGCGGCGTACTGTTCGGCAGCGTTTCCAGCCAGAAAGTCGCGCAGCCACTGGACGTCATCTTCACGCTTGCGCAGCACCCCGGCCAGATGCCTGATCTGGCGCCGCTGACCGCCACGCGCATCGATCGCGCGCAACAGCAGCAACTCGGCACGCACTTCTTCACCCACTTCCAGCTTCGGCAGATCGGCGTCGCCCAGTTCCAGCAGTTGCCAGACCAGATCCTCGACCGCTTTGGCGTCGCGCTTGAGCGCCGATTTGCTCGGCCCATCCCATTGCGGGGTATCTTGATCGTCGCTGTCCATCAATCTCTCTTCCGGCTGTCGAGGAGCATGGTGATCGGTCCCTGGTTGACCAGTTTAACATCCATCGTTGCCTGAAAGACACCGGTCGCTACCGTCAGGCCCTGTTCGCGCAATCGCGCGACAAAATCTTCATACACGGGGTTTGCGATCTCCGGCGGGGCGGCAGCGGAGAAACCGGGACGACGCCCCTTGCGGCAATCGGCAAGGAGGGTGAACTGGGAAACGACCAACACCTCGCCGCCGATCTCCTTGACCGACCGGTTCAGCTTCCCGGCGTCATCCTCAAAAATCCGCAACCCGGCAGTTTTTTCGACCAGATATCGCGTATCGGTGACGGTGTCCCCCTGCTCAACCCCGAGCAGCACCAGCAACCCCGGACCGATGGCACCGACCGTTGCCCCGGCGACCTCGACGCTGGCGGAGGAGACGCGTTGCAGTACAGCTTTCATTCTTGACCTTTTTCCCCTGCAAAAACCCTTCGCGGCTGAAAGCCGCTCCCACAGAGGATGGGCTGCGATAATGGACTGTCACTGGAGCGAGGCACATAAACAAAAAACCAAAGAGTGCTTTCTCCGTGCCCTCCGTGTCCTCCAGTGAGCGCAGCGAACGGGTGGTAAATAATCACTCGCCCGCCAGTTCGCGCAACAGCGCCAGATTTTTCACATCCATCTCCCCGTCATCCCCTTTCGGGGTTTCGAGAATTTTGGGGATACTGGCGAAACGTTCGTCGCGCATCAGGGCGCGAAAACCCTCCAGCCCGATCGCCCCCGCGCCGATATGCGCGTGCCGGTCCACCCGTGAGCCGCACCCTTTCTGGCTGTCGTTGAGATGGAAGGCGGCGATCTTGTCGCACCCGACAATGCGGTCGAATTCAGTCATCGTCGCCGCATACCCGGCGGTGGTGGAAATGTCGTAGCCGGCAGCGAAGACATGACAGGTGTCAAAGCAGATGCCGAAATTTCCACCGGGAACCCCGGCGATAATCGCCGCCAGTTCCTCGAACCTGGCCCCGAGGTAACTCCCCTGTCCGGCGGTTGTTTCGAGCAGCACGGTCACCGGCGGAGCGTTGGCAAAGATCTCCCGAAACGCGGCACAGACGCGTTCGATCCCGGTCGTAACGCCGCTTTCCAGGTGAGCTCCGGGGTGCATCACCAGTGCCGGAACGCCGAGCAGCTGACAGCGCTCCAGTTCGTCACTGAAGGCCGCCTTGGCCTTTTCCCATTTGGCGTCATCCGGCACGGCGAGGTTGATCAGATAACTGTCGTGCGCCACCACCGGACCAATCGCACTGGCTTTCCAGGCGGCCTTGAACTGCGCGGCATCCTGGTCGCTGATCGCTTTCCCCGCCCAGCGGTTCGCGTTTTTGGTAAAGATCTGCAAAGCGCTACAGCCCGCTGCTGTTGCGTGTGCAAAGGCGTTGTGCAGCCCGCCGCTGATCGACATATGTGCACCGAGTGGTTGCATTAGACTATTCCTTTATGTGTGCCGGTGGCAGGAGTGCCCCCCTGCCAGCCGCCGATCACCGCCGCCGCCTGTGACGCCGTCGCCACCTGCGCGTCAAAGCCGTTAGGTCTGGCGTGGGGACCGACCAGCACGGTGCGCATCCCCAGTTGTTGGGCGGTCAGCAGATTGTTGTGTGAATCCTCGACCATCACACAGTCCTCACCGGCAAGGTCCAGTTCCATGAGCACCTGACGATACGGTTCGGGGAATGGCTTGGGTAGATAGGCGGCGACGCGAATATCGAAAATTCCCGCAAATCGATCCGCGATGCCGAGTGCAGCGAGGACGCGCTCGGCATGACCGCGCGAACCGTTGGTGAAAACATAGCAGGGGATGGTCAAACTTTCCAGCTGCTTACGCAGAGCTGGATCGGCGTGCAGGCGCGACGTGACATCAACATCATGGACATAATCAAGATAGTCTTCCGGGTCGACACCATGGTGGCGAATCAGTCCTTGCAGCGTAACCCCGTACGCTTCCCAATAGTTGCGGCGCAAACTGTCAACGTTGGCCGCCGGGATTCCGGCCACGTCTTCCATATAGCGGTTGATGCGCACGTCGATCAGCGAGAAAAGCTCGCGTTCGGCAGCGTAGAGGGTGTTATCGAGGTCGAAAAGGACAGCTTGCATCAGGATTCAATCTAGATTACCGGGAACAGCTGTGCCTGCCGTCCCGTTTTGCGCAGCGCGCCCTTGATACTGTCGAGGGTCGCTGCAGTCTCGACCGCGCTCAAATACTTTTCAGCATGCGGTTCGCTCCAGATCGGTCGCGGCCAGAGCGGATCGCTGCTAAAACGCGGCACCAGGTGCCAATGCATGTGCGGCACCATGTTGCCGAGTAATTCGTAGTTGATCTTGGTCGGCTGATAAACGACGTTGAGCGCCGCCGCTACCCGGTTTACCTCCTCCATGATCGCACCGCGCGTCGGCGGGTCAAGATGAAAGAGTTCGGTTACGTGCGCTTTGGTGAAAACCAGGCAGTAGCCGGGGAAAAACTGGTCGCGATTGAGCACCACGTAGCAGTGTTCCAGCGTGGTGATTCGCAGCTCGGTGTCATCGTCCCATTTGCTGCACATTGAACAGTTCATCGTGGAATATATACCCCGTTAAAAACCTCAACCGCCGGGCCGGTCATCAGCACCTCGCCGGTCTCGCGCCATTCCATTTCGAGGTCACCGCCGCGCAAGTGGTTGACAATCTTGCGATCGGTCAGCCCATTGAGCACACCGGCCACAGTCACTGCCGCCGCTCCGGTCCCGCACGCCAGCGTTTCCCCCGCGCCGCGTTCCCAGGTCCGTTGTTTCACCTCGGTGCGTGACATCACCCGGACGAACTCGACGTTGGTGCGGTTGGGAAAAAAGGGGTGGCGCTCGATATGACGACCGAATTCGGAGACCGGAAAAGCCGCCAGATTGTCGACAAAAATCACGCAGTGTGGATTCCCCATCGAGACACAGGTTGCGCGGAAGGTACGTTCCAGCACTTCAATCGCAATATTCAGCGCTTTCTTCTCCGGGTCGCCGGTCATCGGAATATCTCCGCGCAGCAGTCGCGGAGTGCCCAGATTGACCTGCACCTGCTCGACCAGGTCGGCCGCTTTGGTCAACAGCTCGACGGTCAACACCCCGGCGCCGGTTTCAATATTCATCCGCTTGCGCCGCACCAGTCGGTGATCGTAGGCATATTTGGCAACACAGCGAATCCCGTTACCGCACATCTCCGCCTCGCTGCCGTCGGCGTTGAACATCCGCATCCGCACATCGGCGACGGTCGAGGGCATGATGAGGACCAGCCCGTCGGAACCGATACCGAAATTACGATTACTGATCTCTACCGCTAGCGCGGTCGGTTCGGCAACCGCCTCCTCGAAACAATTGACGTAGATATAATCGTTCCCGGCACCGTGCATTTTGGTAAATTTCATCCGTCACCTCCTCGCTCCGGTTCCCTGATTATAGGGCGAAGGGACACTGAATCACAAGGAACAATCGACGTTACCATGATTTCAGCTTCGGCGCTGATCAACGATTCAAATCTGGCGCATCGCCTGAGCCGGGTGGCCGGTGTATCTCCACGGAGTTTCCGCCGGTTTATGCGCCATGCTGACTCGCGCGGGCTTGACCGGAAGTAATAATGGGGATAACTTTGTAATAAAAGCAAAGACAAGCAGGATTCGGGGCAGATAAGAGGAATAGCCGGGAAGTCTGACACGGGTCTTTTTTATGATGTGCCCCGCAGTTCTTTGTGCCGATACCACGTTGAGTGTCTGTCGCAAAAGGCGAGGTAACGATGAAAGTACTCTTGATGATCGCTCTCGGGCTGTTGCTGGCCTGGCCAGGCTGGGGAGAAAAAACGATGAATTCCACACCACATAAGGCAATCTTTGCCGGGGGGTGCTTCTGGTGCATGGAGCCCCCTTTTGAAAAGCTGGCCGGAGTCTTTGCGGTGGTCTCCGGGTATACCGGCGGGGAGCGCGCCAATCCGCGCTATGAAGAGGTTTCCGCCGGAGGAACCGGCCACGTTGAGGCGATCGAGATCAGTTTTGACCCGACGCTCGTCAGCTATCGACAATTACTCGATGTTTTCTGGATGAATATCAACCCGGTGGACGACGGCGGGCAGTTTGTCGATCGCGGCACTCAATATCGCTCGGCGATCTTTTATCTGGATGAAGAGCAGCGCCAGCAGGCCGTTGCATCGAAGGCGGCCCTCGCCGCATCCGGACGCTTCAGTGCGCCGATAGTCACGGAAATTATCCCGGCGGGGAACTTTTATCCGGCAGAAGAGCACCATCAGGACTACCACAAAAAGAATCCGCTGCGTTACAACTATTATCGCTACGGCTCCGGACGGGACCGTTTTCTTGACAAGTTCTGGAGCAAAGAGCGCAACTAAAACCCTGTAACGTTTACTTTTTCGCAGCAAACCCCTCCAAACCTCCCCTTGACAAGGGAGGCTTCGAAACTTCCCTCCTGTCAAGGGGGGATTGAGGGGGGTAGATTTGGATGTCAAGACAATTACAGGGTCTTGAATGCCTTGGCCGCCGCCGCGATCGTTTTGTCCAGATCGTCGGTCGAATGGGCAGCGCTCATGAAGCCCGCTTCGTACTGGCTTGGGGCAAGGTTGATCCCCTCGTCGAGCATGCTACGGAAGAATTTGGCGAAGATCGCCGGGGTGGCGGCTTTGACGTCGGCAAAAGCGAAAACCTCGTCCGCCTGAAAGTAGGTACAGAACATCCCGCCAACGCGTTGCAGTGAGGTCAGCACCCCCGCCGCGCTGGCCGCTTCCGCCAGCCCCTTGCACAGATAGGCGCTCTTCTCCTCGATGATGTCGTAGAAGCCTTCCTCCTTGAGCAGCGTCAGCGTCGCGATCCCGGCACTCATCGCCAGCGGATTCCCCGACAAGGTGCCGGCCTGGTAGACGCCGCCATCAGGGGAGAGACAGCTCATGATCTCCCGCTTCCCGCCGAAGGCGCCGACCGGCAGACCGCCACCGATAATCTTGCCGAGGCAGACCAGGTCGCCGTAAACCTTGAAGCGTTCCTGCGCGCCACCGTACGCAACACGGAAGCCGGTCATGACCTCGTCGATAATCAGCACGATCCCTTCAGCATCACACAAGGCGCGCAACCCTTCGAGGAACCCGGCGCGGGGCGCAACGCACCCCATATTGCCAGCAATCGGTTCGAGGATGATGCAGGCGATCTCGCCCTTGTTGGCGGCGACCAGCTGGCGGGTCTCTTCAATATCGTTATAGGTTGCGGTCAGGGTGTGTTTGGCAAAATCCGCCGGGACACCGGGAGAGGTCGGCACGCCGAAGGTGGCAAGCCCCGAACCGGCCTTGACCAGCAGGCTGTCAGCGTGACCGTGGTAGCAGCCGTCAAATTTGAGAATCTTGTCGCGTCCGGTATAACCACGCGCGAGGCGAATGGCGCTCATCGTCGCTTCGGTGCCGGAGGAGACCATGCGCACCATCTCGATATTCGGATAGGCGTCGCAGACCATCTCGGCCAGGGTGATCTCCTTTTCGGTCGGCGCGCCGAACGAAGCGCCGCCCGCCGCCGCCTGCTGAATCGCTTCAACCACCTTCGGGTGGCAGTGGCCGAGGATCATCGGCCCCCAGGAACCAACGTAGTCGATATAGGCGTTGCCGTCGGCATCGTAGATCTTCGAGCCGGTCGCACGGCTGATAAAGAGCGGATCACAACCGACCGATTTAAAAGCCCGCACCGGACTGTTGACGCCACCGGGGATCAGGCGTTTGGCTCGATCAAAAAGTGCTGTGGATGTCTCGCGATTCATACTGTGGTCTCCTGTTTAACGGGGATAAAAGAACAGGTTTAACAACAAAACTGCCTGCCTTGGTAACACAGGGAGAACGACGTGTCAAGAATGACCGATTGACTTTAATATCAGCGACTTTCCAGTCTCATCTTTTTCCGCCATCACAACGTTCCCCGAAGATCGCCGACCCGACCCGTACCAGCGTCGCCCCTTCCTCAATCGCCACCTCAAAATCGTGACTCATCCCCATCGACAATTCGTTCATCTCCACCTGGGGGATATGCAGCGCGTCAATTCCGGCGGCCAGTTCGCGCAGTTCGCGGAAGTAACGGCGCACCGCTTCGGGGTCGTCCTCCCACGGTGGCAACGCCATCAGTCCGCGAATGCGGAGGTTTGGCAGCATGGCGACCTGACGCACCAGCTTTTCGAGGGCGGCGGCGGTGGTGCCGGATTTGGTCTGCTCGGCACCGAGATTGAGCTGAAGGAGGATGTCGGCGATTGCCCCGTCCTTGCCCCACTGCTTGTCGATCTCCTCGGCCAGCGACAGGCGATCGACGGAATGGATCAGGGCGACATGGCCGCGCAGATACTTGACCTTGTTCGATTGCAGCCCGCCGATAAAGTGCCAGACGACCGGGGCGCTGATCTGCTCGGCCTTGTCTCGCAACTCCTGCGCGTAACTTTCGCCGAAAACGGTTTGTCCGGCGGCAAACGCCGCGCTCACATCGGCCGCCGGTTTGATCTTGGAAACCGCGACCAGCCGAACTGCTGACGGATTGCGGCCGGAACGAGCACACGCAGCAGCAATCCGGGTATGAATGGCAGCAAGATTCGCGGCGATATTTTCAGGCATTGTCATCTCCCCTTTCTGATTTTTACCACCCGTTCGTTGCCTTCACTGGAGTTACGAAGGACACGAAGAGCGCACGCCGGGTTAGCCGATTCAAGATCCGCCTTGATCAGATTTGATCAGCGGCCCTTTGCCCTTTGCCCTTAAGTGGTCTCCGTTGCGCCGAACATGCGGTGCGCGCCGAGTGCTTCGAGGCGCGTGACGACTTCACAGACCGGCAGTCCGACGACATTCGGATAGCTGCCGTCGATGGCGCGGACCATGAACATGCCGCGTCCCTGGATGGCATACGCTCCGGCCTTGTCCATCGGTTCACCGGTGGCAATATACCCCGCGATTTCGGCGTCGGTCAACTCCTTGAAGGTGACCTCGGTGACGCAGGCGTGGGCCTCTTCGGTTGCGCTGTGGCGGTCGATGATGGCGTAGCCGGACCAGACGCGGTGACTGCGGCCGGAGAGGGAACGCAACATCGCCGCCGCATCGGCGGCGTCGCGCGGCTTGCCGAGGATTACGCTGTCGCGCACCACGACGGTGTCGCTGCCGATGAACCAGCGCCCGGCAACCTCGGCGCGGGCGGCGACCTCGCGGGCCTTGGCGAGGCTCAGGCGGGTGACATGGGCCTGCGGGGTCTCGTCCGGCAAGACCTCTTCCGGCGCGGTGCTCGGCACCACAGTGAACTGCACTCCGACCTGAGTCAGCAGTTCACGCCGTCGCGGTGAGGCGGACGCCAGGATAATCTGCTTATTCTCCGGCATCGCGGCGCTCCTCCATGAGCTGTGCCCACCACGGGGCGAGATCGGTCAGTGCGCGTTCCGCCTGGGCGAGGCGCCGGTCGGCACGTTTGAGTTTACGGGTTTCTGTCAGCGGCGGAAAGAGGCCGTAATTGACGTTCATCGGCTGAAAATTTTCGGGGTCGGCACTGCGCAGGTGGGTCAGCAGCGCGCCGAGTGCGGTGGTCTGCGGCGGCGGGACGACGGTCATCCCTTTTAGTGTCCGGGCGGCAAATATCCCCGCCAGAAAACCGCTCCCGGCCGACTCGACGTATCCTTCAACGCCAGTGATCTGACCGGCGAAGAAGATGCGTGGATCGGTGCTGGCGCGCAACCGCTCGTCAAGGACGCGCGGGGCGTTGATAAAGGTGTTGCGGTGCATGCTGCCGAGCCGCGCGAAGCGGGCGTCGTGCAGTCCGGGGATGGTGCGGAAGATACGGCGCTGCTCCGGGTAGGTCAGTTTGGTCTGGAAGCCGACGATATTGAAGAGGGTGGCGTGGCGGTTGTCCTGGCGCAGCTGGATCACCGCGAACGGTTCCCGCCCGGTGCGCGGATCGGGCAAGCCGACCGGCTTCATCGGTCCGAAGGCGAGGGTCAGCGGGCCGCGCGCCGCCAGCTCCTCGATCGGCATGCACCCTTCAAAGTGAATGGCCTGTTCAAAGTCGCGCGGCTGGACTTTTTCCGCCCCGTTGAGGTCGTCGATAAAACGCAGGTACTCCTCCTTGCCAAGGGGGCAGTTGATGTAGTCGTCCCCCCCCTTGGCGTAGCGGGAGGCGCGCCAGGCGCGGGAGAAATCGATCGAGTCAGCTTCGATGATCGGCGCGATGGCGTCATAAAAATAGAGTTGCTCGGCTCCGGTGAAGCGAGCGATGTCGGCGGCCAGGGGCGGGGAGGTCAAAGGGCCGCTGGCGATAATGACCGTCCCTGCAGCGGGAATCGCGGTGAGCTCTTCGCGGATCAGCTTGATTCGTGGATGAGCGGTAAGCCGCGCGGTGATGAAGGCGGCGAAGGCTTCCCGATCAACCGCCAGCGCCCCGCCCGCCGGGATCGCCGTGGCATCGGCGGCGGCAAGGAAGAGACTGTGGCAACGCCGCAGCTCTTCTTTCAGGCAGCCGACGGCGTTATTCATCCCGGCGCCGCGCAGGCTGTTGGAGCAGACCAGTTCCGCCAGCTCTTTGCGCTGATGGGCCGGTGAATAGCGCAGCGGTTTCATTTCGTAGAGGGTGACGTGCAGCCCCTCAGCCGCCGCTTGCCAGGCCGCCTCACAGCCAGCCAGTCCGCCGCCGATAATGGTAATGTCCATCTTGATCCCTTGCAAATAGTGTTGAGTCGAATGATTTATGGTCTGTTTTTACCACGGAGTTCACGAAGCTCACGAAGAAAAATAAAACTGGTGATCGTTTCCTCGTCTCCTCAGCGTACTTCACACTGAAATCATTTTTTTTAAACACAAATCGGCCGGACCCTGGGGTCCGGCCGGAAAGGTGAAACAGTAACCAGATGATCGGTCAGGATGACTTTTTTGTCTCTTTTTTCCTGGCCGCAGGCTTCTTGGCGGCAGTTTTTTTCGCGGGTGCTTTCTTCTCGACCGGCTTCTTTTCCGGCTCGATCAGCACTTTGCTGTATTCGCACTCATCTTGCGGACAGCGCTGCACGGTGCCGAAGCGCTTGGTGGTCTTGATTACCGTCAGCGGCCATTTACACAGCGGGCACGGCTCTTCTTTCGGTGGATCCCAGAGGGCATATTTGCAGGACGGATAGCGGTTGCATGAATAGAAGATTTTGCCGTAGCGGCTCTTCTTCTCCATCAATACCCCCTCTTTACACGTCGGGCAGGGAATATCGAGGGATTTCGGCTTTTCCAGCGGCTGAATATTTTTGCACCCGGGGTAGGCGCTGCAAGCGAGGAATTTGCCGTAGCGGCCCATCTTGATCAGCATCGGCGCACCGCACTTGTCACACTTTTCGTCCGAGACCTCCGGCTCTTCAGCGGGCTGGCCATCGCTGGTCAGCGGCTCGGTATGGCGGCACTCGGGGAAACCGGAACAGGCCAGAAACCGCCCGGAGCGGCCGAGCTTGATGACCAGTTCCTTGCTGCATTTCGGGCAGGTTTTGTCGGTCTTTTCAGTGGTGACGTCAGACTTGTTGACCTCGGTGTCTTTTTGTTTCAGCAGGGTGATAAACGGCTGCCAGAATTCCCGGAGGGTCGGCCGCCACTCTTTTTCACCGCGCGAGATCGCGTCGAGTTTTTCTTCCATTCCGGCGGTAAAGGCGTAATCAACGTAAGTGGCAAAATGTTCCGCCAGCAGGTTACTGACGACCATGCCGACATCTTCCGGCTGAAACGCTTTTTTCTCCATTCGGACATATTTGCGGGTGGTCAAGGTCTGGATAATGCTGGCGTAGGTTGACGGGCGGCCGATGCCATATTCCTCCAAAGTCTTAACCAGACTCGCTTCAGTGAACTTTGGTGGTGGTTGGGTAAAGTGCTGCTCCGGCGCCAGCTCCTTGAGGGCAACGGTTTCGCCTTCAGCCATGATCGGCAACAACCCCTCCTGGTCCTCATCGCCATTCTGATCTTTCCCCTCGATATAGAGTTGCATGAAGCCGGGAAACTCGACGACCTGACCGCTGGCGCGAAGGAGAAATTTTTCCCCGGCGGCGATATCGACGGAGGTCGCGGCGAGGAGTGCCGCAGCCATTTGTGAAGCGACGGTGCGTTGCCAAATCAGCTGGTAGAGTTTGAACTGATCGGAGCTGAGATATTTCCTGATCGCTTCCGGGGTTCGTGTGAGGGTCGTGGGGCGCACCGCTTCGTGGGCTTCCTGGGCGTTTTTGCTCTTGGTTTTGAAGACCCGTGGTGTTGGCAAGGCGTATTCAGCACCATATTGCGCGGTGATCACCTGAACGGCTTCTTCCAGCGCCACCGTCGACAAGGTGACCGAGTCGGTTCGCATGTAAGTGATCAGACCGACCGCCCCTTCGCTGCCAACATCGATCCCCTCATAGAGTTTCTGCGCAACGGTCATCGTCTTGCGTGCCGTAAATCCCAGTTTACGACTCGCTTCCTGTTGCAGGGTACTGGTTGTAAAGGGTGCGCTGGGATTGCGCTTTTTGGTCTTCTTTTCGATCCGGGCGACCCGATAATCGGCTGTGCGCAACGCAGTGGCCAGTTCGTCAGCATGGGTCTGATTGGTGATGCCGAGTTTGTCGAGTTTTTTGCCATCGACCGCGTGGAGGCGCGCGCTGAACGGCTCTTTGCGCAACGTATCGAGGGTCGCTTCTATCGACCAGTATTCTTCGGGATTGAAAGCGTCGATCTCTTTCTGCCGTTCGCAGATCAGGCGCAGTGCTACCGATTGAACGCGTCCGGCGGAAAGCCCGTAGCGAATCTTCTTCCACAAAAACGGCGAGAGATTGAAGCCGACCAGATAGTCGAGGACCGAACGCGCCTGCTGGGCGTCGACCATCTCTTTGGAGACCGCACGAGGTTGCTGCATCGCGGCGAGGATCGCGCCTTTGGTGATTTCATTGAAAACCACCCGTTTGACTGTTGGTTTGGCGCCCTTTTCGTCGATCCCGAGGGCTTGCAGGAGGTGCCAGGCGATCGCCTCTCCCTCGCGGTCAAGGTCAGTGGCGAGGATCAGTTCATCGGCCCCTTTGGCGGCATTCTTCAGCGTCTGAATGTGTTTTTCGCTGTCCGCCAGGATCTGGTATTGGGGTTCGAAGTCGTTATCGACATCGACCATCCCCTGTTTACTGGGGATGGCGCGGACGTGACCGTACGAGGCCAGAACCTTGTAGCCCTTGCCGAGAAATTTTTCGATAGTCTTCGCCTTGGCAGGCGATTCGACGATAACAAGCGATTGTGCCATAGTGCCTTTCCGGTAACTCAAAGCAAAGGGCCGCGGGGTGTCCCGTGGCCCTTTGCTTCAGTGATAGAGTCGTGACCAGTCATCCTCCAGGATGCAGTCGACTTCGCGGAGCCAGTCGTAATGGGCGTGGGCGAAGAGGGTCAGAATGGTCAGCGTTTTGAGCTCCTTTAACCCAATATCATCATCGTAGCCGTGAACCGCTTTATCGATAATCTCCTCAAGGACAATGTCGTCAAGAATGCCGAGATTGCGCAGTTGGGTCAGAAAACCGCGGGCATCCGCCGAGAGAACGCGTGTTTCTGTCTGACTGAAGACACGGTTGGTGGGATGAATATTCCCCAGCGAGGTCGGTGCGCGATGCGGTAACGAGACGTTTTCCATCCACGAAAAAGCCGCATCGATTTCCTCTTCCCTGAAACCGACCGACAGTAACTCATCGACGATATCGCTGTTGGCGGGAATTTCGTTATCATCCAGAACATATTGAGCGATCAGGCTGACGATGGCCAGAACCCGTTCACGAAACGGTTTTGAATTCATGAGACTCTTTGCTGAACTAAAAATCGGCGCGGATATAGCGCGTACCGGGGAGTTGCGTTATGCCTCCCTGTAGCTCCAGGTGCAGTAAAATAGCGGAAAGCTCTATAGGTGTCAAGCCGGTTTTCCGCACCAGATCGTCACCATGCAACGGCTCCGGACCGAGGGCAAGATAGGTTTTAAGTGCCGCGCCGGTCAATGTTTCGGCAAAGCTCTGGTGCTTCTGCACAATTTCGCGCGGGGGGGTTGCAGGCCAGAGATGTTCAAGGATATCGCGTGCTTCGATCACCGGGTGAGCCCCCTCTTTCAACAGCCGATTGACGCCAATACTGCCGGAGGCATAAACCGCGCCGGGCGCGGCAAAAACTTCGCGGCCCTGTTCAAGGGCAAAGTCGACGGTAATCAATGAACCACTTTTTGCGGCGGCCTCGACGACCAGGACGCCTTTGCTCAGTCCGCTGATAATCCGGTTGCGACCGGGAAAATGACCGGCAACCGGCGGTGCGTCTGGCGGGTATTCCGAAATAATAGCGCCCTGCTCGGGGATTCGCTCAAACAGCCGGGCGTTTTCTCGCGGGTAGATGCGATCGATGCCGCAGCCGAGGACCGCGATGGTTTGTCCTTTACCTTCCAGCGCGCCGGTGTGTGCGGCACTGTCGATTCCGCGGGCCAGCCCGCTGACAATCGTGATGTCATGGGCCGCCAGTTCCGCGCACAGGGCGGTTGCCCACTGGCGGTTCCCGGCCAGAGGCTGGCGACTGCCAACAACGGCAAAGGCGTCTTGTGCCGGCAACTGGCCGCGGACATAGAGGAGTGTTGGCGGATCGTGTATTGCCGCGAGCTGTTGCGGGTAGGCGGGGTCAAAGATCGAGATAATGCGCACCGAGAGCTGGTTCAGGCGGTCGCACGTTGTGGCAAAAAAAGCGGCAGATGGACGATTATGTGCAACATCGGGGCGGGTTCCGGCGCGGCTGATCCAGTCGGCAGGGGAAGCGCTACACGCAGCAGCTGGCGAGCCGAAAGTGCTGACGAGACGTAACAGACCGGTGCGACCGAGTCCGGGGGTCAGGTGGAGACGCAGCCAGTGCTGTTCTGTTTCGGTCATAAACCTTTCCCGAAAAAACAGCCAGCGCGTTTGCGCTGGCCGACGTGCAGTAAAAAACGGTTGCAGTTACTCGCTGATCGTGACGACCTGGTCGCCATTCTCGATGTAGTTGTTGGCACTCAGGGTCAGGGCCGTTGCCGTTGTGGCACGGACTTCGATGACCACCGCCTTGCCCAGTTGAGTGTCCGGCATCCGGGTCTCCGGTTTTTGCAAGCCAAGTCCGGTCGCCTGTCCGGGACGGAAAATTTGCAGCATGTTCCCTGGCGCAAGTCCGTCATTTTTGCCCAGATCAATGTAGACGATTTCGTTGGAGCCGATCGTTACCCGATCATTCGCTGAGGTCAGCAGGTAGCCTTCGAGCACCCGCCCTGTTTTTCTCAAGGCCACTTCCCTGGGGGTTTCAATGTACGGACGCAGACGTGCTCCGCGCTCAATTTCCCGGTCGACGGCAATGATTCTGGCGGTGGCGACATCTTTGCCGATAGACAGAACTTCAAGTTGACCGAGATTGAATACCTTAAAGCCAGCGGGTTGCTGTGTGAGCGGATGAAGAACCTGCTCGTCCACTTTAAAAAGGGTGAACTTGTCACCCGGAATGGTCGCGGCAAGATCGCGCATTTTGACGAAAACGATATTTTCCCGGCTGATCAGGGCGCGTTCATCGACGGTGTCGACCAGCGTGCCACTATCTTTCAGTTCCTCGGGGGTGATAAAGCTGATGGCAACCGGGGGGATTTTGACCATTTTGCTCGGAGCTGATGTTGCCACCGTCGCTACTTGATCCGGCTCGGCGACGACGGCCACGGCCACATCTTCCGCTACCTGCTGCGGTTCAGGGGCGACCGGCACAACCTCGATACGGTCACTGTAGATAAACAGCTTTTGTCCCGGATAAATCAGATGGGGATTGGGGATTTCAGGATTTTTTGACCAGAGACTCGGCCAGAAATGTGGATCTTTGATGAAGCGCTCGGAAATCCCCCAGAGGGTATCGCCTTTCTTGACGACATACACGCGCGGGGTCTCGGCGAACGTTCCCGTCGCTGTTCCCAAAATCAAAACCAATAGAAGGATTCCACGTAACAACATTCTCTCCCCCTTCGGGCGGTGTGCGCTGCTCAGTTTAACGGCTTGCGTGCTTCGCTGCTGCCGGGATAGCGTTTGCGCAACGTGGTCAGAACTTCGGCTGCTTTCTGTGTCGCGCCGCTACGCTCGTACGTCACGGCCTCTTTCCATAAGGCTTTTGGCGCAAGTGCGGAACGAGGATAATCCTCAGCGATGCTGTGGAAGGTTGTCGCCGCTTGCGGATATTTACTTTGCGCCAGATAACATTCCGCCAGCCAGAACCGTGCATTGGTGACATATTCGTTGTTCGGAAACAGGGCGACGAAGCGGATGAAATCGGTTTCTCCCTGGGGATAATCACCCGCTGCATACGCGGCAAAAGCTTTGCGATAAAGTTCGGCCGGGGTGATTTCTGTCTGTGGCACTGTTGCAATAGCTGCTGGAGCAGAAGGGGCTGCCTCGCGCAACTGCTCGATCAGCGCCTGTTGATCCATAAACCGTGCTTCGAGGAGCAACAGATTGTCCTGAAGCTGGACGAGGCGCTGGTCAAGTTGCTGCTGATCAGCGGCCAAACGTTCCAGCGCATCCGCAGATGCCGAGGAAAGCGCCGTTGTCCGAGGTGTCGCGGCACAGGCAGTAAGCAACAAGGGCAAAATCACCGTGACGATCAGTACGCATTTTTTGAAGAAGGATGGATCGTTCTGCATAGTCTTTCCAAGGGTTTAATTACGCAAAATTATAGCTTTTTCCGATAACTGTCAAGCGGTAAAGGGCCGGATGCAGGGTAAATTCGTCCCAACCCACAACCCCCGCTACCTTGCCGATTTCATCTTTTTTCTGGTCAAACAGCCACAGATCGCGTATAAAGGAAACTCCTTCATCCTCGGAGAATTCAACATTGAGTTTAAACGCGATCCACGTTCGCCCCGTTGTGTCATTTGAAGAGACTCGTTATCGGGAACTGATGCAACGTCATCACTACCTTGGGGATCTGCCTAAAATCGGTGAAACCCTCTGGTATGTCGCGACGTTAAATGACGAATGGGTCGCATTATTGACCTTTTCTGCCGCCGCTTTAAAGTGCGCGGCTCGGGATCAATGGATTGGTTGGAGTTACCGACACCAGTATGATCGTTTAAAGCTGGTGGCCAACAATAGTCGATTTTTGATTCTGCCTCAGTGGCACATCCCGAACTTGGGATCACGCACCTTGTCGTTGTGCGAAAAAAGAATCCAAAACGACTGGCTGGTGCGGTTCGGCCATCCCCTGCTGTTGATGGAAACCTTTGTTGACCCGCAGCGCTACCATGGCACCGTCTACAAGGTGTTGATTCCCACATTATTCGGACTTACCTTTCCTGATTATTTGGCACCATTTGCGATATCGTCACCTTATTCGGA
>JARGFI010000021.1 GCA_029210745.1 Desulfuromonadales bacterium
TATGTCCAGCGTTTAACTTGATCGAATACCCTCATTTATAGCGTTCACACCTCCCTCAGTTATCGTGTTTACTCTCAGGACGACAACATTTCCAGCGGTCCAAGAAAGTCAGCCAGTTGCGCTGACTGATCAAAGGAGGGCGGATTAAAGGTTCCGTTGGCTATTTTTTTCTCGAGGATTTTTAATCGCTGCCTCGCTGCAGCAAAGTGGTTCCAGCCATGATTCACCAACCTACCCTTTGCCATGACGTTGGTAGGTGACTTTTCACGAGAATCGGCTTGAGCCGAATCTTCACCTGATTCCGGAGCCCCCTCAGGGGAATCTTCTGAGCTTGGAACAGCACCCTCCACGGATGTACCGGAATCAATCGCGTCAGCAGGTGACCCTGCGAGTGAGTCAGCGGGTGAGGAAGAAACGGCTGACGTCTCGCCCGTGGCCACAACCGGGGGCGTTGAAACGGCAGTCGCAGAAGGCACTCCTGTCCCTTCCGCCCAGACCGCAGCCAAAGGAAATAGAACAATAAATATTGAGCAAAAGAACAAAGTAATAGACCGTTTCAAAACACGACCTCCAATAACTACTGTAAGGTTAAAAAACAGCATAATTGCTGTAAGCTTTTGGTAAGTATGATTCCTTGACATAGCGGCTCCGCTTTTCGATTTATGTGTCTGTGTCTGATCTTCGCGCAGCTGGCTGGCCGTGAAAACTTCCGCGTATCGAAACCTGCCTAAACTCCCATCGGGAGAAGCTGTATCGCACTGGCTTTCGTGGTGTTGTTTCACTCTCCACGTTGGCCCATACCAACGAACACAAGAATTGGCGCATCTTTCAGGATTTTGCCTGGTGCTGACTTGGATGGCCCGGAAACTCTGTCAAGACAAACCATTTTCCTCTGGCTTGAACAACCGATGTCTGCCTTTGACTCGACCATTAACCTGAGTCTCACGCTATTCCCCTGAGCTGAACTCCAGACCACTAAGGTCGCCATCAAAATGCATATATTGCGCAACTTGCGGGAAAGCATTAACCTATGTGGCCATCACGACAGACAAGGTTCACGATGTTTGAATGCTCAATAACATACTGGTCCCCAAGGAGTAAACATTAGTCAAAATTTTTCGTCGTATTGCAAACGCCCCCCCTATCCTCCAAATTCATATAAAAACGCCTTGCGATTTTCCACCATTCACCACACACTCGTTACGCTGAAACTCGCGACATGATCTGTTCGTTCGACACCCGCAACATAGCCGACATTCTCGATAGAATCGTTTGCGTAGCGGGCCTTCAGTTGCCAGTCAGGCGCGACCATCCAGTCGACAGCCACAAACGACTGCCGGTGCTTTTCCAAAACAGCTTGATCAAAACCACGTTTTTCCCAATCACACCCCAGGATCATTTGTACACTTTCAGCCAGCCACCAATCAAGTGCAATATACCAGTCTTTGCCCCCGCCACCGACGTGATGACCAAGGATCTTTCCATTATAGGTATATCCCGACCGGTAAAGGGAGTGGCGATACCAGACCGGGCTTGAAAGGTCAGCATACTCCAGTCGCAACGAAACAGATTCACTCGGCTCAATTACCGGCAGGTAAAGCCCGCCAATATAGGCATTTTTGGCGATCCAGTGCCCCGCTTCATCTTCACCACCGACTTCACCGTACAACACCGTATTCCAGAGAAAGGGCAGATGAACACTAAAATCAACAGCGGCGACTGAGTTGCTGGTGTCTTCACCACCGTTCAGATTTTTCCCCCCTAAAATGGTAACAAACTCACTGGCAGCAATATCCGGTCGCCCCTTACCACCAAAGATGACACAGCGCGACAAACCGAGCTCGAACCAGGGAAACGGCTTGACATCAATGCGCATTCCGGCAAAGTAGGGCTCGGCAACCGTGCGCGTTTCTTCCAGACGACTCCAGAAAAGGTCCAAACGCAGCGGCCCTAAAAAACGGAAAAACCCTGGCAATATGAGCGGTGACGGATTGGTTATCCGCAGCATGTCCCGCGGCTTTGCATTGTTGCTCAGAACCAGCGAACCGTGCCTGCCACGTCCCCACCAGAGTGATTGTCGACCGACTGAGAGTTCAAATGCCAAAAGTTGCAGCGCCAGTTTACTGTGACGCGTCTCGAAGTGACGCTCCGCCTGGGTGTAATTATTGTCCAGATAGCTCAGCGACGGCTGCCAACTGACCAGCAGCCAGTCAGAAAAACGCAGCTCCGATGTCCAGCCCAGCTCAATGTTATGGCTTTCTGAATAATCCCTGCCCGTCGCGTTATAATCGAGAGCAAACTGTCGCGCATTGGTTCGCGGAATTGTCGTCGGTTGTCCGTCGCGATAATCATAACGCAGGGTAACACGGGTGATGGGCTGAATATAGCTCTTTGCGGCAGCGGAAGAGGTGGTCAGAATATCACCGGCAAACTCTTTTTTCAAGAGCCTGAGAAGTTTCCGGTTGAACGGTGAAACACCCTGGTCGGACAGCATGTTCTGCTCTGCCTCAACAACCAGACGCGCCGCCTCCGAGCGGGCGTACGGCCTATTTCCGGACAATGCTGATTGCACCGCTCCGGACGCAGTCAACCGGTCGAGGGCGGAATAAACCCAGCTGCCCAAGGGCAGCGACGAAGAAACTTCTGCTGCATGCGCGCTCACGCAAAACACACACCAAAAGACTGAGGCGAACAGAAACTGACGCAAAAAATCGGACCTCTCGAGAATGGCATTGAACAAGTGGCGAAAAATAACAGAAAAACACTTTTAATTCAAAATAAAAATCTGCACTCCGGCCATGAGCTATGGTTGTCGTTTTAAGTATCGTCGCAACAACAGAAGAGAAATCGCGCAACAAAGGTAAGGCAAAGTAAACCCGAACTGCCGGTAAAGTGTCGACTCGGCGCCGGGGAAAATCCCGGCGGTCAGGGTTGCCTCCATGAACAACCCGCTTTGCGCAATAATTTCCCCGGACGGCGCAATAAACGCGCTCACCCCGGTATTGGCCGCGCGAGCCACCCAGATGCGGTTTTCAATCGCGCGCACCCGCGTCATCGCCAGATGCTGCCAGGGCGCGGAGGTGTTGCCGAACCAGGCGTCATTGGTGATATTGACCAGCAGATCGGCTCCGCGCCGCACATACTCCGCCGCCAGTTCGGGGAAGATTCCCTCAAAACAGACCAGCACTCCGGCCTTTTTTCCGTCAAAGTCGAGAGGGGTCATTTCACCAGGGGAAAACTCGCCGATTCCGACGACCAGTTTATCAACAAAAGTGAGTATATTTTTCAGCGGAACGTACTCACCGAAGGGCACCAGATGAACCTTGTCGCTGCGCCCCGATATTTCACCGCTCGGGGTCAGCATGAAGGCACTGTTAAAATAACGTAAACCTTCTCCGTTCGCTTCGTAGGCCGGACTGCCGAAAAGCAAATGAACCGACTGGTCGCGGGCGATATCACGCACCTGACGAGACAATTGATTGCTCTCCTGAAAATAGAAGGGCGTCGCGCTTTCCGGCCAGATGATCAACTCCGGTGTGACCACCGCCGGGCTGAGCGAAAGGTGCCGGTAGGTATCGAGGGTAACTTGCTGGTAGGCGGGATCCCACTTCAATGACTGAGCAATATTGCCCTGTACCAGAGTGACCCGGGTACGCTCATCCGTCGTGCCACTGTGTAAATTATCGAGCCGAAACCAGCCATAACCGATAACACAGAGGATGAGCAACACGGTCCCCGCCAGCACCGGTCTCAGTTCAATCCGGCGCACACGCTCAGCCAGAAGCCACTCGGCAATCACGGCATTGACCAGCATGATGATAAAGCCGATGCCGTAAACCCCGAACATGTCGGCGAACTGGGCAACGATCAGGTTGTCGCTCTGCGAATATCCGAGCAATCCCCAGGGGAACCCGCTGAACAGCTTCGCGCGGACAAACTCCAGGGCAATCCACAACGACGGCAATGACAGATAATAGGGGAGATGAATTTTTTGACGCAGGGCAACCGCAAAAAAGAGGGCAAAAGCAAAATAAAGGGCAAGATAACCGCTCAATAACAGATAGGCTATCAGAGAGAAAAACCAGTTCAATCCCCCGAAGGTGGTCATGACGACGTTCACCCAGTAAAGAACAAGGGCAAAGAAAACCACGCCGACGATGAAACCGTTTCGCCACGGGCGCTGTCGTGCGGCAATCAGCACCGGGACAAAAGCGAACCAGGCACAAAGATAGAAGCCGGGACGGGGATAGGCGAGCGCCAGCAAGATCCCGCTGGCAAGACTGGCCATCAATGCTGAATCGATCGGCAGGCGACGCATGATCAGGCAACGGGAAGGGTATCGGGAGGATCAAGCGGGGTGACACGCACTTTACGAATCGAACGCGCATCACTCTCGACAACACTCATGCGCAGCCCCTGATCAACAACTGCCTCTCCCGATTTGGGGAGATAACCAAAAATCTGGCACAGATACCCCCCGACTGAATCGATCTTGTCCCGCAATATTTCCACATTGAAATAGTCCTCAAATTCCTCCAGACTCATGCGGGCATCGACCAGCACGCCACCATCCGACTCGACAATCAGCAGATCTTCTTCCTGATCAAACTCGTCCTGAATATCCCCCACGATCTCTTCCAGCAGGTCTTCAATCGTAATCAGCCCGGAAGTTCCGCCATATTCATCGACGGCGATCGCCAGATGAACGCGTTTGACTTTAAATTCCTGAAGGAGTTCCTCAATATTCTTGGTTTCAGGGACAAAATAAGGCTCGCGCATGACCTTGCCGAGATTAATCTCAGCATTGTCAACCCCCCAGTAATTGAGCAAGTCCTTGGCGTAAACGACACCGACGATACGGTCGACACTCCCCGCATAGAGCGGGATACGGGAATGCCCGGCATCGATAATTGCCTTGAGAACCTCGCTAACGCCAGCTTCGACCGCGCAACAAACCATGTCGGTTCGCGGTACCATGATTTCACGTACAATCGTCTCGCCGAGGGTAAAGATCGAGTGAAGCATCTCCCCTTCATCTTCGTTGATAACGCCTTCGGCCTCGGATTTCTCAATAATTTCCTGGAGTTCTTTTTCCGTCAAGGCGGGACGCGGCCCACCAGAAAGCAACAGAAAAAAACGCTTCCAGAGCGGGAACAAGTGTTTTTCTTCTTTACCCACAAGAGCCCCTTAAACATCGACACACTGATTGATAGATTGGCAGCGAGTCTTCCCAGGTCAAAACCTGCTCAGGCATGATCTGTGGCAGTCAACATTTCGGTTTCAATCAAGCGAAAGATTTCCTGTTCTTTTGCTTCCATGATCCGGGCTTCACCTTCATCGCCGCGCTCATGATCATATCCCAGCAGATGCAAAATACCGTGCAGAAGAAGGAAAATGAGTTCACGCAGCGGATCGATTCCGGCTTCGAGGGCGTCACGCGTTGCCGTATCGACCGAGATGGCAACATCTCCGAGCAAGGTGGGCTGCACCCCGACGCCGTCACCTTCCTGCATCGGAAATGAGATGACATTCGTCGGCCGATCGTGCTGCAGATAGGCTTTGTTCAAAGCGTGGATTTCGTCGTCGCTGACAATAATGATTGACAGTTCCGCGTCAGGACATGCCAAGGCGTTTAAGATCTTCCTTGCGGCCCGCTTCAGCAGTAACGTGGGTATCTTGTGTTTCTTTTGCCGGTTCTCGAGGTGAATCGTCGCCATTTTTCTTTCTCGTTGCGTCTTTGTCGCGCTCTTTAAAGGCCGGTTCGGGGTAGTCAATCCGCTGATGGAAAATCCCGCCCAGGATCTGATTGAAACTCTTGGCGATATTATGCAGGTCTTTCAGGGTCAGTTCACATTCATTGAGCTGTCCGTCGTTGAAGATATTATTGATAATTTTCTGCACTAACCCCTGAATGCGTGCCGGGGTCGGATCGGTCAGGGTCCGGCTGGCGGCCTCAACGGCGTCGGCAAGCATGATCAGTGCCGCCTCCCGGGTTTGCGGTTTCGGCCCGGGATAACGATAATCCTGTTCATTGATCGCCGGCATGTCTGTCCCGGCCTGGGTCTTGGCCTTTTCGTAGAAAAATTTGATCAGAGCCGTCCCCTGGTGCTGGCGGATGATATCGACCAGAGCTTCTCCCAACTTGATCTCACGTGCCATTTCGGCACCATCCTTGACATGCGAAATCAGAATCAAGGCACTCATCGAAGGGGCGAGACGATCATGCCGGTTTTCTCCCCCCCTGATATTTTCAACGAAATACAGTGGTTTTTTGATCTTGCCGATGTCGTGGTAATAAGCAGCCACCCTGGCCAGCAAAGGGTTCGCGTTAATCTCTTCAGCCGCCGCCTCGACCAGATTGCCGACAATAATTGAATGGTGATAGGTGCCGGGCGCCTGGATCATCAGTTCGCGCAAAATCGGCGTGTTCATGTTCGCCAACTCAAGCAACTTGACATCGGTGGTGTATTTAAACAGGTATTCAATTAGCGGGACCGTGCCATTGACAATCACCGCGCAAACCAGCCCGTTGCCAAGGGCAAACCCGAGTTTATACAGCAGTTGCACCTCAAATCCACGCCCGCTCAACAGATGTAAACCAAGAACCAGGGAAACGTTCGCAAGGGACAGAATCAATCCGGCCCGATAAAGGGTCGTGCGTTGTTTACACTGGCGCACCCCGTGTGCGCCAACCAGACTTCCCAGAAACACATAAAGGGTAATAAACAGGCTGTTGCCGAAGAGAACCCCGGCAAGAAGAGCGACTGACAGCGTAAAGAACAGGGCAATTTCAGAATTGAGCACAATCCGCACCAGCATTGCCCCGGCAGCAAAGGGAATCACGTAATAATAACTGGCACCATCGATCGCAGGGAGTGTCCCTTCGAGAGCGGTCGAAACAAAGATCGAGACTTTGATAAGGACAAAAAGCCCGGCCAGGACAACGGTCAGAAAGAGGATATCGCGGTTACCGGGATTATATTTGCGGATATTGCGTCCGGCAAAACGATGCATGATAAAAAACAACAGGCTGATACAGATAAACATTCCAACCGCTGTTCGTTGATTCCCCGGCTCATTCCCCAATTCGCTGAGGGCACGTAATTCCTGAATCTGCTCAACAGTCACCCGCTCCCCCTCGCGGACGATCATTTCTCCTTTTTTCACCTGAAACAAAACCGGGGCAACGGCTTCCAGCGCCTGCTGTTTGCGTGATTCGGTTTCATTTTTATTGAAAGTCAGATTGGGACGCAAAATCCGTTGACAGACTGCAATCAGCGTCTGCTTCTGCGCCCGGCTCAAACCGTCGATCTGCGATAATCGCTTGTGCAGCAACGTCTGGGCAGAGGCCAGGTCAAGGATTCCTTCCCCGCCCTTGACCACGTCCTCCTGCTGCGATTGAAGATTGCGCAGCACGACACCACGTTCAACGTCTGCGCTGAAAAGTCGGTTATTGGTAACTATCTTGCTTCGCAGCACCGCATTGATCGCCGTGCGCACCGCCTCAATAAATTCAGGCGTTTTCGGCAAACCGTCAAGCCAGCGAATTTCTTCAATACTCAAGGAATCACCGAGCAGTCCGGTAACCTGCTGCGCCAACGCTTCAAAGTTCTTCTCTCCAGGTGCACTTTCAGCCGCCACCAGGCGAAGGATCTGAATCAATTTCTTTTCAAGCTCTATCCCGGCGCGCGCATCGTAATCGTATAACGGACGAACCGCGTCAGCCGCCTCCTGGCGTTTCTTGGCCGTCAACCCTTCATCAGGGATCAACATTTCTAGCGGAGCCTTGACATCGCGTGACGCAACATCTCCCGGCGTATAATGGACCGGCGCAAAGCCTCCTTTGGGAATGATGACCCAGGTCAGAAAAAAGGTGAGCAGAAACAACAGACAATACCGCTGAGAGCGACTTTCGGGCCCCGCCTTCTCACGCCAGAAACCAGCCCACCAGATCTTCAACGGGCTTTCTTTTTCCGCCTTACGCTCGTTTTTTGTCATCATCATGAAGAAGTATCACTTTTTTTTCGAAAGCTACGTTGATCGCGTTCATACGCCTGCACAATTGATTGTACAATCGGATGGCGCACAACATCCTGATCCGTAAAGTAATTAAAGCTGATTCCGTCAACCCCTTGCAAGATGCGTCGGGCTTCGACCAGGCCGGAGCCTTTTCCGTTTGGCAAATCGATCTGGGTAATATCCCCGGTAATGACCGCGCGACTGCCAAGCCCGATCCGGGTGAGAAACATTTTCATCTGTTCAGCCGTGGTATTCTGGGCCTCATCGAGGATAACAAAGGCATCATTCAAGGTTCGCCCGCGCATAAACGCCAACGGCGCGACCTCCACAACCCCTTTTTCAATCAGCTCCTGCCCTTGCTCCAGCCCCAGCATATCAAATAACGCATCATAGAGCGGCCGCAGATAGGGGTTGACCTTCTCGGCAATGTCCCCCGGCAAAAAACCAAGCCGTTCCCCCGCTTCAACCGCCGGTCGTGCCAGCAGTATCCGGCTCACTTCTTTCTTTTTTAAATAGGCGACTGCCGTGGCCATGGCCAGGTAGGTTTTTCCGGTACCGGCCGGCCCGACGCCAAAGACCACATCGAATGAACGCATGGCGTCAAGATAACTTTTTTGCGCCAGACTTTTGGGAGCAATGATCTTGTTGCGTGCCGAGACAAAAACAGTGTCGAGGAAAATTTCTTTGAGTCGGGCACTGGAATCCTGACAGAGAACACGCACGGCATAATCGATATCGGCCGGATAGAGCGGATACCCGGCAACCAGAAGTGACTGTAGTTCTTCGAGTAATCGTCGGGCAATTTTGGCCTGTGCAGCATCACCCGTAATTGAGACATCAAGACCGTTCGAACTGATGCGCACGTCCAGTAGCCGTTCAATCTTCTTCAGATGCCGATTTTGCTGCCCGAAGAGAAGACCTGCCATTGCCGGATCTGTACTGGCAAACTTCTCATTATTATTGTTCCCCAAAAGTTGTCCTTCCTCTGCCAATATTGCGAACACATACTGTTATCACTCCGGACATCTAAAATCAATTCTTTTTGCTTTGACGTAAAACCAGAAAAAACTTTCAATTTCCGCCGATTATGATATAAAACCGCGTATGACATACGGTTGTATTGACATTAATCCAAGCAGGGAGAACACGACGCGATGAGTGAAATCATTGACATTTATGCCCGAGAAATTCTTGATTCCCGTGGCAACCCGACGGTAGAAGTTGAAGTTTACCTCGAAAGCGGAGTGATGGGACGGGCCGCAATTCCCAGTGGTGCCTCGACCGGCGAACGTGAGGCGATCGAGCTGCGTGACGGTGACAAAAGCCGCTATCTTGGCAAGGGTGTCGAAAAAGCGGTTGCCAATGTCAATGAGGTGATCTGTGAGGCGCTGATCGGCTGGGACTGTAGCGATCAGGCGGGAATCGACCGTCGTCTGCGGGAACTTGACGGCACCGATTTCAAAAGCAACCTGGGAGCCAACGCACTGCTGGGTGTGTCCCTGGCCTGCGCCAAGGCAGCCGCAGAGGATGCCGGGCTGCCGCTCTATCAGTACATTGGCGGGCCGAATGCCAAAGAAATGCCGCTGCCAATGATGAACATCATTAATGGCGGCGAGCACGCTGACAACAATGTCGATATTCAGGAATTCATGATCATGCCCGCCGGAGCGACCTCGTTCAAGGAGGCGTTGCGGATGGGGGCGGAAATTTTTCATGCGTTAAAGAAGGTTCTGAAGGACAAAGGGTACAATACTGCGGTCGGTGACGAAGGCGGATTTGCCCCCGACTTAAAGAGTAATGAAGAGGCGCTGGAAGTCATCATGCTGGCCATCAAAGCGGCTGGATTCAAGCCCGGAACCGATGTCTTGCTGGCCCTCGACGTCGCTTCATCAGAGCTTTACAAGGACGGCAAGTACGTTCTGGCCAATGAAAAAGTCCCGGTTAAAACAGCGGCGGACATGGTTGAATTTTATACCGACCTGGTTGCACGCTACCCGATCATCTCGATTGAGGACGGCATGGCGGAAAATGACTGGGACGGCTGGAAGCTGCTGACCGACAAGCTCGGCGATCGGGTGCAAATTGTCGGCGACGACCTTTTTGTCACCAACAGCAAAATCCTCAGAGAAGGGATTGACAAGGGGATCGCCAACTCGATCCTCATCAAGGTCAACCAGATTGGCACCCTGACTGAAACCCTGGAAGCGATTGAGATGGCGAAACGGGCCGGTTACACCTGTGTTATTTCTCACCGCAGCGGGGAAACCGAAGACACCACCATTGCCGATCTGGCCGTTGCGGTCAATGCCGGCCAGATCAAAACCGGGTCACTCTGCCGAACTGACCGAATTTGCAAATACAATCAATTGCTGCGGATTGAAGATGAGCTGGACGACGTTGCTATCTTTGCCGGAGCCGATGTTTTTTACAATCTGCGTTAAGTTCTGTCGCGTTATTGCGCTACCCATGCCCGCTGCGCAAGCAGCGGGTTTTTTTGTTTCGACTTAATTCACTGTAATTAACCGCAATAACCTGCTATATTCATGGTATTTACTTCGATTTCATGGGGCTGTGTATCGGCTCTCGAATATATATTTGCAATCCACTCTTGACGCCAACCGGGCAACTCTCTGGATTGTACCAAAACGATTGAATATTCTTGAGGAATATTCGGAAGGACTTGCATGAGCAGGAAAATGCTGGTGAATGCCACCCATCCCGAGGAAAATCGGGTGGCCATTGTCGAGGACGGCGTTCTGTCCGTTCTGGACATTGAAGTTGCGGGGCACGAACAGACCAAGGGGAATATTTACAAGGCGATTGTCGTCCGGGTTGAATCCGGCCTGCAGGCCGCTTTCGTCGATTATGGCGCAACGCGCCTCGGGTTTCTTCAGATTGACGACGTGCATGGTTCGTTTTTTCAGGCCGCGGAAGAAAAAAGCGAAAGCAAAAGTCGACCACGCATCAACGATCTGCTTCAGCGCGGACAGGAAATCATTGTCCAGGTTGTCAAGGAAGAGCGCGGCACCAAAGGTGCGGCACTGACCACCTACCTGTCCCTGGCAGGGCGCTATATGGTTTTAATGCCTGACAGCCGAACCAAAACCCTGTCGCGAAAAATTGAGGCCAGTTCCAAACGGAAAAAACTCAAGGAGGATATGGACTCGTTCGATTTGCCCGAAGACATGGGCTATATTGTGCGTACCGCTGCCCTCGACCAGACCAGCACCGAGCTCAAACGTGACTGCACCTATCTGATGCGCATTTATGAACAAATTCTGCTGTCAGCCAAAAAACTCAAGGCCCCGGCCTTGATCTACCGTGAATCAAACCTGGTATTGAGATCGATTCGAGAACACTTCACCCTCGAAACAGACGAAGTTCTGGTTGATGATCCCAAGGTTTTTCAGGAAGCCAAAGACTTCTTTCAGGAAATCATGCCGGAGTACGCACAACTGGTCAAGTTGCATCAGGAGCGTCGCCCCATTTTTTCACGCTACCAGATTGAAGCGCAGATCGAAGCGATCAGCACTAACCGGGTGCCCCTCCCCTCTGGCGGGTCGCTGGTCATAGATCAGACCGAGGCGCTGGTCGCCATTGATGTCAACTCCGGCAAAATGGTCGGCGAACATGGCGTTGAAGCGACCGCCCTCAGAACCAACCTTGAAGCAGCGCAAGAAGCTGCCCGGCAGTTGCGCCTGCGCGATCTGGGCGGGTTGATCGTTATTGACTTTATCGATATGCGTGAAAACAAAAATAATCGCGCCGTTGAAAAAGAACTGAAACAAACCCTCAAAACAGACAAAGCCAAGATTACTGTCGGCAAGATCAGTCAATTCGGCCTGCTCGAAATGAGTCGGCAGCGGATGAAGCAAACCCTTATCGAGGCCACCCTGCTGACCTGCCCGCACTGCAACGGCAGCGGCTCGGTCAAAAGCGTCGAAACCCGAGGGGTTGGTTTACTCAGGCAAATCCATGCCGGAATCGCCAAAGGGCAGATCGGTCGCGTTGTTGTCGAAGCACCGCTCGATGTTGTTTCTTACCTGCTCAATGCCAAGCGTGGCGAATTGACCGAACTCGAAAATAAGCATGAGGTCGAGATTCAGATCCTTGGTCGAACCGATTACTTTGAAGGACAGAACGACATTCAATTCCTCAAGCGCCAGAAGGAAGAGAAAGCAGTTGTCCCCCCGGAAGCAGACTCCCCTGCTGATAACATCGTAGAAACACCGCCGGTCGCGACCGCAGTTCCTGGTGGCGAAGACGTCGTGAAATCAAAGCGCCCCCGGCGACGACGCGGCGGGAAAGGGGCAAAAACAACGGCGGAGGAACCCCTTGCGGCACCTCACGAGCCAGTTACCGCACCGGAATCGACGCTATCGGAAACAGACACGCCCGCCACACCAACTGATGAGGGAGAACAGACCGAACAACAGCCCCCCACCAGAAGACGCCGACCACGACGGAGAAAAACATCGGCTCAGAAAGCCGCTGAGACGCTGACGGTTCCGTCCGCCACCGATCAAGAGAATGGTGATCAGAAGACAACTGTGGTGCAGACAGACCCTGCAGAAGAACCTGCCGACGCTGAGGAGATAAAGAAACCGCGTCGCCGTCGCACGACAAAAAAATCAACGCCACCCGTCGATCACGTCTCAGCGCTCGACGGTTCTGGTGAAAAGACCATCGCCCAAAACCAACCGGCTGCCGAAGAAAAAAATTCTTCCCCGACCGAGGCCGAGAACAACATTCAAGTACCGGCGGCAAAGCGCAAGACAACCAGAAGATCATCGGCATTAAAAGTAGAAACGGCTGAACTCACCCCACCACAGGGAGATCCTCCTTCACAAGAAAAGCTGGCGGAGACCGTAAAACCTGCCACTGAAGAAAAACTCCCGGCAAAACGCAGCCGCACCAGGCCCGCTGACGCGGCACAATTGTCGGTCAACGATGACCTGCCACAAGCGGCCGCCAAAGTGAAACAGACACGGCGCAAAAACGCGTCAACGGCTGCTCCCGAAGAGAACAGGACGCACGACGAGACTGCCGTCAAAGATGCCGTGACAGACACTGCACCGGTTCAAAAGCGACGCGGACGACCGAAAAAAAAGCCGGACGTCGAGACTGCCCCGGACTGACAGCTTAGTAATAAAAACAAAAAGGCCGCTCAAATGAGCGGCCTTTTTGTTTTGCATTGTAAAACGAATTACTTGGCAGCTTTGGCTGCATCTTCGAGCATCGCGGTCGTCAGCGACTTGGGCCGCTCAATGCCGTAGCCCAGAGCACGGTCCCAGGTGATGTTCGCCAGGCAACCAAGGGCACGACCAACACCGAAGAGCACGGTGTAGAACTCGTACTGAGTCACGCCATAATACCATTGAATGACACCAGACTGCGCATCGACATTCGGCCACGGGTTCTTGGCCTTACCATGTTCGGTGAGAACGCCCGGTGCAACTTCAAAGATCATTTTGATCAACTGGAACAGCGGGTAATCCTTGAGACCCGGGGTCTTCATGCAGAATTCGCGCTGCGATGTGTAACGCGGGTCGGTCTTGCGCAGTACGGCGTGGCCGTAACCGGGGATAACCTGACCGCTGTTGAGAGTATCCCACAGCGCTTTCTTGAGACCTTCTTCAGTCGGCACTTCACCACCGAGTTTGGCCATGAAGTTTTGGGTCCAGCGGAGAACTTCTTCGTTGGCCAGGCCATGGAGCGGACCAGCCAAACCGTTGATCCCGGCACTGTAGGAGTAGTAAGCGTCGGACAGGGCCGAAGCAACCAGATGCGTGGTGTGAGCGGAAACGTTGCCGGACTCATGGTCAGAGTGCAGGATGAAGTACATCCGGGCGACGTCGTCATAAGGAGCCGGGATCCCCATCATCCGAGCAAAATTCCCGCCCATGTCAAGTTTCGGGTCGGCTTCGATATGGGTATCGCCCATGTACTTCATGCGATAGATATACGCTCCGATCGGACCCAGTTTGGCCATCAGGTTGGTACAATCTTCGTACATGTCTTCCCAGCAGGTCATCTTGTTGAACTTGCCGGCGGCATAGTTGCTGGCAAAGATCGAATCGCGCTGCATGGCAATAATGGCCGAGGAGAACATGGCCATCGGATGGGAATCACGCGGCAGGGCGCGCAACACGTCGATAACGTACTGCGGAATCTGCGAACGCGTTTTCCACTCTTCGCACACTTCCTGAGCCTGCTTCAGCGTCGGCACATCACCAGTCAGGAGCAGATACCAGAAACCTTCAACATAAGGATAATCGCTACCCGGAACCTTCGGCAACGCCGCAAAGGTCTCCGGAATGGTCATGCCGCGAAAACGAATGCCTTCCATCGGATCCAGATAGGAAATATCAGTAACCAGACAGCGGACGCCGCGGGCCCCACCGATCGCCTGGGAAATGGTCACATCACCCAGTTTCACATCGCCGAATTCCTTAACCAGCTTGGTGGTCCGGGGACGGTGTGCATCGATCTTCTTGCGCAGGACTTCTTTCAATGTCGACATAATCTCTCTCCTTTAATGGAAAATGTGACGGACAAAAGGGTCCGTCCAAGCGAAATTAAACGTTGCTTATGTTAACGGATTGTTCAACCGTCGTCAACCCTCAATATCCAGCAACGACACGTCAATTTAGAATGGCCTTATACATGACAATTCGAAAGATAACAGTCAGAGCATACGGTGTCAGCAGACAAAGCGACCAGGCATGTATAAACTGCACGTATATTGTCTGGTCCGATTTTCCAAATATTGTTCTAACAACTCACTTTCTAATTGTCAAGAGGATTATTGTATACTGTATCCATCGCCAGTATTGTTGCAATCTCCTCCGGAAAATAACCGCAATTTTTCTCTTGCATCGACTGGCACGTATACGTAAAATGCCTAAAAATTATGCACAAAATCATCCCCCTGACAATCGGCAGTCTGAAACTGGCGAACAATATTATCGCTGCTCCCCTTGCCGGTATCACCGACTCTCCCTACCGTCGGCTGCTGAAACATTTCGGGGCGGGGCTGGTCTTCACTGAAATGGTCAGCGCCAACGGACTGATTCGCGATGGCAAGGGGTCTGTTGTGCTCTTACAGTCGGATCCGGCTGAATCCCCGCTGGGCATTCAGCTGTTCGGTGATGATCCGGTTGTCCTGGCCGAAGCAACGCGACGCAGTGCCGCTTACGGAGCACTGATTGACATCAACATGGGTTGTCCGGTTAAAAAAGTTATTCGTTCCGGGGCAGGGAGCGCCCTGTTGAAAAACCCGCGACTGATTGGCCGCATTATTGCGGCGGTGCGCGCGGCCACGGACAAACCGTTGACGATCAAAATTCGCTCGGGGTGGGATGTGCAGCATCTCAATTTTCTGGAAGTTGCCCGGATTGCGCAGGACGAAGGGGTTGATGCCATTACCCTGCACCCGCGCACCCGCACGCAGGGGTTCTGTGGTCGCGCCGACTGGCAACAACTCGCGGAGTTGAAAGGTGCAGTCAACGTTCCGGTCATCGGCAGCGGCGATATCATGACCGCCGCCGACGCTGTCGAGATGCTCCATGTCTCCAAATGCGACGCGGTCATGATCGGTCGCGGGGGGCTCGGTCGCCCCTGGTTGATCCGCGAGATTCTGTCCCGACTGGGCGGGGATGACCCCACTCCGGTGACCATGGCTGAGCGTTGCGACATTGCTCTACGCCATCTTGACTGGCAGCGTGACCTGTTCGGTGAGCACAAAGCTGTTCTCGATCTGCGCAAACATCTCTCCTGGTATTCGCGCGGGATAAGCGGTGCCGCGACCTTTCGTGCGCAACTGAGCTCAATCAACGACTTCGATCCCTTGCGCCGCACAGTCACCACCTTTTTCGATGCTGCCCTGGCGACAGAAAACCTCAACCTGTGAATCATCGTACAGAGCAGCAAATAGACCCGCAACTTTACATGCGGGTACTCGAAAACCTCGATCGCGCGGTCATTGCAATTGATGCACAGGGGGTCATCCAACTCTTCAACCCCGCCGCAGAGCTCAATACCGGCTACTCCGAACGCCAGGTCCTCGGTCGGCGTTACGACGATATCTGCATTTTTGACAACGCATTTACTTACCTGATCCAGGCCGCACTGGAAAATGGCCGATCAATTTCGACTCAGGAACATATCATGCTGCGCCGTCCGATCGGCAAGCCACTGCCGGTGACAATCTCGGTTGCGCCCATGTTTGTTGAGCAGGGGAAAATTGACGGTGCCGTGCTGATTATCCGCGATATGTCCCCGGTGGTGAAACTGGAAGAGGCGGTTCGTCGTGCCGACCGCATGACGATGCTCGGCACCATGTCTGCCGGACTGGCTCACGAAATCAGGAACCCGCTCGGAGGGATCAAGGGGTCAGCACAATTGATGGCGATGGAGCTTCCCGAGGACAGTCCGCTGAACGAGTATATTGAGGTCATGATCCGTGAGGTCGATCGCGTAGACGGGATTATTGAAGAGTTAATGAATCTCAGTCGACCGCGTACCGCAGAAAACTCCGCAGTCAATTTGAGTAAAGTGCTCAACGATATCGTTCTTCTGCAAAAAGAAGCTCATTGTGACAAGAACATTCACTTTATCCTCAACCTCGACCCGAGTATCCCGGAGTTGATCGGTGACGAACGACTGTTGACACAGCTGTTTCTGAATCTGATCAAAAATGCCGCGGAAGCAATCGAGGACACGGGTGCAGTCACCATCAGCACCCGCATTACCAGCGAATACCAGACGCGCAGCGAAGCTGATCACCCGGCATCGCTGATTCACATCGAGGTCAAGGACAATGGCACGGGGATTCCGCCGGAAACGATGAAACGTCTCTTCACCCCCTTCTTTACCACCCGCAAAAGCGGTAACGGTCTGGGGCTGGTCATGTGTCAGAAGATTATCACCGAGCACGACGGCTTTATCAAGGTTGACAGTGATCCGGCTGGCGGGACAAGTTTTTCCGTCTATCTTCCACTCCGCCGTTAAACCGATGCAGCACGAAAGGAACACCTGATCATGGCGATTAAACGCATCCTCATTGCCGATGACGAAGAAAGCATTCGCTGGGTTCTGTCAAAAGCACTGACCAAACAGGGGTTCACCGTCGATCTTGCCGCCGACGGTACCGAGGCGTTGGCATTATTTCGCAAACAACGCTACGACATGGCCTTCCTCGATATCCGCATGCCGGGTTTAAGTGGTCTGGAATTACTCGAAAAATTTCACGAAAAATCGCCGGCAATGCTCACCGTCGTGATGACGGCGGAATCGACGATGAAAAACGCCGTGACAGCGATGAAGATGGGTGCTTACGACTACATCATCAAACCCTTCGATTTAAGTGTTATCGATGCGATTATCGTCAAGGTTGAGAAGGCGTCACAAGCCAGTGAAGATATTGGGCGCCTCAAGGATGAGCTGAAGGAACGCTATCAGCTTAAGCGCGCCATCATCGGTCACAGCCAGCCGATGCAAGATATCTATAAAGTTCTGGGGCGCATCGCCCCTTCCGACGTGACCGTACTGATCACCGGAGAGTCCGGTACCGGCAAGGAACTGATTGCCCGTGCCCTGCACTATAACAGCCCGCGCCTCGGCAAACCCTTTGTGGCAATCAACTGTGCAGCGATCCCGCGCGATCTGCTGGAAAGTGAACTGTTCGGTTTTGAAAAAGGGGCCTTTACCGGTGCCACTGAACGCAGAGCCGGAAAATTCGAGCAGGCCAACGGCGGCACCATCTTCCTGGATGAAATCGGCGACATGCCGGTTGAGTTGCAAGCCAAACTGTTACGGGTATTGCAGGAAAAAGAAATCACCCGGACGGGCGGCACAACCCAGAAGGTCAACGTGCGCATTGTCGCGGCAACCAACCAGAATCTGCCGGAGCAGGTCCGCAACAAAGAGTTTCGCGAAGACCTTTTTTATCGGCTCAACGTTGTGCCGATTACGCTGCCGCCACTGCGCGAACGGCGTGAAGATATCCCGACGCTGGTTGACCACTTTATTCGCGAATGTCGGGAAGAATTCGGCACCACCACTCAGGGCTGTTCCAAAGAGGCGCTCCGCCTGCTCAGCAGCTACGACTGGCCGGGAAACATCCGCGAACTGGAAAATATCATTCAGCGCGCGGCGCTGTTGTCACCCGACCCAATCCTGACTCCGGCCGATTTTTCAATGCTCGTCAGTACCGACAGCAATGGCGAAGATTCCCTGGAAGCGTTGATTGACCGCAAGTTGCGTAATTCACTGATGCACATGAATGTTCAGGAACTCGACAATCTGTATGAGATGGTTCTCTATCAGATGGAGCGCCCGCTGATTAATATCGTGCTTGAAAAAACACGGGGCAACCAGGTGCGCACGGCCGAGATTCTGGGGATCAACCGCAATACTCTGCGAAAAAAAATCCAGACCCTTATGATCGATGTCAAAAAATGACCAGAGCACAGCATGACCACGGCGTTGATCCCCGCGCCCTGCTCGATAAATATTACCCGTCCGGCGATCCGGCGCGGCAAATACTGCTGGAGCACAGCCGTCAGGTAGCGGATAAAGCCGTAGCGATTGCAACGCGACTGGCCCGGACAACGCCGATCGACATCACGTTTGTTGAAGAGGCCGCACTCCTCCACGACATCGGCATCCGTTTCACCAATGCCCGAACACTCGGTTGTCACGGTGAGCTCCCCTACCTCGCCCACACCTGGAAAGGACGCGAACTGCTCGAAGCCGAGGGACTTCCCCGCCATGCGCTGGTCTGTGAACGTCATATCGGGGTCGGTCTCGCGGCGGAAGATATTCGCCGTCAAGCCCTGCCCTTGCCGGAACGCGATATGCTCCCACTCACCCTCGAAGAGCGGGTTATTGCCTATGCAGATCTGTTTTTTTCAAAAACCCCGGGAGTTTTGGAACGCAGTGTCGATGAAGTTCGGGCCTCATTGAAAAAATTTGGCGCCAGCAAGGTGGCCCGTTTTGACGACTGGCACGCGCAATTTTGTGACGTGGCTGATCGGGCCTGATAAAATAGCAACTGTCCCGCCGGCAACGGAGTGCGCGCATGGCAGACTGGTTACAGCAACTTTTTTCCTTGTTACCGGAAGGTGGCCTCTACGTTCTGCTGATCGGCCTGATTGCTTGTTGCGAATCGCTGGTTGGTATCGGTCTGATCGTCCCCGGCAGCACCTTGACTGTTTTCGCCGGGTTCCTCGCCCTGCACGGTAAAGGTGATATCGGGTCGATTATGTGCGTCGCGGCGCTGGGATCATTCTGCGGAGATGTTGTCAGCTACTGGCTCGGCGCACGCTTCGGCCCGTATCTTGTCACCTCGCGCTTACTGCGTCGCCGTATCCCCCTCTACCGGAAAACCGAACTTTTTTTCCTCGAACATGGCGGCAAAAGTATCTTTTTCGGGCGCTTTATTGGCCCGATCCGCGGATTTACCCCGTTTGTCGCCGGCGGCGCCCGCATGCGTCCGGGCAGCTTTCTCGCCTGGACCACAGTCAGCGTCGTGCTTTGGGGGTTAGCCTACCCCGGTCTCGGTTATGTTGCGGGGGCCAGTTGGGAAAATGTGCAGGATTGGACCGGTCGGCTGGTAATCTTCATCGGGATGGCGCTGGTGATAACGGTTCTGTGGATATGGGGGCGGCGCAAGATTCGCTAAGGATCTTACCCAAGCCCCCTGTTTCCGACCAAAAGCAGAGCAAACGAAAAGCTATTCCCACTCAATCGTCGCCGGCGGTTTGCTTGAAATGTCGTAGGTAACGCGGTTCACTCCGCGCACTTCGTTGATAATCCGGTTACTGATCCGCGCCAGGTCGGCGTACGGCATCGGGTACCACCCCGCAGTCATAAAATCCCTGGTTTCAACGGCGCGCAGGGCAATGACATATTCGTAGGTGCGACCATCCCCCATAACCCCGACACTTTTGACCGGCAAAAAGACAGCAAAAGCCTGGCTGATCTTGTCGTAATGTCCGGAGTTGTAAAGTTCTTCGATGTAAATTGCATCGGCCTGACGCAGAATATCGCAAAACTCTTTTCTGACCTCGCCAAGAATGCGTACACCAAGTCCCGGACCAGGGAACGGGTGCCGCCAGACCATGCGATGCGGCAAGCCAAGTTCTTCCCCGATCGCCCGGACCTCATCTTTGAACAGTTCGCGCAACGGCTCCAGCAATTGCAACTTCATATAGTCGGGCAATCCGCCAACATTATGATGACTTTTGATATTGTGGGCCTTGCCGGTTTTCGCTCCGGCAGACTCGATCACATCGGGATAGATCGTTCCCTGTGCCAGCCACTGCGCATTCGCCAACTTGCCGGATTCTTCCTCAAAGATATCGACAAACAGATTGCCGATAATCTTGCGTTTTTTCTCCGGATCGGCTTCTCCTTGCAGCCCCTTCAGAAAGCGTTCTTCGGCATCGACCCGGAGCACTTTAACCCCGAGGCTTTCGGCAAAGGTCGCCATCACCTGGTCGCCTTCGCCGAGGCGCAGCAGACCATTGTCGACAAAGACACAAATCAGTTGGTCACCGATGGCGCGATGGATTAAGGCGGCCGCAACGGACGAATCGACCCCGCCGGACAAGCCGAGAATCACTTGCTCCGCCCCGACCTGCTCACGAATGCGTTGAATCGCATCATCAATAATGCGTCCCGGAGTCCATTTTCCGCTGCATTTGCAGACAGAACGCACAAAATTGTTCAGCAGTTGCTCACCGCGCGGGGTATGGTTGACCTCGGGATGGAACTGGACGCCGTAAAGGTGACGCTGAACATTCTGAATCGCACACACCGGGGCATTGTCACTAATCGCCACAACCTCAAAAGCAGGCGGAACCACCGCGACATGATCGCCGTGACTCATCCATACCGGGCTGTGTCCCTCGATAAAAAAACCGTCAAACAGTGGACCGGGGGCCCCTTGGGAGTGCACGTCGGCATGACCGAATTCACGTTTTCCGGCAGTAACCACCTCACCGCCGAAATGACGACTGAGGAGTTGCATGCCGTAACAGATAGCAAACACCGGCACACCCAGATCGAACAGTTCCTCGGCAACCTGCGGGGCACCTTCTTCATAGACCGATTTGGGTCCTCCGGAAAGGATAATCCCTTGCGGTCGAAACGCTCTGATCGCATCGATATGCATGTCGAAGGGGTGCAGCTCGCAGTAGACGTGCGCTTCACGGACCCGGCGAGCAATCAGCTGAGAATACTGCGAACCGAAATCGAGGATCAGAATCTTCTCGTCATGGATGTTTAACATGCGCCTTAATCCCTTCGCTCGACCCGGTAGTTCGGCGCTTCGTGAGTAATGGCAACATCGTGCACGTGCGACTCACGCAAACCGGCGTTGGTAATGCGTATAAAACTGGCCTTTTGCTGCAACTCCTTGATGTTCCGACACCCGGTATAGCCCATCCCGGCGCGCAGTCCGCCGATCAGTTGATGGATATTGGTTGACAGTGAGCCGCGAAACGGCACCCGCCCCTCAATCCCCTCAGGAACCAGTTTCACCTCCGACTCGACGTCGGACTGAAAGTAACGATCTTTGCTCCCCTGCTTCATCGCCCCGAGACTCCCCATGCCGCGATAAGACTTGTAGGTGCGCCCCTGATAAAGAATCGTTTCGCCAGGAGATTCCTCGGTCCCGGCAAAGAGTGAACCGATCATGATGATGTCCGCCCCGGCGGCAATCGCTTTCGGCAACTCGCCGGAATATTTAATGCCGCCGTCTGCGATCAGCGGAATTCCGGCGCGATGACAAACGGAGGCAACATCGGCAATGGCGGTAATTTGCGGCACGCCAACCCCGGCGACGACACGGGTCGTGCAAATCGATCCGGGACCGATACCCACCTTGACCGCGTTAACCCCGGCTTTGATCAGTACCTTGGCAGCGTCCGCCGTGGCAATATTCCCGGCCATCAGCTGCAGATCGGGATATTGTCTGCGGATATCGATAATGGCATCAATGACCCCCTGAGAATGGCCGTGCGCGGTATCGATCACCACGATATCAACCCCGGCACGAATCAGTGCTTCCAGCCGCTCTTCACGATCAACGCCGACGCCGATAGCGGCACCGACGCGCAACCGACCGAGATCGTCCTTGCAGGCATGCGGATATTTTTTGACTTTTTCGATATCCTTGATCGTGATCAGCCCTTGCAGGGTGCCCTTGGCATCAACCACCAGCAACTTTTCAATGCGATGTTTGTGCAAATGAAACTTCGCTTCTTCAAGGGTTGTTCCCGGAGGCACGGTGACCAGATTCTCCTTGGTCATCACATTGGCAATCGGTTGCTCAAAGTTGGTTTCAAAACGCAGGTCACGATTGGTCAAAATGCCGACCAGTTTTTTGTTTTTGGTAATCGGAATCCCCGAAATCCGGTATTTCTCCATCATCTGTAGCGCTTCGAATATTTTCTGATCAGGTTCCATGGTCATCGGATCAACAATCATCCCGCTCTCCGACTTTTTAACCTGGTCAACCTCCAGCCCCTGCTCTTCAGGCGTTTTGTTTTTGTGAACAATCCCCATCCCCCCCTCGCGGGCCATACAGATCGCCGTTCGTGACTCGGTCACGGTGTCCATCGCCGCAGACAGCAGCGGAATATTCAGTCTGATGGTGTCGGTCAACCAGGTGCTGAGATCGACTTCTTTCGGCAAAACCTGAGAGTGTGCGGGGATCAGCAATACATCGTCAAACGTGAGACCTTCACGAATCTTGGCATCGATCATGGGGGGGAACTCCTGTGGTTGATATTCGCTGTGGAGGTTCGGGCTGAATATAACTTTTGAATTTATTAAAGCCCCTCCCGCACGTCAAGGGAAAAGCCGCTACTGCCAAATTATTTTTCTCTTTTGCCTGCATCATCCTTGAAGATAAGCAAAAAGGGCGTGCCACAGCACACCCCTTCTGTTGATCAAATGTTCAATTTCATCATTTTTTCACTGTTTCTTTTTTTCCATTTTTTTGCGCTCATTGGCATCGAGATAGCGCTTGCGCAGCCGGATCGATTTCGGCGTGACTTCAACCAGTTCATCATCGCCGATAAATTCGAGCGCCTGTTCGAGGCTGAGAATTCGCGGCGGGATAATCCGCACCGCCTCATCGGTGCCGGAAGAACGCACGTTGGTCAGCTTTTTCCCGCGGCTGCAGTTGACGACCAGATCGTTCTCCTTGGCATGCTGACCGATGATCATACCATCATAGAATTTGACCCCGGGGCCGACAAAAAGAATCCCGCGATCCTGTAGATTAAAGAGCGAATAAGCCACTGTTTCACCGGAATCCATCGCAATCAGCACACCGTTCTTGCGTCCCTCGATCTCCCCCTTGTAGGGAGCATACTCATAAAAAACATGATTGAGGACTCCGGTACCACGGGTGTCGGTCATAAATTCAGTGCGGTACCCGATCAACCCTCGCGACGGAATGACAAATTCAAGTCGGTTGACTCCGTCCATAGAGGACATCGACACCATTTCCGCCTTGCGTGTGCCAAGTTTTTCGATAACTGTCCCCTGATACTCCTCCGGGACGTCAATGGTCAGATATTCCATCGGTTCGCAGCGCACGCCATCGATTTCACGAAAAATAACCTGCGGCTTGGAAACCGCCAGTTCAAAACCCTCGCGACGCATATTCTCGATCAGAATCGAGAGATGGAGCTCACCACGCCCGCTGACCTTGAAGGTGTCGGTATTGTCGGTATCCTCAACTCTTAGCGCCACGTTGGTGCGCAGTTCCTTCATCAACCGGTCGCGAATATTGCGTGAGGTAACAAACTTCCCCTCAGTCCCGGCAAAGGGGGAGCTGTTGACAATAAAATTCATTGACAGGGTCGGCTCATCGATGGCGACATAAGGGAGCGCCACCGGCGCATCAGCACAGGCCAGAGTTTCACCGATCCCCAGATCTTCAAAACCGGCAATCGTAACAATATCGCCTGCCTCAGCCGAGGCAATTTCAATCTGCTGCAACCCCTGGTAGCCGAGCAGCTTGCTGATCCGGCCGTTTTTGATGATTCCGTCGCAATCAATGTGCGCCACCGTCTCGCCCGCCTTGACCGTCCCGTTAACAATTTTCCCGGTCGCGGTGCGACCGATAAATTTATTGTAATCGATATTACTGACCAGCAGCTGAAAGGGTGCGGCAGGATCGCCGGTCGGCGGATCGACCCGGTCGCGAATAACATCAAACAACGGTTCGAGATTATCCGAATCGTCAGACAGTTCCACCTTGGCAAAACCAAGCTTGGCGCTGGCATAGACAATCGGAAAATCGAGCTGTTGCTCGTTGGCATTCAATTCACAAAAAAGATCGAAAACCATATTGACGACCGGCTCGGGGCGTGCGCCAGGGCGGTCGATCTTGTTAATGACGACGATTGGCTTGAGTCCGAGCTCAAGCGATTTCTTCAACACGAAACGGGTCTGCGGCATCGGCCCGTCAAAAGCATCGACCAGCAACAATACTGAATCGACCATCTTCAGCACGCGCTCGACCTCGCCACCAAAATCGGCATGCCCGGGGGTATCGACAATGTTGATTTTCAGACCACCGTGCTGGACCGAAAGATTCTTGGCCAGGATAGTGATCCCCCGCTCTTTTTCCAGATCGTTGCTATCCATCACCCGCTCGGTGATTTGCTGGTTCTCGCGAAAAACCCCCGACTGCACCAGCATGGCATCCACCAGGGTGGTCTTGCCGTGGTCAACGTGGGCAATAATGGCAATGTTACGAATTTGTTCTGACATACGTACGCTATCTCCAATGACTCTGTGGTATTTTAGCCGATCAGACAAAGCCCCGACCAACTTTTATTACGGTGTTCTTGGTAAACAGAGAATTATAAATAACATTCGGCTGAAATACCAGCTAAAAATCATTGCCGGAGTAAAAATCTGCCTTACATGCTGCCATCCTGCTTGCCGCCGACCACAAAGCAGGCTACTATGTCGACAAACAAGGACATCAACCAATGCATTTAGCCATTCGTTTCCATCACATCGTCAGTCTCCTGCTCATCATGACCCTGCTTGTCAGTTGCGCCACCAATCCGGTCACCGGACGACAGGAGTTGTCTCTGGTCAAAGTCTCCACCGAACAGGAAGTTGAACTCGGCCGAAAAACCTTTCCCGTTGCGATACAGCAATCGGGAGGCCGCTATCCGGATGAAGCCTTGCAGGACTACGTTAATGCCATCGGCAAACGTCTGGCGCAAGGGTGCGAACGCCCCGATCTGCCTTTTCAGTTCGCCGTCGTCAACGATTCGACTCCCAACGCCTTTGCCCTCCCCGGCGGGCAGATCGCCATCACCCGCGGCTTGCTGGTCAACCTGACCAATGAAGAACAACTCGCGGCGGTACTCGGCCACGAAATTGGCCACGTTACCGCCCGGCATGCAGTTCAGGGGATCAATCGGGGCGTGCTTCTTGACCTGGGAATGACCGTTCTGGCGAGTGCCGGCGCAGACGGTGATTACGCTGCGCTCTCCTTGCAAGCGGGACAGTTGACGGCCACCCTGCTCGACCGAACCTACTCGCGCACGCAGGAAGCGGACGCGGATCGGCTCGGCATCAACTATATGGTTATCGCCGGTTACGATCCACAGGGCGCCGTTGAGTTGCAGGAATTCTTCTCTCGCGAGGTCGAAGGCTGGCGCAGTGGCAATCAACTCGAAAAACTGTTTCGCACCCACCCCTTCTCAAGTGATCGACTCAAACAAAACCGCGCCTATCTGGCGTCATTGCCGTCAGCCACCATCACCGACAAGGCTCACCGCACAACAAATTTCCGCCGCGCGACGACACGCCTCAGAGACACCCGTGAAGCCTACGCCCGACACGACAAAGCTGTCGCTCTGGAACGGCAGGGGCATCCCCGTGACGCCATAGTCCTCTACCTGAAGGCCGTCACCACAGCGCCGAATGAAGCCCTGTTGAGACATTCCCTCGGCATGGCCCAACTGCGTGCCGGGGACCGGATCGCGGCAAAACGCCAGCTGCGACAGGCCGTCCTGCTTGACGAGAACGACTACCAATCGCGCCTGGGTCTCGGTTATCTCTATCAACTTGAGGCCAATTATCGGCGCGCCCTGCTCCACCTGCGTGCGGCTCAAAAGCTGCTACCGACCACCAGAGGAGCCTACCTGCTTGCCGAGACTTTTGAAAAAACGGGGCAACCCGCTGCAGCACTCGGATATTATCGTCAGGTCGCCGCGCAGGAACCACAAACCACTCTCGGGCAGGCTGCTGCGGCACGCATTGCACAATTGACCGAAAGCCATGGCGCCGCACAATGAACTGGCACGAGTATCTTCTGGCGGGAGAAACTTTGCACTGGGAAGGCTGCCCCATGCCCCGCTGTTACGTATTCAAACGGTGGAAACAGACACTGTTCGGAATCCCCATCCTGGCACTTTCCGGCTACTGGTTTTTCCAGGGGATGCGCCTTGCGGCCAGCGGCTACCCCAGCTGGCTACCCCTGCTCCCCCTCCCCTTCATTGTCGCTGGATATTACCTGAGCATTGGCCAGCTGTTCAGTGCGAGGCGGCGCTGGGAAAAACTTTTTTATGCCATCAGCGACTTGCGGGTCCTCCGCTTTGACAACCATTGCGTCACTGCCCTTGAGCTGTGCAACATCAGTTATTTCAAACTGAACTTCCACGGCAAGCAGCTGGGATCACTTGAAATTTTCGCCGGATCGACAGAACACCGACTGACGCTCGAATGTATCGAGTATCCGACCCAGGCAACCACCCTCCTGGAAACGGCCATGAGCCGCTCCGGGCAGCGGCTCGCGGCGCCTGAATGAGCCTCGAAAGCTGTTGACTTTTAATCACTGCTTTGCGAACATCGGCGCCTGTCCACTCCGCCTGAAAGATAAGTTATGAATAAAACTTTTTTTCTCGAAACGTTCGGCTGCCAGATGAATGTGGTCGATTCCGAACGAATCTGTCACTTGCTGGCCGAAATTGGTTATTATCGCACCGAACACGTCGACAACGCCAACCTCATTCTGCTCAACACCTGTTCGGTACGGGACAAGGCGGAGCGCAAGGTCTACGGCCATCTGGGCAGCTTCAAACCACTCAAAAGTGCCAATCCCGAACTGATTATCGGCGTCGGCGGCTGCGTCGCACAGCAAGAAGGCGAACAGCTGCTCACCAACATCCCCTTTCTTGATCTTGTTTTCGGTACGCATAACATCCACAAACTCCCCGCCATGGTTACCGCCGTCGAACAGGACCGGGTGCGTTGTCACGAAACCGACTTCCTTGATCGCGAAACCCGCTTGCAGTTGTGGCCGAATCGCGCCGACATCAGCGGCGGCGTCACCCGTTTTGTCACCATCATGCAAGGCTGCGACAACTTCTGTTCGTTCTGCATTGTCCCTCACGTCCGCGGGCGGGAAATCAGTCGCCCGAGCACCGAAATCATTCGCGAAATTGAAGGGCTGGCCGCCCAGGGGGTGAAAGAAGTCACCCTGATTGGCCAGAACGTCAACTCCTACGGGGGCAAGGATGAAACCGAAATATCCTTTGCCGAGCTGCTGCGCAAGGTTGCTCTTGTTGAGGGCATTGAACGATTGCGATTTACCACCTCGCACCCGAAGGATCTTTCCGACGATTTGATCGCAACGTTCAGCGAAATTGACACCTTGTGCAATCATCTGCACCTGCCGGTACAGTGCGGGTCGTCGCCCATCCTGAAACGGATGAATCGGGGATACACCCGCGAGGACTACCTGAAAAAAGTTGCCAAGCTGCGCCAGGCGCGTCCCGATATCCGTCTGACTTCCGACATCATCGTCGGCTTTCCCGGTGAGACCAAGGAGGACGCGGCTGCAACCTTGTCCCTGATTGAGCAGGTACGTTACGCCGACCTGTACCTCTTTCAGTATTCGCCACGCCCCGGAACCGCTGCGGCGGCGCTGGTCGATGACATTTCCAAGGCGGTCAAACAGGAACGTTTTGACCGGATGCTGGCCATGCAGCGCACCATCAGCCAGGAAGTCTGGAACGCAGATGTCGGCACGACCCTGCCGGTGCTGGTGGAGGGACACGGGCGTCAGAAAAGTGGTCAACTGTTCGGGCGCACAACCTGGAACAGAATCGTTAATTTCACCGGAGACGATCCCCTGATCGGTTCTGTTCAGCCGGTACGGATCATCAAATCTTTGAAAAACTCGCAACTGGGAGAGCTTTTATGATCGACTTGCATACCCATACCCTCTTCAGCGACGGCGAGCTGATCCCCGCCGAACTGGCCCGTCGAGCTTCCGTTCTGGGCTATCGCGCACTGGCGATGACCGACCACGGCGATATGTCGAATTTTGATCTGATCATCCCGCGTATTGCCGCAGTCGCTGAAGATCTCGGGGCCGCGTGGGGGATTACCATCATTCCGGGAATTGAACTGACCCACATTGCCCCCCCCGACATTGCCGCCGCGACCCGCCATGCACGTGAACTTGGAGCAAAAATTATCGTTTGCCACGGCGAAACGATCGTCGAGCCGGTCGCGCCGGGGACCAACCGGGCGGCCATCAAGGCGGGGGTCAACATCCTTTCTCATCCCGGATTGATCTCCCTTGAAGACGTTAAACTCGCCGCCGAACTGGGGGTCTGCCTGGAAATAACAACGCGCAAGGGCCACGCTTATTGCAACGGCCATGTGGCAAAACTGGCGGTGCAGGTCGGGGCCAGACTGGTCGTCAACAGCGATACCCATGCGCCAGGCGATCTGTCCCCGAAAGAATTCGCCCGGAAAGTTGCCAACGGTGCCGGATTAAGCAACGATCAGTTCGACACCTGTTTACAGAATTCTGCCGCGCTCGTCGCAGCGGCCCTCAGTTAGGTCAATGACGATGCACGAACACGATTTTAAACTCCTTAAAGAACTGGTCGAAGCCCCCAGTCCCTCCGGCTACGAGCAACCGGCACAACGAATTATCCGCCGCGAGCTGGAACCGCTGGCCGATCTGCTGGAAACCGATGTCATGGGTAACGTTATTGCGCGGATTCGCGCTGACCGCGACGATGCACCACGGGTGATGCTCGCCGGTCATTGCGATGAAATCGGTTTCATGGTGAAATATATTGACGAACAGGGGTTCATCTATTTTGCCCCGATCGGCGGCATTGATCCCCATCTGGTCCCTGGACAGAGAGTTCATATCCACACCGCACGGCAGCCAATTTTGGGGGTAATCGGCAAAAAACCGATCCATATGATCGAGACCAAGGATCGTGACACGGTCCTCAAGCTCAAACAGCTTTTTATCGATATCGGCAGCAGCAGTCGTGCCGAAACCGAAGAGTTGCTCGCGGTTGGTGACCCCATCACCTTTGCCGTCGGCCTGGAACGTTTGGGTGGCGACCGAGTCACATCCCGGGCCCTTGATGACAAAATGGGCGCCTATATTATCACCCGCGTGCTGCGCAATCTCCATGCGCGAGGGGCTTCCCCCGTCGAACTGATCGGCGTGTCAACCGTTCAGGAAGAAGTGGGGCTGCGCGGCGGTGCGACCAGTGTTTACGGGATCAAGCCGGATGTCGGGATTGCCGTTGAAGTCGGTTTCGCCACCGATTATCCGGAAATGGACAAAAAAGATATCGGACATATCAAGATCGGCGGCGGCCCGATTATTGGCCGTGGTCCGAATATCAATCCGGTTCTTTTCCGTCTTTTGCTTGAAACAGCACGCGCTGAAGGGATTCCCTGCCAGGTCATGGCGGCTCCTCGCGCCACCGGAACCGATGCCAATGTCATGCAGCTGTCGCGTGGCGGCGTTGCGACCGCGCTGGTCAGTGTTCCGCTGCGCTACATGCATACGCCTGTCGAACTTTTATCGTTGACCGACCTGGAACATACCGTTCAGCTGTTGACAGCGGTTCTCGACAAAATTGATAACAAAGCGATGTTTATTCCCAATTAAGTCAACTCTGAAAAGATTTCACTGCCCTTTATTTGTGCCACATTGCAGCGACAGAGTATCAGCCAACGAGGACTATCAGGAGCCATGATGAACCAACAGCTTAACGTTGAGGAACAAAAGATTCTTTTAAAAATTGCGCGTGATGCCATCACCGCACAGGTCTGCAACGGGGTGGTTTACGTTGAACCGCGGGAGGAAATGGCACTGAACAACCGCAGCGGCTGTTTTGTAACTATCAAGAAGGGGCGCAAGCTGCGGGGCTGCATCGGAAATTTTCAGTCGGAAAAACCGCTTTTCAAGGAAGTTGCCGAGATGGCGATTGCCTCGGCAACCAAAGATCCCCGTTTTGCACCCATGACATCAACCGATCTGGACAACTTTTTTCTTGAAATTTCTGTCCTTGGCCCTTTGGAAAAAATTGAATCGATCGATGAGATCAGTGTCGGTCGTGACGGCATCTATCTGGAAAAGAATGTCCATCGCGGGGTTCTGTTGCCCCAGGTTGCAACGGAAAACGGCTGGGACCGGGAAACATTTTTAAGTCAAACCTGCGTTAAAGCAGGGCTTCCAGTGAACGCCTGGCAGGACAATGATGCAGATATCTATATTTTCAATGCGCAAATATTCAACGACGATATCTTCCCTCCCCGCTGAGCCTCTTCATCTTGCAACGTTCCTCCCCGCCATGCCCAAAACGTAACTACACCTGCCCGTCCAAGGGTCTGTATCCCCGAGTGATCCTGACGGGGATACAGACTTTCAACCTTAAAAACCCTGGATTCCGGCTAAAATCTTGCCAGAATGACGCTGTAGGAGTCGCCTTCAGGCGCGATTGTTCGCGGCTAAAGCCGCTCCTACAAAAAAGCTGAACAGTTACCCCAAAACAACAATGGCCTCCCGTTGGGGAGGCCGCGCTGTATCTTCTTCCATATAACGAGCATTGTGCACAGTCAGTCCGCCTGATCTTTCTTGTTTTTCCCGATCATAAATGGATGGGCCTGACGACTGACGATATAGTCCGCAAATATTTTGATCCACAAGGTTGATCCGGCCAAAGCGCTCCAGACTTTATAGGGGAAAAGCGCCAGCACCACACCGACGATAATGACAACCGCCATGCTCCCGGCCACCAGGTTGACGATCCCGGTGGCGGGTGCCCAACGTTTTGGGTTGGGCGGTGCTTCGCCGCGCTTGAGCGCAACTTCTGAATAATCGTGTTTGAAAAATATTCGCCACGCTCGCCGCAGCCAGATGAACGCCATCGGAAATAACGACAAGAAAAGCAGCCAGGTAATCACGATGCTGATATCAAAAACCATCTATTACTCCCGTCTATCGATTTACACCAGGTAGAAACAATCCGCGCTATCTATTACCTGATGATTGTTTGTCAGGCAATAAAATAATTTAAAAAAAACCCCGCCGGCGCACCGGCGGGGTAATTGATCAGGCAAAAGCTCAGATCAGCGCAGAAATTTAGTGTGCGTGGGTTCCATCAACAGCCTTGGAACCACGCGGGGTACGCACACTCTCGACCATATGCTGAATATGCTCGGGACATTCCGGAGTCACCTTGCTGACAATATAGGCAACGATGAAGTTAACAATCGCTCCGATACCACCGAAAGCGTTCGGCTCAATCCCCAAGAAGAAGTTCGCTTTACCACCGAACATACCGAGGAACTCCGTCCCTTTGATAAAGAAGATCCCTTTATGGGCAAAGACGTAGAACATGGTCACGCCGATACCGGCGATCATTCCGGCCATGGCGCCTTCCTTGTTCATCTTCTTGTTGAAAATCCCCATCATCAAAGCCGGGAAGATTGAGCTGGCGGCAAGTCCGAAGGCAATCGCCACGGTCCCGGCAGCGAAGCCCGGAGGATTCAGACCGAGCCAACCGGCAACCACGATCGAGCATGCCATGGCGATCTTACCGGACATGAGTTCACCTTTTTCCGTCAGATCAGGCATCAGGATATTCTTGAGCAAGTCGTGAGAAATTGCAGAGGAAATTGCCAACAACAGACCCGCTGCGGTCGAAAGCGCGGCGGCAAGGCCACCGGCGGCAACCAGTGCGATAACCCAGTTCGGCAACAGCGCGATTTCCGGGTTCGCCAAAACCATGATATCGCGGTTAACCGTCAGCTCACTGCCCTTCCAGCCGGCGGCGGCAGCTTTGGCGTTGAAAGCTGCGTTCTTGGATTTGTCGTTGTAATACTGAATCCGACCGTCACCGTTCTTGTCTTTGAACTTGAGCAGGCCGGTAACTTCCCAGCGCTTCATCCAGTCCGGGCGATCTTCATAGACAAGAGCGCTTTCGGTGGCATAGATGTCGCCGTCAACTTTGACTGCGCTGTTAACGGTCGCATGCAGATTCAACCGCGCCATGGCGGCAACGGCCGGAGCGGTGGTGTACAGGATCGCAATGAAGACCAACGCCCAACCGGCGGAAGAGCGGGCATCCTTGACCGTTGGAACGGTGAAGAAGCGCATGATAACGTGCGGCAGGCCGGCAGTACCGATCATCAGCGACGCAGTGTAAACGAACATATTCAAGGTGCTTAAGCGCGTCGTCTCGGTGTACTTGCCAAAACCGAGATCAGTAACGACCTGATCCAGTTTACTGAGCAAAGTCATGTCGGTACCGACAAAGTCGCCACCGAGTCCAAACTGCGGAATCGGGTTACCGGTCAGTTGCAGCGAGATAAAGATTGCCGGCACAGTGTAAGCAAGAATCAATACACAGTACTGGGCTACCTGGGTATATGTAATCCCCTTCATGCCACCGAACACCGCGTACATGAAAACAATCGCCATCCCGATGAAGATCCCGTTATGGTTGGAAACCCCGAGGAAGCGAGAGAACGCAACCCCGACACCGGTCATCTGACCGATGATGTAGGTCAACGAAGCCATCAGCAGGCAGAGAACACCAACCAGACTGGCTGCGTTGGAGTAATAACGATCACCGAAAAACTGCGGCACGGTAAATTTTCCGAACTTGCGCAGATAAGGAGCCAACAGCATCGCCAGGAGAACGTACCCCCCGGTCCACCCCATCAAGAAGAGTGCGCCACCGTAACCCATACCAGCGATCAAGCCGGCCATGGAGATAAACGACGCCGCCGACATCCAGTCAGCACCGGTCGCCATCCCGTTCAGAACCGGGTGTACCGCTCCGCCAGCAGCGTAGAATTCACTGGTACTGCCTGCACGCGCCCAGACGGCAATGCCGATATACAGGGCGAAGGTGAGGCCAACAACAATATACGTTAAGGTTTGAAGATCCATAGTTTATTGTCCTCCTCATTCTTCGTGAACGTCAAATTTTTCATCAATCTTTCCCATCAGTTTGGCATAGACGAAAATCAGAATGATGAATACATACATCGAGCCCTGCTGAGCAAACCAGAAGCCCAGCGGATAACCACCCAGGTGGATACTGTTGAGTGCCGGCGCAAACAGGATGCCGGCCCCATACGAGACCACAAACCAAACTGCCAGCACTTGCGCGATAAGCGTCAGCACGGCCTTCCAATAAGCTTGTCCAGATTTATCCATAGTGTGTAACCTCCTCTCAAAAAACAGTGAGTTTCCGTGAAACCCTAACGTGAAATACGTGGTTCGTCGCAATCGCCGAACCGCTTAACTTTCAATCGTACGCAGGCTTCTCTCCTTTCTGAAATTAAACAGGTTATCGTTTTAAAATCTGCGGCCCGTCATAGGTCGAGACATCCAGATTGAAAACATTTCGAAGATTAATTTGACACGCTGCTCTGCACCAAACCTTCGTGCGCAGCGCATAAAACTAATTCATCACTCACCATGACAGCCTGCCCCCCTGACTGCCGAAACCTTTCAAATACCGTTTTACGAAATCTAACCGCAAAAAACAAAACAGTCAATAAAAAAATATAACCACGTTTTATGTTTTTCTGTAAAGGGTGTGATTCATATACGCAAGCTACTAATTTATCTACAAAATCCTTTATTTTCAGAAACTTGAAAAAAATTGTAAACAAACATTTTTTTAACAGAGAATTCATACCACAAAAAAACGACTGTGCAAAAGATGAAACATCGAAACAAAAAACCATCAACAATACGCCTAAAACAAAAGTCTAGATCCATACTAGCCGACCAGGAGACAAATTCAAGCCCCTGGATTACATTAATGGTATTTTTTTATCAGCGTAGCAGCGCTCGTACCGTTTTCATCCATATCAACAAAACCCACCCGCCTCAATTAACCTGCTGCGTCATGTCACGTCCAAGGTAATGACCAAGATACCCCATTTTTGAAGAGATGATTTCGCCGGACCGCCGCAACGCCGGGAGCAAAATGCTTTCGACCTGCGCGGCATCCGCCCTGAATTCGGGCCATACCAACGCCAGTGAACCGACGACAACACCTTTTTCCGAAAACAATGGAACGGCGGCGCATGTCACACTTTCATCGATTCCGGTCGCCCCCACACAAATACCTGCCGCGCGAATATTTTCCAGGCTATCTGCAACTGATGGGGACGCGGACAAACGGGCAGACGGAAGCGCTTCATACGCCAGAAATATCTGCCCGACAGGAGATAACTCAAGCTGAACGCGATGCCCCACCAACGAAAACACCTTGACCTGTTGTGAGGTTTCCACGACATCAAAAAACAGCGCCTCCCGGTCGCGACGCACCACCAGGTAGGCAGCCTCATTGCATTCACGGACCAATTGCTCCATAACCGGATGTGCCTGACGGAGCAGTGTCATGCGCGACAACAGCCGCTGCCCGACCTCAAAAGCCGCCAGGCTCAAACGATATTTGCCGCTCCCGACACAGTGCTCAACATAGCCGCGCCCTTCGAATGTTGCAAGCAAACGAAAGACGCTGGCCTTGTTCATCCCCAGACGCTCACTCAGTCGCGTAAGACTGACATCCGCTTCTTCAGCGCACAGCGCCTCCAGGACATCAAGCGCATTTTCGACCGAGTGAATACTGTATGATTTTTTTCCCCTGACCGGCATAATGAAGGTCTCCATGTCGTCGGCACCACCAACCCGCAACAACCAATTGCGTCACAACAGCATCCACTGCAGCGAAACTAATACGATGTTTTATTTTTGTCAAGTCAATTTTACCGCAAGAGCGGAAGTTCGCATACAACGCTACCAGAATCTGGCAAAGCCATTAATTAACTATTTATTATAATTATAATTTTTACACCAAACATGCCTTAATCGTCATTATATTAATTTCAATTATTTTAAAAATAATGTTTTACAAACCTCTTCACGAAAAAGAGTCGGCTCAACATAACAAAACATCTGGTACCGGGGCGGGAGTGGCGTCGCCGGTAATTTTTGAAGTCAGCTGAAAAAAGCGGAAGGTTTGCCTCAGCAAATGATTTGACTTGGATGGGCCATTACGGTAAAAACGCTTTTTCGTGAAACTTAAATGGAGACACCGCCAGTCGTTTCAATTCAGCCTGGCAGCTCCGCAACCAGGTTTTATTGATCCTGGATGAGTCGGGTGGTAAAGAGAGACAGAACCAACGTGTTTTTGATTTCAGAGAAAGAAACTACATGGGGAAAAAACTGCTGATTATCGGTGCTGGCGGCGTAAGCCAGGTGACCACCTGGAAATGCGCTATGCTGCCAGAGGTTTTTACAGAGATCACCCTGGCCAGTCGCACCAAATCAAAGTGTGATCAGATTGCCGCGCTGTTGCCGCGCCCGATCAATACTGCGCAGGTCGACGCCGACAACCTTGCCGAGACGGTCGCGCTGATCAACCAGGTCAAGCCCGATCTGGTGATCAATCTGGCGCTCCCCTACCAGGATCTGCATCTGATGGAGGCCTGCCTTGCAACGGGGGTTAACTACCTCGATACGGCGAATTACGAACCGCCCGAAACAGCAAAATTCGAATACGGCTGGCAGTGGAATTATCAAAAACGTTTTCGCGACAAGGGGATTATGGCGCTGCTCGGCAGCGGCTTCGACCCTGGCGTCACCAGTGTCATGACCATGTATGCGCTCAAACACTATTTTGATGAAATTCATCATATCGATATCATCGATTGCAACGCCGGCAGTCACGGCATGCCGTTCGCCACCAACTTCAACCCGGAAATCAACATCCGTGAAGTAACCGCCAAGGGGCGTTACTGGGAAAACGGGGAATGGGTTGAAACCGCTCCGCTGTCGGTCAAACAGGCATACACAATGCCGGAGAATCTCGGTTCACTCGATATCTACCTGATGTACCACGAGGAGCTCGAATCTCTCGCCCGGTTTGTTCCCGGTCTAAAACGCGCGCGTTTCTGGATGAGCTTTTCCGATAATTATCTCAAACACCTCGAAGTCTTGCAGAATGTCGGCATGACCGGGATTGAACCGGTCGCGTTTCAGGGACAGCAGATTGTGCCCTTGCAATTTCTCAAGGCACTCCTTCCCGATCCCGCCTCCCTCGGGCCGAAAACCACGGGGCACACCTGTATCGGGGTCGAGGTTGAAGGGGTTAAGGACGGCAAGTTCCGCAAATATTTCATCTACAATATTTGCGATCATCAAAGCTGTTATGCCGAAGTCAAATCGCAGGCAATCTCTTACACTGCGGGGGTTCCGGCAATGATCGGTGCCAAGCAGATGGTGACCGGGAAGTGGCAGGGGCAAGGGGTCTTCAACGTCGAACAATTGGACCCTGATCCATTCATGGAAGATCTCAACCACCATGGCTTGCCGTGGAAAGAGGTCTTCGTCGCAGGCTTTTGATATACCCTGTGTCACCCTGAGGCATCGGTGAGTAACGATGGATAAGATCTGCGCCGCAAAAACTGATCTGAGTCAAATACAGACTCCGTCCTTCGTCGTTTACGAGGAAGCGTTAGAGCATAATCTGGCGATTCTGCAACAGGTGATGGATGGCAGCGGAGCGCGGATCCTGCTGGCGCTGAAGGGCTTCGCCATGCATCACTGCTTTCCGCTGCTGAGCAAAACACTCCACGGAACCTGCGCCAGTGGCCTGCATGAAGCCATGCTCGGTCACGAACTCTTTCCAGGGGAAGTTCACGTTTTCGCCAGCGCTTTCAGCGCCGCCGATATGCGCGCCGTGGCCCCTTACGCCAACCATCTGGTGTTTAACTCAATCTCCCAATGGCAAAGGTTCGGTCCGGTAGCCAGACAGCTTAACCCGGACATCGACTTCGGCTTGCGCTGCAACCCGGAACATCGCGAAACTGAAGTCGATATCTACAACCCCTGCGCTCCCGGTTCTCGCCTGGGGATCATTGCCGACGAATTCGATCCCTTTGCCCTTGAAGGGATCAGCGGCCTGCACTTTCACACCCTGTGTCAGGATGATGCTGACGCCCTGGAGCGAACCGTGGCCGCGTTTGAAGAGAAATTCGGCGCCGGTCTGGCACCATTGCGCTGGGTCAACTTCGGTGGCGGTCATCATATCACCCGTCCGGGGTACGACATCGCAAGGTTGATTCGCGTTATCCGCGCATTTCGTCAGCGTCACCCCCATTTAACCGTCTATCTCGAACCGGGGGAAGCGGTTGCCCTGAACGCCGGGATTCTGGTTGCCAGTATCCTTGACCTCACCCGCAATCACGCAACCGAAAATGCCATCCTCGATACATCGGCGTCCTGTCACATGCCCGATGTCCTGGAGATGCCTTACCGTCCCGAAATCATCGGTGCGGGCAAGCCGGGCGAGAAAGCCCATACCTACCGCCTGGGCGGGCTATCGTGTCTCGCTGGCGATATCATCGGTGATTATTCCTTCGACCACCCTCTCGCCATCGATGACCGTCTGGTTTTTCTCGACATGGCGATCTATTCGATGGTCAAAACCAACACCTTTAACGGCGTTAAACTGCCAGCAATCTATTACGGCAGAAAAGACGGTTCTCTGGAATTAGTGAAAAGCTTCGGTTACGAGGATTTCAAAGGCCGGTTGTCCTGAATTTGCAGCATCGTTCACTTGCGTCGCCAGGCATGGAATGTCTCCACCCAGGCCAGCAATTTTTCCGGGACATGTGCCTTCTTCCATTCCCCGGCCGCCATCTTGTTGGCCTCGGCCAGGGTCGGATAGGGGTGGATGGTGCCGAGAATCTTGTTCAGGCCGAGGCCATGCTTCATCGCCAGAATATATAGGCCGACCCGGGCGACCTCCGGATCAGTGAAGGTGACCCATGGGATGACCCGATAGTCAACCGGGAACTTTTTGGAATCTCCAAACAGGGCATTGACGCTGGCGTACCAGGCCTGGTGCCCGGCGGGATGGGTAAACTGGTACGGCGCGGCGACCGTAGGCAAGCATCTTTGCAGAGCGAATCAGCGCCTTGCTCGGGACGCAACCGGTATTGAGGCAGTCGCCCCCCATCTTGTGCTTCTCGATGAGCGCAACCTTGGCCTTGACCGCCGCAGCGATGTAGCTGGAGACCAGTCCGGCGGAACCGGCGCCGAGGACGATAACGTTATAAGCGAATTTTTTCGGCTGAGTAAATTCTTGAGCGTCTGACGTTTCTTCATGATCTCGATCCCCTTGCGGGCAATGAGCGGAAAAACACCAAGCAGGACAAAGGAGAACAGCAGGCCGGGAGAAAGAATCCCGCTCAGGCTGTTGATCTGACCGAGCTGGGTGCCGGCGTTGGCATACACTGCGGACCCCGCGAGCATACCGACCTGACTGACCCAGTAAAAGTTCAACGTGCGCATCGGGGTCAGCCCCATCACCAGGTTGATGATGAAAAATGGAAAGATCGGCACCAGCCGCAAGGTGAACAGGTAGAACGCCCCCTCTTTTTCAACCCCCCGGTTGATCGCCGCCAGCCGATCGTGGAAGCGGTTTTGCACCCAGTCCCGCAGCAAAAAGCGGCTGACCAGAAAGGCCAGGGTTGCACCGATGCTGCTGGCGAAGGAGACACCACCAGTGCAGGCAAGAAACCGAACAGCGCGCCACCGGCCAGGGTCATGACCGCCGCCCCTGGCAGCGACAGGGCGGTCACCAGGACATAAAGAACAAAATAAAGCCCCAAAGTCAGCAGTCGATGAGCCGCATAGAACTGCTGGAACTCCGCCTGACGGGCCTTGAGTTCGGCGAGGGTCAGGTAGCGTTGCAGATCGAAAACAAAGAACGTCACGACCAGTACGGCAATGGCAATAATAACCAGGATTTTTTCCAGCGACCCGACATGATGAACCCCTTTATTCGTTTTCCGAACAGCTGGCACCACAGGCGAAACAGGAATAACAGCGGTGATGACCGAGCATGACCCGCCTGTCCATCGCGACCTTCAGCGTTGGTCCCAGATCATAGCCCAGGACATCATCCACCAAGGTACAGGCATATACGCCACACTGCCCGTTTTTACGCACAACCATCTTGCTGAAATGACACATGAAGGCGGCACGCTGCTCGGCGCTTAAATAATGGGTCATGCAGGTTTCGGTAATCTCCGGGACCTGATGGAAAGAGCCGGACAAATGAAATTCCGGAAACTTGATGATGGTAATATCGTCGGGAACACCGACACTGCGGAAAAAGGGAACATAGCTGCGATCCACGGCGGCGCTGTCCTCGTCCGGAAGCATCAGACGGGCGATGGAGACACCAAAACCGGCCCGATGGAGCCGTCCCAGGGTGTCGAGCGCTTTGTTGAAGTTCCCCGTGCCGCGTGCCGCGTCGTGTCTGGCCGGGTCGGGATAATCCAGACTGACCCGGAACTTGAGCGGATTCGGCTTATTGGCCAGCCCAAGCACCTTGGCCATGCGGTTCATCAGCGGCTCGGTGGCGTTGGTCAACACCAGGCAGGGACGATGCTCCAAAGCGGTCTCTAAAATGGCAACAAACTGCGGGTTGACAAACGGCTCACCGCCGGTGAAGGAAAACTTTTTGACCCCGAGTTCCAGCGCTTCGTCGATAAAGCGTCGGACATCGTCCAGGGTCAGATACTCGATGCGGTTATCTCCAGGCTTTGCGCCTTCGAAACAAAAAGGGCAGCGCAGATTGCAGTTGGTTCCGGTGTGAAACCAAAGCTCTTCAAGCAGCCGGGGCTGAATATAACCACGTGGCTCATTTTGGCTGGTGGTGAACCAAGTGTCGTCAGTGCTGTTCATCTTCATAAAAAGCTCTCCGGTAGTTTCCTGATCTTCTTTCCGTGCGTGTCAAGGTTTGAGTTCGAGCAGAACCCGCAACGCGTCAAGTGCCCGTTTAAGCGGGCCTCCCTCTTTCTTCAGCCGGGATTGCATGATCCCGCCTTCAATCGTTCCTACCACCAGTTCGGCCAGCTGGTCGGCGGGCAGATCCTGACGGAGCTGGCCGTTCGCCTGGGCGGCTCGAATCGTTTCTTCCAGTTTGTCGATCCACTCGACAAAAACCTCACTGACCAGTTCCGCAAAAGACGGTGCGTTGTCGCAAGTTTCAAGCGCCGTGTTGCCAAACAGGCAACCACCGACAAACCCTTTGCTGCAATTACGCTCCATAACATGACAGAAAAAACTGTCCAGCCTGGCTCCGGGGGTGTCCCCGTGCAGGGTGTCGTCCAGAAATTGCCCGAAAGCATCCCTCTCCCGCCGCAAAACCGCCAGGCCGACCTCTTCCTTGCTGGCAAAGTGAAAATAGAGGTTCCCTTTGGTCATGCCGGTCGCGTCCAGCAGATCATTGATAGTTGTGGTCAAAAATCCCTTGCGCTGAAAAACTTGCGCGGCTTCATCAAGAATTTTTGTCCGCGTGATTTCACCCTTGGTTGCCATAATCTGACCTCCGAAAAACAGACCATCCGGTTTTTTTATAAATACCAGCTGACGCCAGGATGTCAAGAAACTTTACGCAGCACCTCACCGCAGCGCCATGCCGGAACGTCGCTGACGACGATGAGACAACACAACGAACAAAGCTCGCGCAGGCAAGTTTAAAGCACATAAAAAAGTGGATATTGTATACTGTATACAATATAAATTATCTGCCATCATGTCTGTCAATAATGTGAAGAAATCACCACAACATACTGGATTTAAATCGTTTTTAATCATTTCACAACTGCGTCGACCTGATCGTAACAGCACTAATAAAGCATTAAATGAGTTAAAATATGGCACTATTTGTCGATTGTTCGTATATTTCAAGATCGATTGTCCCTTGACAGTCCAGTTGTTCAGATATTATAGTCCACCGCGTATACAACTTTCATAAACCACTACAATTAAAAGATTTTTTAGCGTTAGTAAAAATTTTAACCGTGCTGATTTTGTTTAAAATTTTGATAAAATTAAAGATCTGTTTCAGCAACCACTTTTGGAGAAACATTCAATGACAGTAAAGAAATTCAAGAAAGTCATGGCAGCCAACCGCGGCGAAATTGCGATCCGGATTTTTCGCGCCTGCACCGAACTGGGAATTAACACGGTAGCGATTTATTCGGAAGAAGACAAGCTGTCACTGCATCGTTACAAAGCTGACGAAGCCTACCAGATCGGCAAAGGCAAGGGACCGATCGACGCCTACCTGAGTATCGACGAAATCATCGACCTGGCACGCCGCAAAGATGTCGACGCGATTCACCCCGGCTACGGTTTTTTATCGGAAAATGCCGATTTCGCCGAAGCATGTGAGCGCGCGGGGATTGCGTTCATTGGCCCCACCCCTGAGATTCAGCGTCTTCTTGGCGACAAGGTTTCCGGGCGCAAGGTTGCAACCGAGGCCGGAGTCCCGGTGGTACCGGGCACGGAAGATCCGGTCAGCAGCGAAGAGGAGGCTCTGATCTTCGCCAAATCGTGTGGCTATCCGATCATTGTCAAGGCTTCGGCCGGAGGGGGTGGCCGTGGCATGCGGGTGGCCCAGAATCAGAAGGAACTGCTCGAAGGACTTAAATCAGCCGCCTCGGAAGCCCAGGCGGCGTTTGGCAATGCCACCATTTTTCTCGAAAAATATATCGAAAAGCCGAAACATGTCGAGGTTCAGGTCCTCGGCGACAAGCACGGCAACCTGGTCCATTTTTATGAGCGCGACTGTTCTATCCAGCGCCGCCATCAAAAAGTCATTGAAATCGCTCCGTCACTCTACCTGACGAAAAAGAAACGTGAGCAGCTGTGTGACTACGCGCTGAAAATTGCCGGCGCGGTCAACTATGTCAATGCCGGCACCATTGAATTTCTGATGGACAAGAACGGCGATTTTTACTTTATTGAAGTCAATCCCCGCATTCAGGTTGAGCATACCGTGACCGAACTGGTGACAATGCGCAACCTGGTGCAGGCACAGATTCGCATTGCCCAGGGGCACAAGCTCTCTGACCCGGAGATCGGCATCAAAAGTCAGAAGGATATTGAACTGCGGGGCTTTGCGATCCAGTCACGCATTACGACCGAAGATCCGAACAATAATTTCGCCCCGGATTTTGGAATTATCAAAGCCTATCGCACCGCCGCCGGGTTCGGGGTACGTCTTGACGCCGCCGCCGGTTACGCCGGAGCAATCATCACCCCGCACTACGACTCCTTGCTGGTCAAGATCTCAACCTGGGGATTAACTTTTCGCGATGCCTCCCGCACCATGGATCGCGCACTGCAGGAATTCCGTATTCGCGGAGTCAAGACCAATATCGGTTTTCTGGAGCGCGTCATCACGCATCCGCTCTTTCTCGCCGGGGAATGTGACACCTCGTTCCTTGATGAACACCCGGAAGTGTTTAAATTGCCGGTCAAGCAAGATCGCGCCAACAAGCTGCTCAGTTTCATCGGCAACATTTCGGTCAACGGCTACCCCGGCATCCAGCCGGGGAAAGCACTGCGCTTTAAAGACCTGCGCGAACCGGAAGTACCGGAGATTCACTACAGCCAGCAACACCCGCGCGGCACCCGCGACATCCTGCTCGCCAAAGGTCCGCAGGGACTGGCAGAATGGGCCCTTGCCAACAAACAGCTGCTGGTTACCGACACCACCTGGCGTGATGCCCACCAGTCGCTGATGGCAACCCGCATCCGCACCTATGACCTTGAGCGGATCGCTGAAGCAACCGCCCATCTCGGTGGTGGACTGTTCTCTCTTGAAATGTGGGGGGGAGCAACCTACGACGTCTCCATGCGCTTTTTGCGCGAAGACCCCTGGGAGAGGCTGCAACGGCTGCGCAAGAAAGTACCGAACATTCTCTTTCAGATGTTGCTGCGCGGCTCCAACGCGGTAGGATACACCAATTATGCGGACAATGTGGTCCAGGAATTCGTCATCAAGGCGGCGCACAGCGGCATCGACATTTTCCGGATTTTTGATTCGCTGAACTGGGTCAAGGGGATGCAGGTGGCCATGGACGCCGTGCGTGAACAAACCAACGCCGTATGCGAAGCGTCAATCTGCTATACCGGCGACATCCTCGATCCAAAACGCGACAAATACCCCCTCTCCTACTATGTCTCGATGGCAAAAGAGCTGGAGAATATGGGCGCACATATTCTGGCGATCAAGGATATGGCCGGGTTGCTCAAACCGTTCGCCGCTGAAAAGCTGGTCAAGGCACTCAAACAGGAGATCGGGATTCCGATTCACCTCCACACCCACGACACCTCAAGCAACGGGGGTGCGATGCTGATGATGGCCGCCCAGGCGGGATGCGACATCGTCGACGCGGCCCTTTCCTCAATCTCCGGCCTGACTGCGCAACCGAATCTCAACGCGATGCTGGCAACGTTTGAAGGCACCATCTGGGATCCAAAACTCAATCAAAAAAACATGCAACTCCTCGCCAACTACTGGGAGACGGTTCGCTCCTATTACGCACCCTTCGAATCCGAACTGCGCAGCGGCACGGCACAGGTGTACCATCACGAGATTCCCGGTGGGCAATATTCAAACTACAAGCCGCAGGTCGAAGGGCTCGGACTCGGTCATCGCTGGGAAGAATGCAAGGAGATGTACCGTAAAGTGAACGATATGTTTGGCGATCTGGTCAAGGTAACCCCCTCTTCAAAAATCGTCGGCGATATGGCGATGTTCATGGTGCAGAACAATCTGGAGCCCAACGACGTGTTCGAGCGCGGAGCCGACCTGGCCTTTCCGCAAGGAGTCATCGATTTCTTCAAAGGGATGATTGGTCAGCCCTACGGCGGTTTCCCGCCGGAGTTGCAGAAGATTATCCTCAAAGGGGAAGAACCACTCACCTGCCGTCCCGGCGAACTGTTGGAACCGGTGGATTTTGCGGCCAAAAAACAGGAGCTGGAAGGCCGGATTGGTCACCCGGCCAACGCTGAAGATGTTCTGTCGGCAGTCCTCTATCCGGAGGTCTTTGAGGAATTTGATCGGCATCGTCAGGAATTCAGCGACACATCGGTCCTCCCGACCCCCGTCTTTTTCTACGGGCTGGAACCTGGGGACGAAGTTTCCATCGACATCCAGCCAGGCAAAACCCTGATTATCAAGCTCAACGCCATCGGACGAATTCAGGACGACGCCACGCGCAACATTTACTTTGAGCTTAACGGCGAACCACGCCAGATCGTGGTCAAGGATCTGTCTGTCGAATCAAGCGAAGCAACGCATGACAAAGCCGATGCGGGGAATGACAAGCAGATCGGCGCACCGATGCCGGGCAAAATTTTCAAGCTGCTGGTGAGTGTCGGAGAAAAGATCAAAGCGGGGGAAACCGTGCTGACGACCGAAGCAATGAAGATGGAGACCAATGTCAAAGCCAAAACTGATGGCGTCGTCGCGGAGGTCCGCTTTAAAGAAGGAGATCAGGTCGATCAGGGTGATTTACTGATTGTCCTTGAGTAAAACACTATGCACTGAAAGTGCATCGGTTTCTTGGTGACTGAAAGTCCCCTAATTTAGTTTGGAATTCATGTCGTTGAGAGTGTCAAACTTCGGCAGTCAATGGGATCAAATCTTTTCCGATGCGTTGATGACCGTGTGCGCGATCGACCGGCTTATTCATCATGCCAGCATTATTGAAATCGAAGGAGGGAGCTATAGGAAGAAGCAACACCTGAGAAAATAACGAAACTCAACCGGCCATCTTAATTGTCGTCAAACCGGACAAGATAGTTGACGCGAGACAAAAGGAGGCAAAAACGCCTCCTTTAGTGGATTATTTTATCCCGCTAGCCCGGATGGATAGAGTGTTTGCTTTGAATGGGACGGGCTCTACATACATCTGAATCCGGTCAGGGCCACAATGGTTGCCAGGCCCGAGGAACACCCCTGGTCCAGCTATCGTTGCTACATCGGCCAAAACAGAGCGCCCGAATGGCTGAAAACGGATTTCATCCTCGGTTATTTCGGCGCGGATAACGTAAAAGCGCACAAAAGGTATCGGGAGTTTGTCGAAGACCTTCTTGTCAGGGAATACGACAATCCGCTGAAAGAGGTGGTCGCCTCGACAGTGCTGGGGAGTCCGGAATTTGTTGCTGAAGTGTCGGAGCGGAATCTCGGAGGTCACCGGGATGTGAGGAATGTTCCAGCGCTAAAGCAACTGACGCAGCGACTGTCAA
>JARGFI010000022.1 GCA_029210745.1 Desulfuromonadales bacterium
TACTCGGCCTGGCCATCAAGGAACTCAAAGAGGAGCGTCCGTTGCTGAAGCAACTGGCAAAGGGGAGTGATTTAGCTGACCGCGGTGAGCGATACTTTCAGTTTATTCAGGACCTGGCCAAATTTAATGGAACCCCCTTCATGACCTTATTGCGGCAGGAATGCGATTCTTTTTTTGAGCGTTTCCCCGGACATCCTAAAACCGAAATGGTACTGGAGATCAAGGCGGAGAGCCTGCTCCGCGAAAAGCGTTTCGTGGAGGCATTCTCCGGCTATCGCCAGTTAGTGGGTATCTACCCCGACAGTCCCCTCCGTTCCGCCCGATTGCTGGTTTTGGGTGGGGGGTACGACGATCAGCTTAAACAATATGAACGGGCGGTGGGGATCTTCGAACAGATCATCGCGGAGTATCCGGAACACGGTGCCGCCTTGACCGCCTATCAGCGGGCGGCACGCACCTACGAGAAGAACCTTGCGAGATATCCGAAGGCAGTTGAAACCCTCGATCAGATCGTCCAGCGTTACCCAGAAAATGAAGCAGCACTGCAAGCGCTTCAGGATCAGGCGCGAATTTATACCGCGAATATTGGCAACTTCTATGCGGCGATAAAAACCTATCAGCGGTTGGCTGACATGTTCCCCGGTGATGCCGCAGTGACCGCGCTGGTTCGTGCTGCCGAGCTGGCACGAAAAAATATTGAGGATTTTGATTTACAGATTGAACTTCAGCAGCGCCTGGGCGCCGAGTACCCCGGCCGCGAAGAGTCGATTGTCGCTCTCTACAGCAGTGCTGAAACGTTTGAAGAAAAGTTGCGTGATCCGGCTCAGGCGATTGACACTTATCAGTTGCTGATTGACACCTACCCGGACCACAAGTTGGTAAATAATGCCAAGAAACGCATCCAGAAGCTCACCGCGAAGCAATAGGTGGTTTGTGGTTGCTTCGTTCCTGGCAGGGGGCGCGTTAACAGTCTGATTCGGTGACAGAGGCAAACATCTTACATGAAACCGAACTTTTTCATGCGATAGCGAAAGGCATCGATGCCAAGAGTCAGTTTCTTTGCCGCTTTCGACTGATTCCCTTCAGACGACTCCAGGGCCTGACGGATCAGCTCCCGTTCTACATCTTCAATATCGATCCCCTCCGGCGGCAGGCGGAAATTCACCAGATTGCCTCCGCCGCCGGAGGTTTTGGCGATGATTTCCTGGGGCAGATGCTCCAGCATCAGCGTTTCATCACTTTCCAGAATAATGGCCCGCTCAATGATGTTTTTCAATTCACGGACATTCCCCGGCCAGGCATACTCGACCAGAAACTTTTCGGCCATTTTGGAGACACCTTTGACACTCTTGCCGAACTCATGATTATAGTAATCGATGAAATGTTTCACCAGGGTCAGGATGTCATCTTTGCGTTCACGCAACGGCGGCAGATAAATCGGGATAACCTGCAAACGGTAATAGAGGTCGTTACGAAACGTTTTTTCTTCGATAGCCTTGAGCAGGTCTTTGTTGGTCGCTGAAACGATACGCACATCGATCTGAATATCCTTGACCCCGCCGACGCGCCGAAAGGCTCTCTCTTCGAGAACCCGCAATAATTTTGCCTGCATCCCCAACTCCATGTCGCCAATTTCGTCGAGGAAGATGGTGCCACCGTCGCTGATCTCGAAAAGCCCTTTTTTCTGATTCCGGGCGTCGGTAAAGGCCCCTTTTTCGTGCCCCATCAATTCACTTTCCAAAAGTGTTTCGGGGACTGCGGCACAATTGATCGCCATGAACGGTCTGTCGGCGCGCGAACTTTCGTAGTGAATCGCCTTGGCGATCAATTCCTTGCCGGTTCCGCTCTCCCCTTGAATCAGCACGGTACTGGCATCACTTTTGGCAACCTTGTCAACCATCGACATCACGTTCTGCATATGCCGACTACTGCCGACCAGATTGTTTTTGCCGTAACGTTTGGTTTGCTCGGAGCGCAGGTGGGCGACTTCCCGTTTCAACTCCCCGGTTTCGAGTGCTTTCTTGATAACAATCGCCAGCTCGTCAAGGTTGAACGGTTTGTTGACATAGTCATACGCCCCCAGACGCATCGCCTTGACGGCGGTTTCCAGCACCCCCAGCGCCGTCACCATGATCACCAGTACGTCGGCTTCCAGTTCCTTGACCTTTTCAAGAACCTCGATACCGTTCATGCCGGGCAGCTGGATATCGAGCAACATCAGGTCTGGAGGGTCTTCACGCACCATTTTCAAGGCCTCTTCGCCGCTGGCTGCGGTGGTTACCTCGTACCCCTGTTTTTTCAGATTCTGTTCCAGTGACCAGCGAATCAACTGTTCGTCATCAACAACCAGAATTTTATGTCCGCGCACGGTTTATTCCTCTTCCTTAAACGTCAGCGTCCCGGAATCAGCGGGCAGCTCAAGAATGAATGTTGTCCCCTCACCCACCTTGCTGTCAGCCCAGATTGCACCGTCGTGTTGTTCGAGTAACTGGCGGCAAATGGGCAAGCCAAGCCCCGTCCCTTGCGTCTTGGATGTATAGAATGGAGTAAATATTTTGTCAAGTTGATCTGCCGCGATCCCGCTGCCGGTGTCCTCGATTTCAATCCGCACCACCTTGCCGCTTGTCGATTCCGCCAACGACGTCCGTACACTCAAGGTGCCACCGTTCGGCATCGCCTGAATGCCGTTAATCAGCACGTTGAACAACACTTGCTGAATCTGTTTTTCATCGATCAGCAGCGGCGGCAGACCGTGAGCCAGGTCCTTGAACCGGTGAACCTTGTGGGCGCCGGGGTGCTGGTTTAAAAAGAACATGGTGTTGTTGACCAGTTCATTGATATTCACATGCGTCAACTCCGGCTTTCCCGGCTTGCCGAAGTAAAGCAGATCGGTGACTGTTTTGTTAAGCCGGTCGATCTGCTCGAGAACCTGGCGAACGATCTCCCGCCGTGGGTCGTCAGCTGCAAAGTCATCCGCCAATACCGACACCGCTCCGCTGATACCGGCGAGCGGATTCCTGATTTCGTGCGCCAGACCGGTCGCCATTTCCCCGACCGAAGCCAGACGATCGGCGCGTGCCATCTGTTTATAGTGGTACTGTTCCAGTTCGTGTTGCACCCGTTCGAGGTTCATCACCATCGAATTGAAGCTGCGCATCAGGCTGCCCATCTCGTCGGAATATTTCGGTTCCATACGCACGCCAAGATCCCCTGCCTCGACCCTGGCCATGTTGTCGGCAATCAGTTGCATCGGGCGTCTGACAAAACGCAGCAGAATAAAGGAAACCCCCATCGACAGGAGGATAACGACCAGAGCGGTTGAAAGGAGTAGATATTGTGACGACTCACGGAGCTTGCTGGTGGTGTCGGCGAGCGAAAAGTTGAGGTTGAGCACCCCGACAACTTTGCGCCCCGGACCGTGGCACTGATAACAGCGCACATCGGTGTAGATGGGCTTGATGATGCCGAGAATATCTTCGCCATCGACATGAAAGATCCCCTCGGTGCGTCCATTGTGGAACAGGGAGAAAGCATTGGCATCGACCCGCGAGCCGATCTCCCAGGGGCGCGATGATTTGAGAATTGTCCCGTCGGGGTGAAAAATCTTGATCCCGGCGAGACGGTGGTTGCGGCCAACCATCTCCAGCACGGCTTGCACATCGTCGCTGTTGCCGAGGCGCATAGAATTGAAAATCGACTTTTCGACTGTCGACAGCAACAGTTCGGTATTCTCTTTGGTGGCCGCGACCAGATGCACCTGTTCACGACGGACCTGAAAAAGAGTAAAGGCTCCGATAACTGTCGACAGAAGCAATATGTTAAGAATAATAATGCGACTGATCAGGCTGTTGAAAAACAATATTTCCGCCTTTTTGGGCCGGTTGCAGAGAAGCTGTTACTTACGTTGCATGACGCGCTCGGCCGCTTCAACCAGATGTGCTGCGGTTAAACCGTAGTGCAACAGCAATTCATCTCCAGTGCCGGACTGGCCGAAAAGATCGCGCAAACCGACCCGTTCGACCGGCACCGGGCAGCTTTCAGCGAGGGTTTCACAAACCACCCCGCCGAGCCCGCCGATGACCGAATGTTCTTCCGCTGTCACCACGGCTTTGGTCTCCCGCGCGGCCTGTAGTGCCAGCACGCTATCAAATGGCTTGAGCGAGGCAAAGTGGAGCACTCGCGCCGAGATATTTTCAGCAGCAAGAATTTCAGCGGCAGCCAGTGCCCGCGCCGTCATCAAGCCGGTGGCCATGAAGGTCAGATCGGTGCCGTCGCGCAGGGTGACACCGCGACCGATGGCGAACGTGGCGGCGGCAGGGAAGATCGTCGGCACCTTCGAGCGCCCGAGGCGAATATAGATCGGACCCTGGCAAGCAGCAGCGGCGCGAATCGCGGCCGCGGTTTCGGGCCCGTCGGCCGGACACAAAACGGTCATGTTCGGCAGCGCACGCATGATCGCCAGATCTTCTACCGACTGGTGGGAACCGCCATCTTCGCCGACCGTAATCCCGCCGTGCGTCGCCACAATCTTGACATTCATTTTTGGGTAGGCGACCGACTGGCGAATTTGTTCGAAAGCGCGACCGGCGGCAAAAACCGCAAAAGTAGACGCAAAAGGAATCATTCCCCCGGCGGACAATCCAGCCGCCATCCCCACCATGTTGGCTTCGGCAATCCCGGCATTAAAGAATCGTGCGGGGAACTCTTTGGCAAATCCCGCCGTCTTGGTCGAGCCGGAAAGATCGGCATCGAGGACAACGATCCGTTCGTTCTCCCGGCCCAGTTCCAGCAAGGTTTTACCGTAGGCATCACGCGTTGCGATCTGTTCACTCACTGTATTTTGTCCTTATCCTGGATATCCAACTGCATGTAACGCTCATCCCTTCAGGCGTGACCAAGATGCTCAAGCGCCCGTTCCAGTTCGTCATCGGACGGCGTGACACCATGGTAGCTGGCCTTGTGCTCAAAAAACGGCACGCCTTTCCCCTTGACTGTCCGCGCGACAATCATGGTCGGCTGACCGGCGGTCTGTTCCGCTGCGTCGAATGCCTGCATGAGCGCGGCAAAATCATGTCCGTCAACCTCCACAACGTGCCAGTTGAAGGCGAGAAATTTCGGACCGAGCGGCGCGATATTCATCACGTCAGCGACATTACCGTCGATCTGCAAACCATTTTGGTCGACAATCGCACAGAGGTTGTCGAGCCGATAATGTGCGGCGGCCAGCGCGGCCTCCCAGACCTGACCTTCCTGCATTTCGCCATCCCCGAGCAGCACATAGGTGCGCGAGTTGCGCCCGGCAAGACGGTTTGCCAGCGCCAGCCCAACCGCCTGGGAGATCCCCTGCCCCAGCGAACCGGTACAGACATCAACGCCGGGCGTCTTGTTCATGTCGGGATGCCCTTGCAGATGGCTGCCGAGGCGGCGCAACGTTTGCAGATCCTCACGCGGAAAATATCCGGCGGCGGCCAGACAGGCATAGAGGGCTGGGGCGGCGTGCCCCTTGGAGAGCACAAAGCGATCCCGCTCGGGCCATGCGGGGTTGGTCGGATCGTGTCGCAGCCGCTGGAAATAGAGCGCCGTCAGCACATCGATGGCCGACAGACTGCCGCCGGTGTGTCCCGACCCGGAGGTGTTCAACATCTTTAAAATTTCGACCCGCAAACTACGGGCCTGCTCTTCCAGCGTGCGCAACAGCGCGTCGTCGATCATCTTTGATTCATTCCTCGGTTTGCGCCACAGCGGTGGACGATTGTCGAACGGTTATTTATCCTCACCGACCAGATAGGAGAGGATGAGGTCATCGAGACTGGGAGCTTTTGCCCGGTTCGCTCCGGGCGAGGTGCCAAGAACTGGCGGCGGCACGGGTGCGGAAACGGCAACCCGGGGGGGCAACGGCTCGTCCGGGAGGGGTGCGACGGGCGTTTCGGGTGCCTCCGCCACAGGGGATGTTTCAACGTCAACGGCGGGCAATCCGCCACCATAGCGCTTGGCGATCACGGCGTCAAATTCGCCCCCCTTGAGTCGGCGCAGCATCTCCTTGTGCTGTTCCTTCATCAGGTCCTCAACGACCTGTTCCAGATTATCGACCTTGATGATATCGGCGTAGCTGGTCTTTTTGGAGGCCAGAATATTTCCGCCACGGTACAACAGGGTAATAATGTGTGGAGTGGCGCGTCCACTGTCCTCGGTCTGAATATGGTAGACCGCGCCCTTGTAACTGAAATTGTGATTAAACCCGACAACCATCCGCGACAATCACCCCGGAAAAATTAAGTTAATAGGCATTTTGGCACAGAGCCATCTTCGGTGCAAGACTTCTTGCGCCCTCAGCCCCGATGTTCCAGCAGTTTTTTCACCTTGGCAACCGCCTCAAGGGCATCGCGGGCATACAGATCGGCGCCGATCCGCTCTGCATAATCCTGGGAAACAACCGCCCCGCCGATCATCGTGAACACTTCGACCCCGGCAGCCCGTAACCGCTCAACCACCACGTCCATCTGCGCAATCGTCGTGGTCATCAGGGCGGAGAGACCAACCGCATCGACAGCGTGCTCCTGTGCCGCGGCAACAATCCGGTCGGCAGCAACGTTCTTCCCCAGATCGATCACCTCGAAGCCGTGATTTTCGAGCAAAGTACACACGATATTCTTGCCGATGTCATGGATATCCCCTTCGACCGTTGCCATCAGGATGCGTCCGCGACTGGGCATGTCCTCACCCTGCATTTCTTCCTTGATGCGCGCAAAGGCGCGGTGCATGGTATCTGCGGAACGCATCACCTGGGGCAGAAACACCTGACCGCTGCCAAACCGCCGCCCCACCTCTTCGAGACCTGGGAGCAACCCTTCATTGCTGATTTCAAGCGGCCGCAACCCGTCCCCAAGAGCCTGCTCGACCAGCGCGACAATCCCCTCTTCATCGCCACCGATGATGGCCTGCGCCAGTTGTTCACGAATCTCTGCCGGTGCATCGCCCAGCTTTGTCGGCGGCGCGGCAAGGGCATCAGCATAGTGGGCAATATAGGCGCTGGAATCGATATCCTTGCCGAGCAGCACCATCGCCGCGCGCAAGGCATCCATCATGCGTGCATCTTTCGGGTTGATGATTGCGGCATCAAGTCCCGCCTCCAGTGCCATGGCAAAAAAACTCGCCGAAAGGATCGGTCGCGCGGGAAGGCCGAAGGAAATATTGCTCACCCCCAGAACCGTCGCCAAATCAAGCTCGGCACGCACCAGGCGAATGGCTTTTAACGTTTCCACCGCCCGCTTCTGTTCCGCGGAAACGGTCAGGGTCAAACAATCGATGACGATATCCGCGGCGGGAATACCTGCGGCCAGCGCCCGTTCCTTGATCTTGCGGGCCACCGCCAGACGACCGGCGGCAGTCTCCGGAATCCCCTGCTCATCAAGCGCCAGGCCGATGATTGCGGCACCGTATTTGCGCGCCAGCGGCAGAATTTTTGCGAGACTTTTCTCCTCACCACTCACGGAATTAATCAGCACCTTGCCATCGGCGGCCTGCAAGCCCCGTTCGAGCGCCACCGGGTCGGAAGAATCAAGGACCAGCGGGGTCGCCACCGCGCCGCCCAGCGCAAAGACCGCGCGCTCCAGCGCCAGCGGTTCATCAACCCCCGGTGCACCGCAATTGACATCGAGCAGGGTTGCCCCGCAGGCGCTCTGTTCCTTCCCTTCACGTCGCACGTAGGCAGTTTTTCCTTCGTGCAACTCGGCACTGTACCCTTTTTTTCCGGTCGGGTTGATCCGTTCACCGATGATCGCGCAGGGCACCGTCGCACCGAGTGCTGTCACGGCGGTCCGGCTGGACAGGTAGCAGGTTGTGTGCGGCGGCGCGACCCAGTGCTGGTCAAGAGGAGTCAAAGCATTTTTGATGGCGCGAATATGATCCGGAGTGGTTCCGCAGCAACCGCCGATAACCCGTACCCCCAGGGCGATCATGCGCTGGTGATAGACCGTCATCTCTTCCGGCGAGGCTGGAAAAATTGTTTCGCCATCGCGAAGCACAGGCAACCCCGCGTTCGCCTGCGAGATCAACGGACGCGCACTGACGGTGCGCATCGTGCTGAGTACGTCATAAATTCCGTCCGGCCCGAGGCCGCAGTTCGAGCCGATGACGTCGGCACCGAGAGCATCGAGGGTGACAATGGCCGCCTCCGGTGAGGTGCCGAGTACCGACCGGCCATTATCCTCAAACGTCATCATCGCAACGACCGGCAGGGTGGAGTATTCCTTGCACGCGACCAGGGCGGCCTTCAGCTCACGAATATCGAGAAACGTTTCGAGGCTGATCAGATCGGCTCCCGCCGCGGCAAAAGCACGCACCTGCTCGGCAAAGATCTCGACCATCGCAGTAAAGGCGGTCTCGCCGACCGGCGCGACGAAGAGCCCGGTCGGACCGATCGAAGCCCCCACCAGCACCCCTTCACCCCCCGCGCGGCGGGCAATCTCCACCCCGGCGCGGTTGATCTCGGCGACCCGGTCGTCCAGCCCGTAATGCGCCAGCTTCACCCGACTGCCACCAAAGGTATTCGTTACCAGGATATCCGCACCAGCTGCGGCATACAAGCTGTGTACCGCGGCAACGACCTCCGGTCTGGTCAGATTCAGCTCCTCGGGGCTCTGACCGGGTTGCAGACCACGGGCCTGCAACATCGTCCCCATCGCGCCATCGAGGACCAGAACCCGTTCTGCCATTGCTTCCAGAAATCGGCTCATCGCGTTTCTCCTCCGCCGTGTTTTTCGATTAATTCTCCAACCGCGTCGGTAGAAACACCGTCGGCGGAATTTTCAACATAGCTGAAATCGACCGCAATCGGTCGCCGCAGGTCAACATGCCCCTTGATCGTTTCAACACTATTCCCTTCAACCAGAATATGGATCTGGCGAACATAGGGGAAATTGACCGCCAATGAGTCAACCAGGGCATAAACCGTCAATAGTTCACTGACCGATCCCCCCGGATGCGCGGCAATAAACTCCCGGCTGAAATCGAGCATGGCGACACTCTCGTGCAGTTCCAGCTGGAGCAGACGGGCGCTTTCCGGCAGCACGCGTGACAACTCCGGATTCACCGGCCCGGCAATCAGCGCCGCGACGACGGCGCGCAGGTTCACGCTATCATTCACATCTTGCGGCAACAGCCGGGGTTCAGCGCTCAGCCTCCCTGCGGGGGTGGCAAAATAAAGGATTAACTCATGTTCGGGCAGTGCCTTGACGGTGTCAACCGGAGGCACCGGCGGGGCAGCGGGCGGAGTCAGGCGGAGCCACCCCCAGAGGGTGAGCGCAGCAACGGCCAGGATGACGATCAAGAGCGGTCCACCCCGCCGCCAGGAGGTGAGTGTGTGTTTTTCTTTGGCCATAAGCTACTCCGTTATTTCGCTTTCATCATCGAGATGAGCCAGTTCGACATGGGTCACATTGGCCAGCCCGGCGCCAAAGAACACGCCACCGACGCGCTGAAAACGCTCCGGGGTATCGGTAACGCAAAACCGCGTGGTCCCCGTCCCCGTCGTGGTCCGCAGCTGCTTGTTGGCCGACAGGATCGCCGCGACCCGGCGTGCGGTTTCTTCCGCCGAATCGACCAGGGTGATCTTCTCCCCGACCACCTCTTGCAGGGTCTTTTTCAATAACGGGTAGTGGGTGCAACCGAGAACCAGCGTATCGACACCATCACCACACAGCGGTGCCAGATATTCCATGGCCGTCATGCGGGTCACCGGGTGAGTGGTCCACCCCTCTTCCGCCAACGGCACAAAGAGCGGACAGGCGACACTGCAAACGATCAGTGCCTCATCCAACGATTTGAGCGTCTGTTGGTAAGCGCCACTGCGGATCGTTCCCTCCGTCCCGATCACCGCAACCTTGCGCGTTCGGCTGACCTCACAGGCGCGTCGCGCGCCCGGCTCGATCACCCCGACGACCGGGAGATGAAAGCGGTTCACCAGCGCTGGCAGGGCCACTGACGAGGCCGTATTGCAGGCCACCACGAGCATTTTCACCCCGTGTCGATGGAGAAAATCGCCGGCTTCCAGCGAATATTGCAACACCCGGTGTGCGCTTTTGGACCCGTAGGGGACGCGGGCGGTATCACCGAGGTAGATCAGGTCTTCCTGCGGTAGCAGTTGCCTGATCGCCTTGAGGACCGTCAACCCTCCGACCCCTGAATCAAAAACTCCGACCGCCCGCTTTGCCACCGTAAAGTCCTTATCTGTCCGCAATGTACAAGCTACTCATTAAACGAGTGATGATAGGGAATCACGGCGATCAATGTCAATCTTTTCCGCAGCGAAACCCGTTTTTTGTGTTTTTTGTTTATCATCGTAGCAAGATGGGCTACAATGAAAAGATGTTTATTATTGTCATGCGCGACAGCCATTATTCCGTCACTGGAGTTCATCCATGAACACTGAGAGCTTTATCGAACTATTACAAAACTTCAAGAGTGACCGCATCATCGAAACCCTGGAGCAGCTCAACCTTGACGCGTGGATTCACAACCCCTGGTTTCTCGGTGGCGTTGGCGTTTTTGCGCTGATCGCGCTGTTCATGAAGTGGCGCTTGCTGCTGGCGACGGTTGTCGGCATCGTCGGAATGGCCGGTCTTTTACTGTACACGCTTGAGCAGGGGACCGAGCTCACTTCGCTGGGCAACCAGAGCCTCATCATTTTTATCGGCGGTGGTCTCTTGATCGCCATCATCTTCATCTACCTGGTCGTCATCAAGTCAGACTGACTTTGTCACCACCGGCATCTTTTCTTTCAGTCACCCGGAGGCATTCATGTCCATAAAGAAACGCGACTGGCTTTTTGTCGCCCTGATCATCATCGTCGTCGGTTTTTTCATCGCCATCTCCGGCGAGGAAAAAACCACCAAAGTTCCCCACGATGAAACGCACCGCAAATTCCAGGCAATGGTTGAACAGGAGGGAAAAAAAGCGACCGAAAAATTTTGCAAAGAGTGCCACAACCCTGACCAGCTCCCCCTCTCGGCGGCACATCCGCCACCGTTTCGCTGTCTTTTCTGTCACAAGTTCTGAGTCGTTGCGCAGCCTCATCGCTCTTTGCTGACGCCCGGTTGCCGTGGGCACTCTCCATCCACATGGGCCGACTGTGTATCACCACAGTCGGCCCATGTGGCTCAGTTCGGAGTGCCGTCATTCTCCCGAACATCCCCCCTCTTTTCGCACCTCAAGCCACGCCGGTAAAATTTGACGAAAATCAGTCCTTCCGGATAAATGATGCGAATTCAAACACTTGGACAAAAACCCATGAATAAGAATTTTGGCATTCATATTGCTTTTCGTCGAATTGGAAAAACAGCTATCTTCTTCTGGAGGTTTTTTGACTGATGCGGCACAACAAAAATGAAAAAAACAGCGTGGTGGGGAAAATTGATTACCTGCTCTATCTGCTCGCCGGTGGGGTCCTGGTCATAATGAGTTTTTCATTCTTTCTCTGGTTGCGTTTCTAACCATTAACCATCGCACCTGGAACCCGTCACATACCGATCTGCCATCTTGCCATCTGCCTTGGGCCACATTGCGGGGTAGCGGTAACTTCCGAGTCCCTTATAACCCTCGAAGTAATACCTCCGCAGCATAGGGCTGCGCCCGTTGCGCCAACTCCTGGAGCCGTGCGGCCGGATACGCCGCGACAGCATGCCACTGCGCATCGAGCGCATGTTCCGGCACAAATTGCTGCAACGCCCAGCGCCGTGCCCCATTGATTGTTTTACCGAGGGTGTCAATGGTCTCCGCATCGATCCAGCCGGGAACACAGGTGGTGCGAAATTCATAATCGACCCCGGACGCCATCAGCATTGTTATCCCCCCCACAAATGACTGCATGTCCCCCCCGTCACCACCAAGTTCGCCATAACGCTCGGGGAGCGTTTTCAGATCGACGGCGACATAGTCCAGCAACCCTTCCGCCAGCGCCGCTTTTAGCACCGCCGGGCGCAATCCGTTGGTGTCGAGCTTGATCTGCAACCCCAACGCACGAATTTCGCGCAACAGCGACAACAGGCCTGGCGCCAGCGTCGGCTCCCCGCCGGAAATGACAACCCCGTCAATAAACTTGCGCCGCCGGCGCAAATTGTTCAGCAGCTCATCCTCGGGGTAGTCGGGGAGTTCATCCGGCGCATCAATCAGTTGTGGATTATGGCAGTAAGGGCAACGCAGATTGCACCCGCCATAAAAAACCAGCGCGGCAATCCGCCCCGGAAAGTCGAGCAGACTGGTGCCTTGAAAACCTTTGATGGTCAACCGTTATTCCCGTTCCGCACTGACCGTGAATTCCTTGCGCTCCCTGAACTCTTCTTTTTTCCCCTTGTTCCACTGCTGCACCGGCCTGAAAAAACCGCAGACCCGCGAGTAAACTTCCGTTTTTTCCTTACATTTGGTGGACATATCAATCTCCTGTGAGTGGTGAACCGAAGTCACGCCGCCTCCTCCGCATGGGGATGTGGGCAGGCAAAATGTTCCCCCGAAACATAACCGTGCTCCGGACAAATTGTGAACGTGGGACTGAGCGTAAAGTAGGGTAGCCGGAAATTCTCGGCAATGCGCCGCACCAGCAGGCGGGCGCCGCGCCAGTCGTCAATGCGCTCGCCGAGGAAGCCGTGAAAGACCGTCCCGCCAGTGTAGCGGGTTTGCAGATCGTCCTGATGACATAGCGCCTCAAAAATATCGTCAGTGCAACCGACCGGCAGTTGCGATGAGTTGGTATAGTAGGGCGTTTCACCACCGGCGGTGATGGTGTCCGCATAGCGATCACGATCCAGCCGCGCCAGACGGTAACTGGTCCCCTCTCCCGGCGTTGCTTCCAGATTGTAGAGCTGCCCCGATTCTTCCTGATAGCGCAGCAGTTCGTTGCGCATCCGGTCGAGCGTTTCGGTCGCCAGTGCCTTGCCGGCAACGCCATCAATCCCCTCACCGACCAGCGCCCGGCACGCCTCGTTCATGCCGATCAGACCGATGGTCGAAAAGTGATTGTCCCAGAAACGTCCACTGCGGGCGAAGATACCATCAAGATAGAATTTGCTGTACGGGTAGAGCCCCTGCGCGGTAAAACGCTCCAGCTGCTTACGCTTGATCTCCAGCGATTCCCGTGCCCACCCCATCAATGTGGCAATGCGCGCGAAGAACGCCTCCCGGTCTTCCGCCTCATAGGCAGCACGCGGCAAATTGAGCGTCACCACGCCGATCGACCCGGTCAACGGATTCGAGCCAAAGAGGCCGCCCCCGCGCCGCCGCAATTCCCGATTATCAAGCCGTAACCGGCAGCACATCGAGCGCGCATCTTCCGGATCCATATCGGAATTGATAAAGTTGGAAAAATAGGGGATGCCATACTTGGCGGTCATCTCCCAGATCGGCCGGTAACGCTCGTCCTCCCAGTCAAAATCGCGGGTGATATTATAGGTTGGGATCGGGAAGGAGAAGATCCGTCCGGAGGCATCCCCCGCCATCATCACTTCACAAAAAGCCCGATTGAACAGATCCATCTCGGCCTGATAATCGGCGTAGGTGGTCTCCTGCAACTCCCCGCCGATGACCACCGCCTCATTGCGCATATTCGAGGGGGGCGCCATATCGAGGGTGATATTGGTGAAGGGGGTTTGGAAACCGACCCGCGTCGGCACATTCATGTTGAAGATGAACTCCTGCAGCGACTGTTTGACCTCTGCGTAACTCAGTCCGTCATTGCGAATGAAGGGGGCGAGCAACGTATCGAAATTGGCAAACGCCTGAGCACCGGCCGCTTCCCCCTGCAAAGTGTAGAAGAAATTGACCACCTGCCCGAGGGCGGTACGGAACCGCCGCGCCGGGGCGCTCTGCACTTTACCGAAGGCCCCGGTGAACCCCTTCAACAGCAGATCTTTCAGATCCCAGCCGCAGCAGTAAACGGACAGCATCCCCAGATCATGGACATGAAAATCGCCGTCGCGGTGTGCCTTGCCGATATAGTCGGGATAGATCTTGTTCAGCCAGTAATTACTGGTGATGTTGGCGGCGATGTGGTTATTCAGCCCTTGCAACGAATACCCCATATTGGCGTTTTCATTGACCCGCCAGTCCTCCTGGGAGAGGTAGGAATCGACCGCCTCGATCGACTCCTTGATAAATTCTTCGGTACTCCGCAACGCCTCATGCTGCTTGCGGTAAAGGATATAAGCCTTGGCGACCTTGGCGTGGCCGTTTTCGATGAGAATCTTTTCCAGCAGATCCTGCACATTTTCGACCGTCGGCACGCGATCGTCCTTGTAGAGAACGTCGAGAATGCCGCACACCTGGCCGCAGATTATCTCGACTTTCGCCATATCGGCACCACCGACGGCACGTACAGCTTTTTTGAGCGCGGCGGAAATCTTGTCGCGCTCGAACGGCACGAGGCGACCATCTCTCTTGCGAATAAATTCAATCATCAACATCCTCCACGGCAGACGCGTAAACCAGCCAGAGAAATCTATCATAGAAGAATCTGGAGTCAAGTTAAAAAACACGATATATAGTGCGACTATTCACACAAGTAGTACCACATCTTGTTTTTACTGTGGGAAACCGGTGGACAAGTGCGTGACGGACTGTGGATATCTTGACCACTTTTTGAGCCTGTGATAAAGATAACGCTGACTTATGCCGCGAAGGAGTCCACCGATGAGTGACCTGGCCCGATTCGGGATATCGATCGACGAACAACTGCTTCAGCGTTTTGACGAACTGATCAGCAACAAAGGCTACGACAATCGTTCCGAGGCGATCCGTGATCTGATTCGTGCCACGCTGGTTGAAGAGCAATGGGCACAGGACGACCAGGAAACGGTCGGCACCGTCACCCTGGTCTACGATCATCACACTCGCGACCTCGCTGACAAACTCACTGAACACCAGCATTCTCACCACGACGCCATCATCTCGGTGCTGCACGTCCACCTCGATGCGCACCATTGTCTCGAAGTCGTGGTGGTCAAAAGTACCGCGAAGATGGTCAGAAAAATCGCTGATGAACTGATCGGCGCCAAAGGGGTCAAGCACGGCAAGCTGGTCACCTCGACCACCGGCAAGGATCTGGGCTGACCGCCCCTCACCCACTAAAGAATCACGGATCTACTCAATGATCAATCACTGGCGCCCATACCGCGACCGCGACGCCCTCAAAGTTCTGATCGGCGGGATGCTCGGAATGGTGGTGACGATGGGGATCGGACGCTTTGTCTTTACCCCGATCCTGCCGCTGATGCAACGCGACCTGGCAATGAGCAATACCGTGGCAGGATGGCTGGCGGGGCTCAACTACCTCGGCTATCTCGTTGGCGCCATCGCCTGCACTGTCGCCCCGCAGCTGCTGCGCTCGCGCCTGGTCACTGGCGGGGCGCTACTGACCAGCATTGCCACCACCTTCTGGATGGGGTACACGCTGACGGTTTTCTGGTGGGGAGCGTTGCGCCTGTTTGGCGGACTCGCCAGCGCCATCCTGTTTATCGTCATCAGCGTCGAAGTCAGCGAAGCCCTCACCCGGCGCAATTACGGCCACTGGGTCGGCAGTCTCTATGGCGGCGTCGGACTCGGCATTGTCCTGAGCGGACTGATCGTTCCGCAACTCGATCAATTAGGCGGCTGGGATGCCGCTTGGGTCGGCAGCGGCATCATCGCCGCGCTGCTGTCAGCGCTCGGCATCATGCTCGGTCGCAGACGCGAACTGATCGAGCCAATTCATGTCTCCAGACCGGCGGCGAGCGGCACCTTGCGCGGGCTCACCCTGCTGGCCGCGGCCTACTTTTGCGAAGGGCTGGGCTACGTCGTCACCGCGACCTTCATTGTCGCCATCATTACCCACACGCCGGGGCTCGAAAGCTTTGCGTCCTACAGCTGGGTCGCGGTCGGCTGCGCCGCGATTCCGTCGACCATCCTCTGGCCCTGCCTTGCCCGGCACATCGGCAACCGCCCGGCGCTGCTCACGGCCTACGTCGTCCAGGCCGCAGGTATTCTGGTCAGCATCGGCGCCACCTCGGTGGTCGCCGTCGTCTTCAGCGCCCTGACCTTCGGCGGTACCTTCATGGGGATCGTGGCGATGACGCTGGGTGAAGGGAACCGCCGGATGGGAGCGGACGGGCGGCGGGCAGCGGCATTACTAACCGCTGCTTTCAGCGTTGGGCAGATGCTCGGCCCGATCCTTGCCGGGGTGCTGGCCGACCGGCAGGCCGGGTTCACACTGCCGCTGCTGCTGGCGGCGGGATGCGTCAGCGGCGGAGCATTACTGGTGGCACTCGATCGCGGTTATCGGCATTGAAGATTTCGGCGGCAGGCTTGATGCTATTCCGTGTTATCGGCGGCGGAGCCGCCCCCGGCATTGATTTTCTCGTAGAGTTCGATCTGCTCGGCCATGCTCAGCTTGCGCCGACAACCGGTTGACACACGCAGACACAGCCGACAGCGATCGTCGCTGCACCATTGGCACATTTTACAATCAGGGCAGGGATGTTTCTTGTCCATAGCTTTAATCCTCTGCCTTCAGTCTAACGCCGGGGGAAGATCGCGCGCAAGGGACACAATCTTGACTTCTTTTGCAAGGAAAGCCCCTGCAACGATATCATCATCGCAGCCAGCCCCTGCCCTTTGGCTGAAGCTGGAAGACCCTTCGCGGCTGAAAGCCGCTCCCACAAGAGACCCTTCGGCAGCAAACTAGAATCGTTGCCGCAAAGCATCTTTCTCGAACATCACACACCATGCTCCTGAAAGACAGAGGGTATCGAATGACGATCAGCCCCGCTCCGTCAACCTGGCGGCTCAACGGGTCGCCAATCACCCCAGCGTTCGCCGCATCTTCTCCATGTAGGCCTCGAACATGAAATCACTCTGTTCCCGCATTCGGCGTCGCACCCGCACCAGTTCACGATCATCGCGAAACGCGGTGCGCAGGTACTCGGCATAGCGTAAATCATCGAACCAGAGCCGGGCTACTGGCTGGCTGTGGGCGGCGTGAGCAGCGTCGAGGGCCTGAACAAAAGCGGCGCGATCGGTCACAATGTCCTGCAAGGGCAGCGCGAACTCTCCCTGCAGCCAGCCCCAGACCGGCAGCCAGGCGGGCAGAGCCTCGGCGCTGAAGTCGTGCTCCTCGTTTTCCAAAGAGCCGAGCAGATCTTGAATCAACGGGCTGAGCTGCGACTCGAAGTCAACCTCTTGTGGCCCTTCGATGAAAGCGGCAAGATAAGCGCTCTTCGCCAGATTCGGATCACCCTGTCTGGTCAGGGCAGCGCCGCGCCAGGCCAGAAAGCGCCCACGCTCGCTGATTCCAGCATCCAGCGCGCGGCCAAACCAATACGCGGCTTCGGCGCATCGACCGGCGTCCAGCAGCAGCGTACCCAAATGGAACCGCGGGGGGCGATAGATCAGCTCGGGAGCAGGCAAGCGGCACAGATCGTCAACCAGCAGCTGAAGCAAAGAAACCGCGAGGGCGGGCGGTGTTTCCGGCGTCAGATTCAGCCACAGGCTATGGATTCCCTCGACACTGGAGACCGCAGCATGAAAGAGACTCAGCCTCTCGTGCCAGACCGCGACCTGCTTCCGCAAGGCGAGCAGCTCGGCATCATCCGGCTCATCGACCAGCAGCGCGGCATAGACGGCAAGGGCGTCCTCCAGACGCAGGGCGCGCAGCAGCTCGTCGGCGTCGTTGAGGCGGATCGTGCGACGGTTGTCACAAAAGAGATCAAGTTGCATCGACTTGTTCCAGCAGGAAAGGGTTCTGTCAATTATTGTCGCCAGCTCGGGAAATGGTGGTCATTGCTCCCTCCTGTTCTTTTTCAAAACGGCATATCATCCGGACTGGACTTCTCGAACGTTTCGGGCGTTTCAGTTTCTTCGTCCATTTCGCGCTCGTAGAGCACCTCCCACATTTCATTCTGATGCAACCAGAGGGGGTCGGCATTCCTGCGGATGAACTCATCGGCATCCATTCCTTCGACAGTGGGTGGTCGCTTGACGCGTTTCTGCTTCCCGCCGATGAAGATGCTCATGTACTCCTTTTGCCGTCGCTTCTTCGCCGCCTTTTCGGCGGCAGTGCGTTTTCTTTTCGGTTTTTTCATGATTTCATCTCCAACCCATCTCTACTACCGCTGCTCGATCAGCACCTTCGCGGCGAGCACATATTTTTTGTCCATCGGTACACCTTTTTATAGGAATTTATACTGCTTTATACGGCGTTATTCACTGCAATTCGAATAATTTCTTATAAAACCCGGGGGGCTACTGCTGAAAGAGAAGTACAGGGCATATATTCTCACAGAAAACAGTCGACCTCATCACCCAATCGCCCCAGCTTCCGGCACCCCATCCTGACCCATAACGCGTTTGTCTTTCCAGAGAACAACCCACTCTCATCCTCCCGATGAAAAGGGCCTGCTTGACGCATTGACGAACACATCACCCCGGAACGACCTGACTCTTTGCTGACATATTTTCGCCACCAGCACAAACACTTGTCGCCAGATGCTGTCAAACCTTCACAAAAAAATCACCAGAAAACCGCCATTTCCGCGAAAAAACAACCATTGGCACCTTTCTTGGATGGATAACTGCGACCAGCAAAAAGAGTCTGTCAACAACTTGCGCTCTGCCATAAAGGATGTGCCATGCCCCGCAAAGCCCTGATCGCTGATGATGAACCGCGTTATCGCGATCTGCTCAAACGTATTTTGGAAAAGAATGGCTATGTCGTCGACCTCGCGGCCTGTGGTGAAACAGCGACGACCCTGTTGCTCGATAATCGTTACGACCTGGTGGTGACCGACCTTGACATGCCCGGTCTCAACGGATTCGACGTGATCGAACTGGTCAAACGCCTGCCGAACACCCCGCCGGTGCTGATGGTTACGGCGCAAAAAACGATGCTTGATGAAGGGTGGAAGCGCCTCGGTGATGTCCAGTGCTTGCTCAAACCTTTTTCACTGGAAGATTTTCGGGCCAAAGTCGACATATTGACAAACTCATGGCAACCCTTTGTGAAGTCCGAGTGAAGGATCATCATCCCGGAATACGAAAAAAAATGACTCGCCCTCTTGACAAACAAAACCAATTAAGTTATATTTCACGCCAATAGGAAAGAGAACCTTCTTCATACCAAACCTCCTTCCACCTTTAGCGCGCTTCGCCGCCCTCCCGGCAAGCGCGCATTTTTTTGTTCTGCCTCCGGAGCCTGTCCGAAAATAAGGGCCGAAGCGAAAACCCAGAAGTTTGAGGGCAGATTGTGGCTCGTTTGCAGCCGGTCATTCATTCTCGGACAGGCTCCTGGTCAGATATATTTGACCAACTTGCGCAGCGTCCCGACCCAGGAGCAACCGCAGCAGTGCACGGCGGAAAAATCTCGCCCGGAAAGGTCAGCGGCGGAGGCTTCAGTCGGGAACGGAGTACCAGAAAAATCGACGTGAAAGTAGATATTATCCCCCTGTTCATCGACGATGAAGAAGCGGGCGACGCCACATTGTGGGCAAAGCAGATATTTTGGTCCGGACATTATAATCTCACCGCGAGCTGCATCAATCAGATGATCTTGTTGAGCGGGTATTCAACAATCCCCTCGGCACCGAGCTTGATCAGCTCGGGAATAATCGAACGAACCTGGTTCTCGGGAAGAATTGTTTCGATCGACACCCAGTCCGATTGATAGAGGTGCGCGACGGTCGGTCGATTGAGGCTCGGCAGAATCGCGGTAATCGCTGCGACCTTGTCGCACGGAGCGTTCAGCTTCAACCCCACCATCCCCTCGGCGGCCAGCGCGGCATTGAGCAATGTCGCAATCTGTTCGATTTTGGTGCGTTTCCAGGGATCGTTCCACGCATCCTTGTTGGCGATCAGCACCGGCACCGATTCCATCAGCTCGCAGACGATGCGCAGGTTATTGGCGCGGATCGTCGAGCCGGTCTCGGTCACTTCAACGATCGCGTCGCACAACCCGGTCAGAATCTTTGCCTCGGTAGCTCCCCACGAGAACTCAACATCAACCGCGATCTTCTGTTGTGCAAAGTAGCGTTTGGTGAAACCGACCAGTTCCGTCGAGATCGTTGCCCCGGCAAGATCCGCGGGCTTCTGCACCGGCGAATCCTGCGCCACCACCAGCACCCAGCGGGCCGGGCGGCGCGACACCTTGGAATAGACCATTTCGCAGACTTCGATCACATCGGAATCGTTTTCCCGCACCCAGTCGCGCCCGGCAATGCCGACGTCAAGCTTGCCGCGTTCGAGCACGCCAGCCATCTCTTGCGGACGCACCAGGCTGCATTTCATTTCGTCATCGTCGCAGGTCGGAAAATAACTCCGCGAACTGGTCTTGATCTTCCACCCCGCCTTGTCAAACAGCTCGACGGTTGCTTGCTCCAGGCTCCCTTTCGGGATACCGACTTTCAATTCGTTGCTCATCTCATCCTCTTCAGTTGATTGGCCACCGGGGCTGGAAAATAATTATTTCTTCTTGTAAACCTCGTCCGGGTCGAACAGCGGGTTGGAGTGCTCGACCCACTGGCCGTCTTCCCATTTGACATAAAAACAGCTGCGATTGCCGGTGTGGCACGCGGCGGGACCGTTTTGCTTGACCTTGATGACGACGGTATCGGCGTCGCAGTCGGTGTAGATTTCCTTGACCTCCTGCGTGTTCCCCGATTCCTCTCCTTTCATCCAGTACTTGTTGCGGGTGCGGCTGAAGAACCAGGTCTTGCCGTCGCGCAAGGTGTTCTCCAGCGTTTTTTTATCCATGAAGGCCACCATCAACACTTCATTGTTCTCGTAGTCCTGAATAATCGCCGGAATCAGGCCACCCATTTTGTCAAAATCGATTTCTATCACGCGCTACCTCCTGTTTATTTGATAAGAAAACCTTTAATACAACGCACCCGAAACGGTGTCAACTTTTTGCTCGCGCCCGGCAGCGAAACTGTTATGATGGCGACTATGCAATCCTTGACGATTCAACCTGACGAAGCCGTACTCACCACACTTGAATTCCTGCAACGGCGCATCCCCGCCGCTCCCGCCGCATATCTGCGTCAACTGCTGAAAAACGGCAAGATCAGCGGCGACCAGGGGCCATTGCGGGCGACCGATCGCCTGCGCGCCGGGACAACGGTGCAGCTGCCAGCCAGTGGCCGACTGCAAGAACTCCTCGCCGCCCCCGCACCGCCGCCGACCGCCGTCGAGCTCCTGTTTGAGACGCGGGAGATTCTGGTCGTGGCCAAACCGGCGGGGCTGGCGATGCACGCCGGAGTTGGGCACGAGGACGATCATCTCAGCGGGCGGGTCAACGCCCTGCTCAAGGCGCGTGGCAACCGTTTCATGGTCGCGCCGGTGCAACGGCTTGATCTGGACACTTCAGGGCCGGTGCTCTTCGGCAAGGGGAAAAGCGCCTGTGCCGAACTGGGTCGCCTCTTCATGCGCCATGATGTCGAAAAAGACTATCTGGCGCTGGTTTCCGGTCAATTGCGCGGCGAACTTTACGCTGGCCAGACCCTCACTTCAGTGATTCCGGCCAAAGGCAAAACCAAGGAGGCAACAACCTCCTTTCGCGTTCTCGGTCGCTCCCCTGCCGCCACGCTTCTGGAGCTGCGCATCCATAGCGGTCGCCAGCACCAGATTCGCCGCCAGCTGGCCGAGCTCGGACACCCGCTCTACGGTGACCACCGTTATCGCGGACCTTGCCCGGAAGGGTTGCCGCGCCTCTTTCTGCACTGTCGGCGGCTGGCGTTCAACGACCCTTTCAACGGGGCACCGCTCGACTTCACCCAGCCCTTGCCCGCTGATCTGAAAATATTTCTGGACACCATCGTCCCCGCAGCGGCCTTGCCCTGAACCGTGTCACGTCGCCGGTGCGGAAAATCTGGTTTTGCGGAAAACCTTTTCATCGCACCATTTTCAGGCTAGAATACCAGCTGTTATTCCTCTGACGACCCTGAGCGATTGTCCCGACTATGACTCCACGACGTCTGCTACTCAGTATTGCCCTCCTGGTTGGCCTGATCATCGGGGTGGCTTGCGCCGTCTTCATCAGCACGTTTGACATCAACGATTATCGCGCCACGCTCGAAAAATCGCTCAGCGAAGCTCTGGCGCAGCCGGTCAAGCTCGGCGCGGGGCACATGGCACCGGGGTTCGGCCTGGCCATCACTTACGATGGGATTGTCATCGGGGATGACGCAACTGAGCCGCTGCTGACCGCCAGGCAATTGATGTTCAAGGTGCGCTTGCTGTCTCTTTTGGCGTTGCGCGTTGATTTTTCACACGTCTCGCTGCTGCAACCGGTGCTGCGTCTGAACACAGTCGCAAACAGTTTAACGAACGGCACAGGGGTAACCCTGGGAGCGCAAAGCACCCTTCAGACCTTGATTCATTCGCTGCGCATCCACGACGGCAAGATCATCTGGAACGGTGGTTCCGCGCAACAACCACACAGCGTGGTCCTCGACCAGATGAATGCCGCGGTCTCCAACCTGGCGTTCGATCGACCGATCAAGCTCCAGCTGCAAACCCGTATCAACAGCAATGGCGACACAATCCCTTTGCAGGCGGTCGGCAAGATCACCCTCCCGCGTCAGGCTGACTGGCACCAGCTTGTGACCGATCTGGAAATCCGCGCCGCGGCGCTGCCCGCCGCGATGTTTAATCAATTCCTCCCCCCCGACATCACCCTGGCCGCCGACGGCCCGTTCACGCTGCGGCTGGAACTCGACGGTTCTCCCCACTCCGGTCTGCGCACGGCAGCACAACTGAACGCTAAAAAACCGCGCCTCATCTTGCCGAACCAGGGGACTCTCCCCCTGGCCGAGCTGGCACTGGCAGGGGTCTGGACGACAGGGAAAGAACAACGTATCGACCAGCTGCGCCTGACGACGGGTGCGGCGGTCGTCGCCGGGGAAATCGTTCTCTCAGGCCCGGCGGACAACCGCTATTGTGCCGGACGACTGAGCGGAACGATCCCTGAACTGAATAATTTTCAGTCCGCACTGCAAAACTGGCTCCCCGCCGAGGCGGTTGACTCCGGGGCGCTTGGCGGCCAGCTGGAATGTTCTGAATTTTCCTTTGCCGGAGAGCTTTCCGCATGGCAGGGGCCGTGGCGCGAGCTGCCAATCAAAAGCGCCGCACTCCGCCTGTCGAATCTTGCCGTCCCTCTCCCTGACGGCCTGTCATTCACCGCTGGCGAACTCAGCATCGATTTCAGGAACGATATCCTGACCTTCAGCGATGGTCACGGGCGACTGGCCAAACAGCCGCTGAGCTTCTCCGGCACCGTGACCCATCCGGCAACAGAGGGTACCCTTGACCTGTTCCTCGACACAACGGTGTCATCTGACGTCTTGACCACTTTGCCCTTCAACCTTCCCGCAGCCTTGGCCCTCAGCGGGAATATTCCGCTCACCGCGCGCCTTGGCGGGCAACTGACCTCACCCGAAATCCGGCTCGTTGCCGACCTGACACCGTTCGCTGTCAGCCGGGACGCTCATCCGCTGAAAAGAGTGGACGAGCCCGGACGTTTCACCGCCACGCTGACGGCAACCGATCCTGAACGGTGGCGCGGCGACGCCCTCCTGGAAATACCGCTGATCACTCTTGCCATCGACGGGACCAGGCAACGCGGCGGTGATCAAACCTTTCAACTGAACATTGCGGCGCCTGCCACACCGGTGTCCCGCTTCACGACGCTCCTGCCGGAGCTGGCCACACTCCGTCCCGCCGGAACGATCAGCGGGAATTATCGGCTCAGCGGCGCAGCAGGACAACCGACCCGCCATGCGGGAACGCTGCAATTAAACGCTGTCGGCGTCTCGCTGCACGGCGTTGTCGCCGATATTTCCGCGCTCAACGGAGTGATCAACATCACCCCCGAGCAACTTGACGGTACCGGCTTGACCGCAGTGATCGGTGCATCCCCGGCGGCCTTTGATCTGCATGTTGCTGACTTGACCGCACCGGTCATCGACATCGACTTGCGCGTTCCACAAATCCGGGGCGATGAGTTGATTTTTTATTCCCCCACCCGCACCCTGCACGATCTCGACGCCCGGTTACGCATCAGCGCTGAGCACATCGAATTCAGTCGGGTCAGTGTTCGGCTGCCCGCGGGGACCTCGGCGACGGTGACCGGATACGCCGACTGGCACGACCAGGTCAAAGTCAAGCTTGATATTGCCGGAAAGTGGGCCGATGTCGATGAAATCATCGGTTTATGGAGTGACCCGCACGCGCCGCACGCCGCCTTGACACCCACCGCCGCGCTGCCAGCGGTCCCCCATGTACAGAAAAATCACGATGTTTTCGTCGATATCGCCGTCAAGGCCGAAAACGGGGTGATCAAAAACTTTACCTTTCGCGACGCCGAAGCACGCATCGTCTGGCGCGATAATAGATTGATCATTCATCCGCTGACCTTCTCTGGAGATCCCGGATTTTGCACTGGGCAGGTGATCTTTGAAAACCATCCGGGTGCACGTTCCCGGCTGCGGGTTTCCGGTTACGGCAGTGATTTTGCGGCAGCAACCGTTTATGAGCGTCTGCTGCAAAAAAAAGCGCCCCTTAGCGGCAACATGATCAGCGGTTTTTATCTCGACGGGTTGCTCAACGGCACATTCATCGACACCCTCAATGGCGGGGTCAGTCTGCGCATCAAAGACGGTGTGCTACGCCGTTTCAAGATTTTGTCCAAAGTTTTTTCCATTTTGAATGTCTCGCAGATCTTCCAGTTTCAGTTGCCTGACATGGCGCGGGAGGGGATGCCGTTTGAGCGACTTGACGCCTCGTTCAAAATCACCGACGGGGTGTTGCACACCGAGGACCTATTTATCAAGAGTAACGCCATGAACCTGTCGCTGATCGGCGATATCAACCTCGCCAACAAAACCCTCGCTCTGGTCATGGGGGTCAAGCCGCTGCGCACGGTCGATCGCATTATCACCCAGATTCCTTTGGCTGGCTGGATTCTGACTGGTGAGGAAAAAGCGTTGATTACCGCACAGTTCAAGGTAACCGGGGCGAGTGATGAGCCCACGGTTGAGGCCATTCCCATCACCTCGTTGTCCGACACGGTATTCGGTATTTTTAAACGTATTTTCGGCCTCCCCGCGAAGGTGGTGACCGATGTCGGGGAGTTTATCAAACAATAGTGGTGAGCGGGTATTGACGGGCGTCAGCACCCGGTAACCGCCAGGCTTTCGAAAATTGCTACCTTGCGCCGCAACCGGCTGCGCTTCGGGAACAATGAATGGACCCGCCGTTTCCGGTATAGTCAGCGACCACCCGGTCTACAACCTGGTCGAAGGCATGGTGGATGGCGCTGATCGGGGAGGGAGTACGGGTCATGACCGGATGATTGCCGTCAAGAGGTCAGTGCGGGTTGCCGCTGGCAAGCGTGGCCGCCAACGCTGTCAGCCGGTCCTGCCCGATCTCGCCGCGAAAACCGCTCAAAGGTTCGAGAATCAATTGCCCCGCGTCACGACGGACGCCAACCGCCCGATACGGTACAAAAAAGGCGCACAGCAAGCCGCTGACGAAAGTGATTGAGGCGACCCACACCAGCCCTTCGCCAGGATCGCGGGAAAATTGAAAACCGGCATACCAGAAGCCTTTGTCATCTTTGGCATAAGCGGTCTGATAGATAGCGATACCGCGATGCACCAGGGGGTGATTGACGCTGATCACCCCCTGCTTGACGACCTGACCGCTTTCGAGGATCGACACCTCGCTATGAAGCTGGCGCAACAGGGGGTCGCGCCAACCGAGCAGGCGCAGGTCGACGCCCGGATCAACCCGGTTGTCAAGTTTTTGTTCGCCAGTAAAGAGATGGTATTCGCCGAGATAATCGCCGTCACGGGAAATGCCGAGAATCAGGTGCTGATCGTCCGGGGAGAAGGTGAGAACTTCGGCGCTGACGCCAGGGGGCGACAGCTGGACGGTCTCTCCCTCACGAGTCACGTACTCGTGAAGAACTGTCTTTTCGGCGGCATTGACTTCGCCGAATTTGAGCTCGATCGGATAATAACGCGGTTCAAAGTGATCGAGCCGAAAGGTAAATCCGAGTTGCCGGTCGCGATTCAGATCCCAGTCAAAACAGCTGGTGCTGCTGTCACCGCTGTAAATATTCAGCGTCCCGACAAAACCGAGCTCAGCGGCAAACGCGCCGACAATAATCAGCAGGCAGGAGAGATGTGCGATCGTCGACCCCCAACGCCCGAGTCGTCCACGACGCGCCAGCAGCGGAATATCGTCCCCCGTCGCCGCCGTCAGCAGATACCCGTGCCGCACCAACGCGTCGCGCACGGCCACGGACTCGGCTCCGCCCAGCGCGACCGCTGCTCCGGCGGGAGGACCGCTGCGAGCGGCCACGGCCTGCAACAAGGTCGTTGCATCGCGCCGATTACGCCCGATGATTTTGACCGTACAGGTCGCCAGTTGAACAAAGAACAGGGCAAATAAGCCACGAAACCAGAGACTCTGATAGTAGAGTTCAAAACGTCCGTCAGGCCCGGCCTGCAACGTACCGCCGATGCTGAGCAGCGCCAGACCGAGCATCAGGGCCAGGGTCAGTTTCAGCGAACTGAAGATGTCAATAAATTTCCGCATGGATCTCTCATTATGAAAAAGTTGCCGGATTCTAGCATCATAACCGGTGCCGGACAAGAGGATCATGGTCCCTTGTATTTTTACTGGTTCATTATTCTCAACTTACCTATAATGGAGCACTGACAACGATTACCATTCACCACAGGAGAACTGCTGCACCATGATTGTTATCCCGCAAAAAATCATCCGCGCCTCCCGGCTATTCCTGTTGCCATTCCTGTTGCTGGCCATTCTCGTGGCGTGCGAAGCTCCTCCAGTAAAAGAAGAACCGCCTGCAACGCCAGCCAGGCCGGTACCGGCAACGGCGACCAACCAACGCGAACAACCGGCGGCAACCCCCTTGCTGAGCGCGCCGCTCAAGGCGCGGCTGGTCGAATTGCCCGAAATGGCATTGCCCGTTTTTCGGCACACCATGGAACAAAAACCGACGCTGGTCCTGATGGCAAACAACCCCTTTCTTGCTCCGCTGCCGACCGACAGCGCTGCCGATATCGTGAAGTTACTGGGCGCGCCTGCTGAGGCGCTGGTGCCCAAACTTGTCCCCTTTGCGTCCGACCCGCCACTATTGACCGACATGACGGTTTCCGCCGCACTGGCCGCCGGTTATTTCAGCCGGGTCCTGTGGGTGGTACCGACCAAAGGCGAAAAAGAGCTCTTTTCAGGCGCACAACTGAAAACCCAACTGGTCGATCTCGGCGCGATCAACGAAGCCGAGGCGGCTTCGTTTCAGGAGGACATCGACGGCAGCGTTGTTGCCGTTATTCGCGGAGTGCCATGGCACATCGTTCATTACACGCAACTGCCGCAGCTGAGCGAAGACGTCGTCGTTTACCTTGATCTGGATTTTTTCAAGCCTCTCTACCGGGGCGAGATCAAAACCCCCCTGCTCGAAATCACCTACGCGCTGCTCAACACGCTGAAAAAAAATGCCTGGAAAACCCTCAACCTGGTCATCTGTCGCAGCAACCTGAACGGGTTACCACTTGAAACCCGATTTCTTGGCAACGATCTGGCCGAGGCCTTCCGCACTCCGCAACTGGTGTCCGGAGAACCACCCCTGAAATGGCAACAGCGTAAAAATGCACTCTATCTCGAAAACTTCATGCAGAATGAAAAAATCCACGATATCTACCGGCAGATGCTGGAGGGCAGCCCCGATGACCCCTCCGTCAAGTTCGCGCTCTACCAGATTTTGCGGCGGCTCAAGCGCGGCGATGAAGCTCTCGACCTGCTTGCCCAGGCGGTCGCAACTGATCGTTACTACGCTCTCGAATACCTCAATCTGGCTGCTGTCGCAGAGGAAAAAAATCTGCCCCACAAAAAACTTGAAATGTTTGCGCGCGCACAGGAGATTTTTCCGGACAACCCGTTTCTGACCATCGAAGTCGCACGGATCATGATTGAAATGGGCCGTGTTGATCAGGCGAAGAGCATGGTCGATGAATTGCTGAAACGCAACTGGTCACCGCTCTACTTTCCGCAGATCAAAGATTATCTGCGCACATTGATTGCCCGCGAACAACCTGCAAAGGTGCAGCAATGAATCTACGCATTAAATTACTGCGTCGGCCAGAGGTGCTTTTTGTCGTTTTCGTTCTCATCGGCACCTTCGCCCTGAGCAGCTGCAAACGCCAGGCGGAGGAACCGGTCAAAGAAGCGGTGCAGACGCCTCAGCCACCTCCCCCGCCAACAACCGGGACGCAGCCCCCCCCGGAAGAGCCGCCCCCCCCCATGCCGCCGATCAGCGAAACGTTTGACGGAGATCCGCAACTGTCTCTCTTCCCGCGGATTGGTGGCAATCGCCCGGCGGACGATGACTCCGAACAGCTCGGTTACTGGAAAACCTTTATCGAGCATCTGCAACGCACCTCGGGCATCGCTCGGGGAGCGGGCGTGGACGGCAGTAACTGCTGGATCTTTCGCGGCAACGAGGGGGTTAACTCCCTCGGATTTTTTTCACCTCTGGCGGTAAATCCGCAGGGAAATTACCGGGTTACTTTCGATTTTCGCGGCGATCTGCCGGAGCAGGGGGAGGCCGGCGTCGGTGTCCTTGAATTTAAAGAGTTTTTGTGGATTGGAGATCAGTTCACCGAAAAACAGTTACGGGATAATCTGCTCGCCGCGCAGGTTGGCGTGCGGCTGGAGGGGCCGCAGGAATGGGCATCCCACAATTTTGACTTTACCGTTTCACCCGCAACCGGTATGGTTCACCTGATCCTCTTCCGTGAAGGAAAACAAAGTCGGGTGCCGGTCTATTTTGATAATATCCGCATCGAACCGGTCACCCCTCAACACCCCCTGGAGAAATAACATGATGGAGATCTCTTTCCCCGGCGGCGTTGCCGTACATGCCGCCTTCGACGGTTTCAGCGTCGCGACCGACCAGCCGCTCACCTCCGGTGGCACCAATGCCGCACCATCCCCCTTCGCCCTCTTTCTGGCTTCCCTCGGTACCTGTGCCGGCTTCTTCGCCCTGCGTTTTTGTCAGCAACGTGATATCGATACCAGCGGGATGAAACTGACGCTGGAAACAGAAAAAGGGGAGATCCGAAAAATCGATCGGGTCAAAATCAGCATCCAGCTGCCGGAAAACTTTCCGGAGAAGTACCGCAAGGCGATTATCAAAGCAACCGACGCCTGTGCGGTCAAGCAGGCGATCCTTGACCCCCCCGAGTTCATCGTTGAAGCAGTGCACTGAAACAACGGGCCGCATTCACCAAAGAATGCGGCCCGTTGCTGGTCTATTGATACACTGAATAACGATTGATGCACTCGCAAAAGCTCAAAGGATGGCTAAGCAAAAATTTCGTCCTACAAGGCCTGGTGGTTTTTCAGGGGCGAAGGCCTGCATCAGGCAGGTCGAGGTCCTGAAAAGCAGCGTAACGCAGTAGGGTGGACTTTTTGCGACGCCATCAACTATTGAGCTGCGGTCGTAAAGGTCCAGTCGGTCAGCGTTGCATTGTTAATCGTATTCCCCGCCAGATCAACAATCCGGTAGTTCACATCATCTTTCAGCAGGACGGCATGGTAAATGGCACCCGGCATCAAATCGCTATCCGGGGCGAAGGTCGCGGTTCGCGTCAGGTCATCGTAGGTCAATGTGCCACTGACCACCGCTCCGGTGTCAGCCGTCAATGCAAAGAGGTTACCCAGCCCGGTCGCCGGGTCGACAAGAAACCCGTTATTGTCAAGCAGCTGTATGCTCTCGTTGAAACGGAAAGTTACCGTGGCTGCGGGTGAAGCGGTGACCGAATTGGCTGCCGGGGAGAACGCCGTGAGGGCCGGGCCGGAAATATCAAAATAAATCCGCGTCGTCGCCACCGGCACGGTGGCACTGTTGTAGGCCGGGGCGGAATTGTACAAGGTTGCGGTCGCCAGCGTAATTCCGGCAGGAATATCGGTCAGGGTGACCTCCCAGCCGTCAGCGACAGTTGCGGAGTTGATGACCGCTGTCGCTGTCGCTGTCAAAAACGGGTTAAAGACGAGTAAAATGTCGGTTGCCGCTACCCCGCCCCGCGTTCCGCTCAAGATCAGGCTGTTGTATGTCGCGTTCATCCGCGCCGGAGGATGGATGGACAACCCCGGCACCGCCGGATCGACCGTGATCGGCACCAGCAGACTGTTGTAATTGCCCGCCGGGTCGATCGCGACGATATTATATGTGGCACTTGGCCCTGACACCGGATATTCCCACAGTGACTGATCGACCGGGACAGGGGTGCCGTCGACAGTAAGCGTGGCGCTGTCCTCAACGCTGCCGCCGATAACCTGCGACAACAGCGAGGTCGGCGTCAAAATCTGGTAAACGCTGACCGTCGGTGGAGTCTGGTCAACAAGAATGTTCAGGTATACCTGAGTGCGATTGCCGATCTGATCCGATGCAGAGACAACAATGATGTTACTCCCCGGTTGCAGATTGGTGACCGCTGCCGTCCAATCAAGGAGCGGAGCACCCCCCGATACCCCGCCAAAGGTCACGGTCGCGGTATCACTCTCGAATTCAAGATCGCCGTACCCGGCTTCGATCTGGCCGCTGATGGTGATAACGGCGGACAGATCGTTCGTCGCGTAGCTCGCGGTGCCGGACAGCTCAACTGTCGCCGTCAGGCGGGGCGGATCTTCATCATGATCGTTTTCAGCACATCCGCTAAAGATGAGCAGGGTTATCATAACGGCGGTAAACAGGCCGTAACGCAGTATTCCAGACATTAATTTTCTCCGTTGCACTGATGATTAGAAACAGGGAACGATAGCCGGAAAGAGGATAAAACTCAACTCTTTTTGGCCCCGGATCGGCCTGAAAAGGCTTTTTGCAATGCCGCGGGGATCCCCGCTTCACAAGGAATCTTCACCTGGCACAGACCGCAGGGGGTCGCATCGATACCATAGGTTTCACGGCTATGGGGGGCGGTCACGTTCCGGATATAGGCCGCACAACCGTCCTTGTCATGTCCGTTCAGACCGATCACCTGCGCCGGGCAGCGACCGGCGCAGGCCCGACAGCTTCCCTTGGCGTGATGCAGGCAATAAGCGTGCGGATCATCTCCATAAGGACGCGGCGAAAGGGGCAGCTGGAGCGCAGTCACCACCGAGCCGAGGCGCACCGCCTTACCCAGTGGGGTGATCAATCCGTCGCTGAGACCGAAGGTACCGAGTCCGGCAACGAACGCGGTGTGACGTTCCGACCAGTTAGAGGCAATGCCAAAGCGTGGCGATTGACGATAGGCAAAACCGGGTTGCCGGGCGGGCGCAACGGCTGGATAACCGCTCTGCACCAGAAATTTAACCAGATGATCGCGCAAGGCCTCATTAAAGAGCTCGCCAAAATAGCGCGATCTCACCCAGCGTTCGGCGGGCAGTGCTGTCGCGTGCCGTTGATCGGTCCGCGTCGCAGCGGTCTGCGGCAGGACATAGCTGATAACCCGCAATTCGTCGGCGCGGCAACTGTGCTGAGGATATGCCTGACAAAAAACCTCCAGGGGGGTCCAGTAAAACGGGCCGATATCCTCTTTGAAGCGTTGAAAGTAAGGGTCATCACCGGCAGCAACGCCGACGATCGGTCCACCCCAGGCGGGCTCATGCGTCGGCAGATCAAGGGTGTTGGCTGCCGCTTGCGAGCAAAATGCGGCGACGCTTTGCTCGATCCGCTTTGTGTTCATCATCTTTGCAACTCCATTTCCACTTACCGGTTCGGGGCTATCTCGCAGACCAGGGTCACTGCGGCGTGCAACGAGACATCGCCGGGCTTGATTGGCGGCGCACTGCGGCTGGCGGAAAATACTTCCACCGCCAGCATCACCGGACGCGGCGGAAGGGCATTATCGAGACGCAATTCCGCGACCCGGACAATGCGCATATCCGCTGCTGCCGCCAGCGCCCGGGCATCGCTGAACGCGTTCTCGGTCGCTTTTACAATCGCTTCAGAGCGATATTTTCGTGGATTCGACAGGTCGAAAGATAACTGTCCGAGGGCATTGGCACCAGCATCCGTCGCCGCCACGATCAGTTGCCCGATCAAAGACTGATGGGTCGTCTTGACGCTGACACGATTGCTCGCCCGATAGCCGATAATTTCCGCGGGAGCGCCTTCCTGGGTGGAATAATTCCACTGGGGCTGCAACTGCAATTGGCCGGTTGCGAATTCATCCTCCGCCAGGCCGAGCTCTTCAAGCACAGAAATGATCCGAATCATGATTTCGGAGTTTTCTTCGATGGCCTGCTTCGCGTTATCTGCCCCGGTTTCTACCGCGAGTTCAATCACGGTTCGATCTGCCGGAACGGCAATCGTCGCTGCGCCGCGCACGGTCAACCGGGGAACATCAGCGGCACAAACCGGAACGGTGAACCCGAGTAAGAGTAAACCCGCGATCAATTGATTGATGAATTTCATCCGCCATAACCTTTCTCAATCAGTGGGGCGCCCCCGGTTACAGGTAGATTCTGCCACAAACGAGCGAACAAGCGAACCGTTCAGATGATTTTCCGCGTTAAAATTTTGCCAGCAATTTTTTGACTGCGGTAATATCGGTCTTTTTCCACGGGCCGACGATAGCACCTTTCAACAGCGTCCCGCGAAATACATCGCGGGCAACGGCAAGCAGGTCGGCCGCAGTCACCGCTTCGATATCATGCCGATCCTGCTCAATGTCACGCACACATCCGGTGAGTTCCCCCCAGCCATAGCGGGTGGCCATTTCCTCGGCATGATCGCGACTGAAGTCAAGGGCATAAAGGTAACTCTGCTTGACCCGCGTCAGTTCCTCAACAGTGACCGGAGTGTCGCGCACCGCGGCAAGAATCGACAGGGTTTCACCGACCGCCGCAACCAGATTCACCGGCGTTGTCGTCAGATCGATGGAAAAAACTCCGCCATCGACAAACATGCTCAGGTTGGCATCGACATGATAAACCAGACCGAGCCGCTCGCGCAAACCATGCATCAGGCGTGAGGTCCCCCCCCAGGCCAGCATCCGGCGCAACACGCGGAAACACATCTGTCGTTCATCGTCCCGACCGGGGGTGGGGAAGGCCAGTTGCAGGTTGATCTGTGAATCGGAATCGCGAATCCAGGCCAGCTCCGGCAAGGCGGTCTCGACCGGGAGGGGAAGCCGCTGTGGTGGCGGTGCCGGGATGCCGTGCCAATCACCGAAAGCCATTTCGGCAGCGGCCACCGCCGCCCCATGTTCCACCGCCCCGGCAACGGTCAGAACGATGTTGGTGGGAGTGTAATATTGTTGCAGGTAGTGGCGCAAACCGTCCAGGCTCTGGGCACGAATGGCCTCAAGGGTGCCGATTGTCGGCAGACTCAGAGGGTGCCCCGGCCACAACAGTTGTCCGGTGAGATAGTCGGGATTGATCATCTCCCCTTTTTCATTGAGGTCTTCCATCGCCTCTTCAAGAATAATCTTACGTTCAACCTCCAAATCCCCGAACCGGGGACGACGGATCATTGCAGCAAAAAGTTGCGCCCCCTCGGCCAGTCGTTGCGGATGCAGGCGCGAATGAAAGCAGGTTGTTTCAGCGTCAGTGGACGCGTTCACCGCGCCGCCGATCATTTCAAAAGCACTTTCCAGCTCCAGGCTGGTGGCATGCTCGGCGGTTCCGCGGAACAACATATGTTCAAGAAAATGCGATGTGCCTGCCGTCGCCGGCGTTTCGTTACGACTTCCAACACCGACATAACAAACCATCTCGGCGCTGTGCAGTTGCGGTTGATTAACCGTGACGACCCGCAAACCGTTGGTCAGGACTGTTTTTTGAAAAAACGGTTCGATCATGATTCTCCCGTGAAAAGCAAACAGGGGCGACCAGTGGTCGCCCCCATTATACAAAATAGTTCAGCACACAATTCAACCATTAAGTAAACGCGCCGCCTCTTTGGCATGATAGGTGATGATCAGATCGGCACCGGCGCGTTTCATGCCGAGCAGCGTTTCGAGCATGACCCGGTCGCCATCGATCCAGCCTTTGGCGGCGGCGGCCTTGACCATGGAATATTCGCCCGAGACGTTATAGGCGACCAGCGGCAGGTCGAAACGATCCTTGAGATCGCGCAGGATATCGAGATAGGCCAGCGCCGGTTTGACCATCAGGAAATCGGCGCATTCCTGGACATCGAGTTGCGCCTCCCGAAATGCTTCGATCCGGTTGGCCGGGTCCATCTGATACGAACGGCGATCACCGAATTGCGGCGTCGAATCAGCGGCGTCACGGAACGGTCCGTAGTAAGCGCTGGCATACTTGACAGCGTAGCTCATCACCGGAATATGCTCAAAACCGTTTTCATCGAGCGCTTCGCGAATCGCCAGCACCCGCCCGTCCATCATATCGGACGGAGCGACGATATCGGCACCGGCCCGCGCATGTGAAAGCGCCTCGGCCGCAAGGAGTTCCAATGTTTCGTCATTATCAACATCACCATTCTTGATGATCCCGCAATGACCGTGATCGGTGTATTCACACATACAGACATCGGTAATCACCAGCAGCTCGGGAACCTCAGCCTTGATCGCGCGGATCGTCTCCTGAATGATCCCGCTATCGCTGTAGGCGTCGGAACCGACCGCATCCTTCTCCTTAGGAATCCCGAACAGAATCACCGCCGGAATCCCGAGCGCATGAACTTCCTTGGCCTCGGCAACGATATGTTCAATCGATTGCTGGTAAATCCCCGGCATCGATGCAATCTCTTTTTTGATATTTTTGCCGAACGCCGAAAACATCGGGTAGATAAAATCATCGACCCGCAGGTGGGTCTCACGAACCATGCGGCGCAGGGTGTCGTTACGCCGTAAACGGCGACCTCGAAATTCTGGAAAAACCATCTGTTTACCTCCGGTGCGGCACGTTAAGTTTAAGGCCGGGTCTGATAATAAGCGATAAGCGCCGCGAGCATATCGTCAACCGTCGCCTGCTCCGGCTCAACAGCGACAGAAATCCCCTGCCTGAGCGCCGTCTTGGTCGTCAACGGACCGATTGAAGCGACCGCCACACGGTCCAGCAAGTGCGGAGCCTCATCCCCGACCATCTTCATGAAGTTATCGATCGCTGACGACGAAGCAAAGGTCACGACGTCAAGCTCGCCGGCTGCGAGCATGGCACGAATCCGCACGCCATCGCCTTCGGGAACAATCGTCCGATAGGCAACCGGATCGCTCACCAGTGCCCCGGCCGCGCGCAGCTTGCTCGGAATCAGGTCGCGCGCCAGATTGGCCTTCGGATAGAGGACGCGGGAACCCTTGACCCCTTTTTCAATCAGCAGTTCGACAACCCCTTCGGCGCGATAATCACTCGGCATCAGATCTGCGTAGATGCCGCGTTCTTCAATTGCTCCGGCGGTCTTCGGCCCGACGGCAACGATCTTGACTCCGGCGAGAGCACGAACGCCCTGCCCCAGTTCTGTCAACCGGGCAAAGAAAAAGCGAACCGCATTGGCCGAAGTCAGAATCAGATAATCGGTGCGCGGCAGACCGGCGATGGCGACATCGAGATCGGTCCAATCGGCGGGAGCAACCGTTTCAATCGTCGGGCAGCAGACCGCCTCGGCGCCGAGTGCTGTCAGCAGTGCAGCGAATTCTCGGGCCTGAGCTGCGGCGCGGGTCACCATCACCCGCTTGCCGAAGAGGGGCCGATTGTCAAACCAGCGTAATTCATCACGCAGATTGACCACTTCGCCAACCAGAATGACCGCCGGGGGTTTGATCTTCGCTTCGCGGGCCTTGACGACAACATCGGCCAGGGTCGCCACCACAGTTTCCTGCCGGGGGGTGGTCGCCCAGCGGATAATTGCGACCGGCGTTTCCGGCGCGCGCCCGTGAGCCATCAACTGTTCGGCAATGACGCGCAGGTTTGCCATCCCCATATAAAAAACCAGGGTGCCAACGCCGGTCGCCAGCTTCTCCCAGTCAAGACTCGACATTTTTTTCGCTGGATCTTCGTGGCCGGTTACCAGCCCGAGGCTGGTGGTGTAGTCGCGGTGGGTCAAGGGAATCCCCGCATAAGCGGCGGCGGCAAACGCGGCGGTGATACCGGGAACCACCTCAAAGGGGATTTTATGGCGGTGCAGATATTGCGCTTCTTCACCACCACGACCGAAAACATAGGGGTCGCCCCCCTTGAGCCGAACAACGATTTTACCCGCCCGCGCCTTCTCGACCAGCAGGGCATTGATCTCGTCCTGCGGCGCATAGTGCCGTCCCTTGCTCTTGCCAACATAGATGCGCTCGGCGGCTGCCGGAGCATCATCAAGGAAGACCGGATTGGACAGATAATCGTAAACCACCACCTCGGCGAGACGCAAACAGTCGCGCCCCTTGACGGTCATCAACCCCGGATCGCCGGGTCCGGCACCCACCAGATAGACAATACCTTTGCTCACGTCATTATTCCGTTCGCAAAACCCGCAAGGACATTCCTGCGGGAAATCATTCTTTCATCAAAAATCTGAACCGTAAAACAGTCAATCATTTTCTCACCACGAAGAGCACGAAGCTCACGAAGAAATCATCATCCCAATGGGGTTTGCCCAAGGGCACTCTTCGTGGCCGCTGTGAGCTTCGTGGTGAAAACCGTCCGAATTCTTTGGAAATCAGACGTCTTCCTTGTCGACGTTGAATGTCTCGTGTGCGTAAACTTCGTTGAGGATCGCCCCCGCGCCCTGAATCAGCAGGTCGTCGGCCAGCGAGGTACCGAGCTTCTCGGCGGCGGCAACCGGGCCGCAGGCGACCTTCTTCAAACAACGTACCCCCTCGCAATCGGAAACAAAACCGGTCAACGTCAGGGCATCTCCGGCCACGGTACCATGACAGGCAATCGGCACCTGACAACCGCCCTGCAGACGCTTCAGGAAGGCGCGTTCGGCGCGCACCGCCCAATCCGTTTCCGGATGGTTGAAAAAGTCGATCATCGCGTTGGTCGCGTCGTCATCGATCCGTGATTCAATCCCCAGCGCCCCCTGACCGATGGCGGGGATCGACACGTCCACCGGCAGATATTCACCGATCTGCCCCGAGAATCCGAGGCGGTGCATCCCGGCTGCCGCCAGAATCACCGCATCGAGATTATCTTCGGTCAGTTTGCGCATCCGCGTCTCGACATTGCCGCGAATATCGACCATCGCCAGATCGGGACGGATGTGCAGCAACTGCGCCTTGCGGCGCAGGGCACTGGTGCCAATCCGCGCCCCTTGCGGCAGATCTCTCCAGCTGGCAACACCGGGACGCAAGATCACGATGTCACGACAATCTTCACGTTCGGTGATACAGCGTAGCGCCAGTCCGTCGGGAAAATAGGTCGGCACATCTTTCATCGAATGCACCGCAATATCGATCTCGCCGCGCAACATCGCTTCCTCGATTTCCTTGACAAACAGCCCCTTGCCACCGACCATTGCCAGCGGCACATCGAGGATTTTATCCCCCTTGGTCTTGATCTTGGTCAGGGTGACTTCCAGATCAGGATAGCGTTTTTCCAGCTCGGATCTGACCCAGTTTGCCTGCCACAGGGCCAGTTGGCTGGCGCGAGTACCGATACGCAACAATTTTCTACTCATTTAACCATGACTCCTTTTGCCCTCGCCATCGAAGTGGTCGAGGGGTTTTATTTCATTGTCGGGATTCGGGGTTTCAAGATTAAAGAGTGCCCGCACCGCATCGATATAACCGTCGCTGGTTGCATCGTTGCTGCTCTGTTTAAGCAACAATGTCGGGTGGTGCAGCACCTTGTTGATAATTGCCGCCGTCAACGCCTCGATGGCCTTGCGTTCTTTTTCGTCCAGGCCCTTGAGGTTACCGAAAGTCTTTTCCAGTTCGCTGCGCCGGATATCTTCGAGTTTCCTGCGCAGGGCAACGACGGTCGGCACAACATCCAGACTGCCGAGCCAGCGAAAAAATTGGCCAATCTCCTGTTCGACGATCATTTCAGCTTTTTTTGCTTCTTTTTTGCGCTCCTTGAGGTTGGCGGCCACCACCCCCTGAAGATCATCAACATCGTAGAGATAGATATTGTCGATGTCGTTAACCCGCGGGTCAATATCACGCGGCACGGCAATATCGATCATGAACATCGGTTTGTTCTTGCGCCGCCGAATCACTTCTTCGGCCTTTTCGGCACTGAGCACAAAATCAGGGGCACCGGTCGAGGTCAGCACGATATCGACTTGCGGCAGATAATCGGCGAATTCTGCGAACGGCACCGGGCGACCGCCGAACTCATCAGCGAGCTTCTCGGCGCGGGCAAAGGTGCGGTTGGTGACAAGGACCGAGCGCACACCGTTACTGACAAAATGGCGCGCCGCCAGTTCGCACATCTCGCCGGCACCGATCAGCATGACGGTTTTATCTTCGAGCTTTTCAAATATTTTACGCGCCAGTTCAACGGCGGCAAACGACACTGAAACCGCGCTGCTGGCGATACTGGTCTCGGTACGCACCCGCTTGGCAACGGAAAATGCTTTATGCAAAAAACGGTTGAGAATCAGCCCGGCGGTCTTGTGCTCGGTGGCGTAAGCATAGGCGGTCTTGATCTGACCAAGAATTTGCGGTTCGCCAAGAACCATCGAATCGAGGCTGGAAGAGACACGGAAGACGTGACGGATGGCATCTTCGCCGTAGTAGTCATAGAGATGGGGTGCCAGCACCGCGTTATCAAGATTGTGATAATCGGCGAGAAAACACCGCAATTGAACGATCGCGTTATCGATGTCGCGGGTACAGGCGTAGAGTTCGACGCGATTGCAGGTCGAAACAATCACCGCCTCGTTGACTGTCGACAGGGCGAGCATTTGCCGCAGCGGTTTTTCCATCTCGGTCGGCGCAAAGGCAACCTTCTCGCGAATTTCCACCGGCGTGGTTCTGTGGCTAAGGCCAACGACAATAATATTCATACCGATCAGCCCCCGGCCAATGCACGAAAGCTGTGTTCACCGGAAAGAAACCAGTTTACGCAGAGGAAAGAGAAAAGCAGGCAGAGGAAACCGATAATGGAGAAAATCGCCGCCCGCCGCCCCCGCCAGCCGACGGTCAGCCGACCATGCAGCAATGCTGCATAGAGAAACCAGGTGATCAGCGCCCAGGTCTCTTTCGGATCCCAGCGCCAGTAGCCACCCCAGGCCATATTGGCCCAGATCGCGCCGGAAACGATCCCCATGGTCATCAGCGGGAAGCCGAAGGACAGGCATTTATAGTTGATGCTGTCGAGGGTGTTCAGGGCCGGAAGGCGAAAATACAGCCCGGAAAAGCGCTTCTTCTTCAGCAGGCGCTCCTGAATCAGATACATGATCCCGGCAGCAAAAGCGATGGCAAAGACCGCATACCCGGCAAAGGCCAAACTGACATGCACCGGAAACCACCAGGTGTCGAGGATCGGATTCAGCTCCTTGATCTCCCTCGGCGCGCCGAGGCTGAAGATCATCAGGCCAAGGGCCAATGGTGTGCAAAAGGCACCGAGTACCGCCAGACGATAGCGCAGATCGAAGAGGAGAAAGATGCCGACAATGGCCCAGGCAAAGAAGGACAATGACTCGTGCAGGCTCGCCATCGGCGCATGTCCTGCTTCGATCCAGCGTGCACCGAGAGTGATGCAGTGCAACAGGAATCCGCCGCTGAGAACCCAGCGGGCCATCTTCCCGGCCACATCCTTCTGCGCGAGAACATCGATCAGATAGAAGACGGTGGCCACGAAATACAAAAGCAGGGTGATTTTAAACAACAGCAGATTGACGCTCATATCATTTCTTCCGAAAGCCGCACATCCAGCGCGGCAAGAGTCCAGCGCGGGCCGAGGTGCTCCGTTAACAAACGATCGACCGCAACAATGTCGCCGGTCGCCAGCAACTGCGGCAGTCCAGCAGCCAACAGTTGCTGTAAAACCTGCGGATTATAGAAATTTTTCATACCGGGTGTCAATTTCTTTCGGCGCAATGCCGCCGCAATGGCAACAACCGCCCCCCATTCCTCACCGAACTGTTCGGCCAGCAGGTCGCGCAGTACAACCGCCAACAGCGGGCTTTCCCCCGCGGTGGCGACCGAGATCGACAGTTTACCTCGCTGCAGTGTTGCCGACAGGGTAAAATCGCCCGCAGCGGGATCGTCGGCACTATTGACGGGGATGCCGCGCGCGCGCGCCGCTGCGGCGACAGCGACGTTGACTGCGCGATCATCGGTTGCAGCAAAAGCCAGACAGGCCCCGTCAAGATCGGCGGGGAGAAAGTGACGGGCTATCACCTCAACTGACGGGACGTCCTGAAATACGGAGTTCCCTTCTGGCGCGATCAGGCGCACCCGCGCGCCAGAGTTCAACAGGCCACGCACCTTACGGGAACCGACCGTGCCACCACCAACCACCACGCACAGCTGCCCGGTGACATTGAATAACAGGGGATAATCACTCATGCCGCGCCATGTCTTTCATCGCTGCATCATAGGGAGGAGGATGGAAAATTGTCAAGGAGAGAACGCCGCCGATGGCATTCTCGCGCAGCGAAACGTTTTCCATCCTCCGCCTGTAGCAACCATCATTGGGCTAATTTCAAGGCCAGATAGCGTGAACCTTCACCCTGTCTGATCAATAGCAGATGAGCCTTCCCTTTGGTCAGTAATTTGATCGCCTGGGCAGGGCTGGTGACCACCTGACGATCGATTTCCTGAATCAGCACGCCACGCTCAAGTCCCGCGTCAGCAGCAGCCGAGCCCGGTTTTACTGCCGCGACCACCACGCCCCGCTCCCCCTCGTAGCCGAGGCGCGCGGCCAGCTCCGGCGTCAGCTCCTGCAAGTTCAGTCCCAGCTCCGGCACATCGCGCTCACCTGCGGCAGCGGCACTTTGGGCGTCATCCAGCTTGCCGATCGTTGCAGTGATCAGCCGCGTCCTGCCATCACGCAGAATCCGCAGCGTGACACGCGTCCTGGGCGGCGTGAGTGCAATACGGTTACGGAAATCCGTGACCTTGCCGACATCTTTGCCATCAAGTTGCTGAATGATATCTCCGCGTTTGAGCCCTGCCGCGGCAGCGGGGGTGTCCTCCAGCACCTGCGACACCAGCACCCCCTGTTCGTTGTCCAGCCCGAACGATTGCGCCAGTTCCCTGGTCAGATCCTGGATATAGACGCCGAGCCGACCACGAATCACCGCACCGTGCTCAATCAACTGACGCCGAATCTGTTTGGCCATGTTGACCGGAATGGCAAAGCCGATCCCCATGTACCCGCCGTTGCGACTGAAAATGGCGGTACTGATCCCCACCACCTCGCCATTGAGATTGACCAGCGGTCCCCCGGAATTGCCCGGATTGATCGCGGCATCGGTCTGGATAAAATTCTCGTAGTCACTGAGTCCCATGCCGCTGCGCCCCTTGGCACTGACAATCCCGGCGGTCAGGGTATGGGAGAGACCGAAAGGGTTCCCCACCGCGAGCACCCAGTCGCCAACCTCAAGCTGCTCGGAATCACCCAGCCGCAAGAAAGGAAGATCGCTCTCGTCGATCTTGATCACCGCCAGATCGCTCGGTGGATCGGTGCCAACGATCTCGGCAACATATTCCTGTCCATCCTGCATCGTCACACGGACCTTGTCGGCGTCCTCAACCACATGGTTATTGGTGAGGATATAGCCGTCGGGCGAGATAATGAATCCTGACCCCTGACCAATTGTGTGGCGCTGGGGTGCCTGCTGACGGGGACGCTGCGAGCGCGGAGGCTGTCCGAAAAAACGGCGGAAAAATTCGTCATTGAACGGGCTGTCAAAAGGCGAGAAATATTGTGATGGGTTGCGTCGGGAAACTTCCTGCTCGACCTGGATAAAAACGACCGCCGGGGAAACCTTTTTAGCGACGCTGCGAAACGCCTGACCACTCTGGCGCAGGTTTTCCACCCCTTGTTCCTGGGCGTGAACGGCGACGGGCGCGACCACACCGAACCCCAGGATCAGCAGCACTGCGAACACCAATGGCAACAATTTGCGCTGGTTTGTCATGATAAGCTCCTTTGCTGAGACGTTGCCCCGCTCGTGGCGGGGAAGTAAGAATTGATCAGCGCGATCAACTGATCGAGGTCAAACGGTTTATCAATTGTCTCGGTTGCTCCCAGCGCCTTTGCGGCCTCATGGGTCGCACTGTCACCAAAAGCAGTCATGCAGATAACAAACGGCAAGTCGGGAAGATCGTGCAGCGCTTCGAGCACCTCCAGACCGGTCAGTGCCGGCATGCGCAGATCGGTCAGCACCAGATCATACCGCTCCTGATCCTCACTCTGGCGGTAGTCCAGACGCTCCAGCAGTTCCAGTCCGTTACTGCAGCTCGTAACAGTATAACCGACCCGGAACAACGAAAACGCCAACAGTTCACGCAATTCGCGGTCGTCTTCGGCAAGAAGAATTTTCAGATGCTGGTCAAGCGGTTGGGTGACATTCATTGCAGACCTCCGGGAACGGGTTCACAGAAACCAATCGCAACCCTCGTGCCAAATTGATTATCAATAATTACATATGTTTACGAATCATAAAAGCGGGGGCATTGTACCCCGTCGGGGCAAAATGCCCCAGATCAGAGCAGATACAGGGAGATCAAACTTGACTGTATTTGGGAGCGTGGTTTGCTTCGGGAGGCAAACAAACCATCGACCTTGACAATTAAAAACAAAGGGGATAGAGTTAACATCTGATGTTAACTCATGGAGGGGAAAAGGCCGTGAATTAAACCCTTGAAACCTTATTGGACCTGAACGGATTTGAGTATTACTATGAATCCGGATTCCGCATTAAATATCAGGCAAGACGGGCAAAAGTGAGCGAACAAATTCTTCTTTTACCAGCGTCGAACAGTTAGTGGATGACTTTGAAAAAGCCGTCGATGCGATTATTGAGGTGTCACCGTGAAAAGAAAGCGTCTTAGAATAGGTATTGCTACGCCACAGGAGTTCCGGGCACGTACTCACGCGATAGTTCGCGGTGAGTACAAACCAAAAGTAAACGAACCGAAAGTCTGGTTTGAATCTTTAAAATCAGCGGCTCAGGTTTTGAGTGAACAAAACCAGGTGTTACTTAAAGTGATCGATGAGCGTCACCCTGAGTCTCTTAAAGAGCTGGAAGAAATGACCGGGCGCAAAAGCAGTAGTCTGTCACGCACATTGAAAACGATGGAGAAGTATGGAATTGTCAAACTGCGTCGTGAGAACAACCATCTTGTCCCGGAGGTTATCGTGACAAGTTTTCAGATTGAGTTTGGCATTCGGGATTCGTTTGCGTGATTTAGCTGGACGGCTTGCAACTTTTGAAAACCTGAGAGGCGATGGCTACCTTTTTTTACACGGACAGGCTCCTGGACCTTGCGTTTTCAACCGAGTTTCAAGAGAAGAGGTATCAAGCACATGGGAACAATCAAGGTGATCGGCTTTTTTATTGCGATCAACGTGAAAGATTGTTAAAGTCGCGAATCTTTTGAAATTTATTGTTAAAGTCGCGAATCTTTTGAAATTTTAATCGGCTTGGGAGGATACGATTATAAACCGCTTTTGCTAATGATTTGCAGCACGGCGGTTTTTTGCGTTTTTGGGGGAAGAATGCAAATCAGGAGTACAGGTCAATGTGCGCGAGGGTTTCTGGAACCCGAAAAAGTAAGATTGGCGGTTGCCTTTCGGTTGTGTTCAGGAACTTGGTCTTGTGCGGTGGATAATCGATGATAAATCCATATGTGCCAATTGTTGGCGTATGTGTAAAAGTTATATAAAACAAGTTACGTGCAAAATAAATTACGGACAATCAGCAATATGAATGGAGGACAGTATGAGTTTCGATGAAAAAATAGCAGCTTTGATCCAGAGGCTTCCCAAATTGACTGATCATTTGCAGACTGAAGAAGCCACAAAAAACGCTCTTGTCATGCCATTCATTGCTGCCCTTGGTTACGATGTTTTTAACCCAAAAGAAGTCGTCCCAGAATTTACTGCTGATGTGGGAACAAAAAAAGGAGAAAAAGTTGATTACGCAATAATGAAGGACAATGAAACCTGCATATTAATCGAGTGCAAAAAGGCGAATGGTGATCTTTGCCATGAAAACATGAACCAGCTCTATCGTTATTTTACGGTAACAAAAGCACGCATAGCTATTCTAACTAATGGAATTCAATATAGATTTTATTCAGATTTAGAAGAAACAAACAAGATGGATAATAAGCCATTCTTAGAGCTTGATTTGGCAAATCCAAAATTAAATGCCTTGGCCGAAGTCAAAAAAATGGCAAAAGAGGATTTTGATCTTGATCGCATGCTCAGTACTGCGAGTGAGCTAAAATATACCTCCGAGATTAAGAAAGTCCTAATAACACAATCTGAATCGCCAGACGAAGAGTTTGTACGTTACTTTTTCCAGCGAGTAATGCCAGGCAGCAGATTTACAGCCTCCTACAAAGAACTATTCACCCCCTTGGTATCCAAAGCCTTTCACCAGTTTCTCAGTGACAGAATAAGCGACAGGCTTCGATCCGCTCTCGAAAATGAAAAAGATAAAACCAACGACAATTCAGAGGTAGATCCTGAGTCAAGTCAAGAAGATAAACGAGATGGCATAGTCACAACCGAGGAGGAATTGGAAGGTTGGAATATTGTCAGGGCAATTTGTGCAAAGCTAGTCTCTCCTTCACGTGTTGTTCACAGAGACACAAAATCATATATGGGGATATTACTTGACGACAACAATAGAAAGCCAATTTGTCGTTTATGGTTCAACGGCAAGCAAAAATACCTTGGAGTATTAGACGCCAATAAAGAAGAAACGAGAGTTCGCATTGATTCGGTAGTTGATATCTATCTCCACGCCGACAAGATCCTTGAAATTATCGCAACATATGAAACTAACGAAAAATGAAGCACTTGTTGATTCCCACATTATTCGGACTTACCTTTCCTGATTATTAAAGAGGCCAGAGCCCGCCCAGAAGCTGTCGCGCTGGTAGCGGTTGATCTGGTTGAAGGCCTCGCGGATGTCCACGCCCCGGCGCTTGAGCTCCACATGCACCATGGGCAGACCATTGACCAGCACCGTCACGTCGAAGCGATTGGCCCGGTTGGCCCCGCCATCCCCTTGTGGCACCTCGTATTGGTTGATGACCTGCAAGCTGTTGTTGTGGATATGCAGCTTGTCGATCAGGTAAATGTTCTTGACCGTGCCATCGTCGCGCTTGAGCACCTGGATATGGTCTTCCTGGATGCGTGTGGTCTTTTCAACGATGCC
>JARGFI010000023.1 GCA_029210745.1 Desulfuromonadales bacterium
TTTCCCACAGACACGCAAAAGCGCCCCGCCGGTTAGCTCTACGTTCGCAACATAAAAGCAAAAATGAAAATTGACAGCCTCCAGGCCAAGTGTGTATAATACACACTATGAAGAGTGGGGAAATTATCAAAAGACTGAAACAGGACGGGTGGATTCTCCATCATACCAAAGGAGATCATCACCAATTTAAACACCCGGAAAAGCCAGGCAAGGTCACAGTTCCTCATCCCAAAAAAGACCTCCCGATCGGCACGCTCCGAAATATCTTCAAGCAAGCCGGTTGGGAATGGAGGTGAAAACATGAGATACCCCATTGCAATTCATAAAGACGAAACGTCGGATTACGGAGTTACCTTTCCCGATCTTCCTGGCTGTTTCTCCGCAGGAGACACTATCGAGGAGGCAATAATCAATGCACAGGAGGCAGCAGAATGCCATATCGAAGGAATTTTGCTCGATTCCGAACCTGTTCCTGTGGCAACAGGCATTGTAAAACATAAAGAAAAGGCAGACTATCAGGATGGTGTGTGGGCTCTCGTTGATGTGGATTTAAGCAAACTATCACTTAAATCAAAGCGAGTGAATGTCACTATCCCTGAGAGAATTCTTAATTCCATCGATTATTATGCAAAAAAGCATGGAGAAACCCGCTCAGGCCTTTTGACGCAAGCAGTTACTGAATACATGGCAACACATCAATGAAACGGAAGAATGGCGAACCAGGAACTGCCATGTGTTTCAGAACCCCCGACGAACTCTAACCCCCCCGGCCCCCTCTTAATCTAAGCGGGGGTAAAAATCTCACTTTGCTCCCCGTTGGTGCGTTTCAGCCAGACTTAGCGGAAGGTCAGTGCTAATCAGGTATTGTTTTGACAATTTCTTCGGGGGTTGTTAGACTTCCGCTTTCAAAAATCCTGAAAGGACTTGAATATAATGTTTAACATACTCATTTCGACCCTCGCCGCCGCAGCTCTTGGTGCCGGACTTTTTTTGGGCGCAGGGCTCAGCCCCTGGATTGCCGGATTTGCCGGACTCGTCCTTTTTACTGCGCTTTATCTTTTGCTGATGCGGCACTTTATGAACAAACTCGTTGCGCTGATGGAACAGTCTCAACGGGAATTGCAGGGACGTCATATCGAAAGGGCGATCAATACGCTCGAAAAGGGGTACCAGTTTGCTTCTTGGCAACTCTATGTCAAGGAGCAGATTAACTCGCAGATCGGCACCGTTCATTATCTCAACAGAAATTTCAGTGAAGCTTTCGAGTTTTTGAAAAAAGGGTTCATGCGCCACTGGGTCGCTCTGTGTATGTTGGCAATCTGTTATATGAAGCGCAACCGGACCAAGGATATGATTGCCGCTTTCGAAAGAGCTGTTGCCGCCGGAAAAAAAGAACCTCTGGCGTGGGCGGTTTATGCGTTTTGTCTGGAGAAGGTCGGCCAGCGTGACAAGGCGATCAGCATCCTTGAAAAAGGGTTGAAGAAGACCGGCAATGATGTCAACTTGCAATTAAATCTGGAGGATTTACGTGAGGGCGAGCGGATGCGGATGAAAGGGTACGGCGATATGTGGTATCAGTTTCACCTCGACAAGCCCGGTGCGCTGATCAAAAAGCAGACCAAAGCGGTGCAGGGACGGCGCAAGATTGTCCGTCGTTAGTACCAATGACCGACAAGCGCTGCAAATATGACAAATCATCCCCGCGGTGTTCAGCAACCCCCTTCAAGTCGCTGAAGGGGGTTGTCGTTTCCGCGGAGCAGACGTTGTCTGGGGCAGAAGAAGCTGACGGCGCTGGTTCGCACCATGCCCGGCCCGGCATAAACGATGAGGATGACCTCTTTGCGCGTGAGATGGCGCGACTCGGCCTGCACCGTTCTGACCGGTGCGACGCGACACCGACGGTGCTTGCACCAAAGGCAGCGCTGGAACCCCGGGACGAGAGTGAAGGCGCGGAATTTTTGACCGCGATGCGCGAATTGCGCGTGGATTTTCGTGATCAGCTGCCGGAAGATATCCCTGTTGCACAGGCGTCAGCTTACCGCCAACGACAATTGCGGCGGGGCCAGCTGAAGCCTGAAATGGAGCTCGATCTGCACGGGCTGACGCGCGATGCGGCGCGGGACAAGGTCGGGTTTTTTCTTGCGGATGCCCGCTTCCAGGGTGCCCGCACGGTGTTGATTATCACCGGTCGTGGCCATGGCTCAGCCACAGAGCCGGTGTTGCGTGGCGAGGTTGAACGATTGCTGCGGACGGAAGAGGGGACGTCGGTGGTGGAGTGGATGGTCGCCCCGCGTCGTTACGGGGGTGCCGGAGCACTGGTGGTTTTTTTAAAGAAACGGTAATGGGTGACGTTCAAAGCAACTCTTCCAGGGCACACTCTGCACAGATCGTGGTTATTTCATAGAGGCCACTGTTTTTATTAAGACGCATTGATCGTTGCAGATGGGCACTGCAGGTGATTTTGTAACACTGGTCGCAAGCACGACTCTCGGTTGTGGATGACGTGTAGCCGCAGTAATGACATATCCACGGTGATCTGTCGGGGTCGTTCATCGGTATTTCCTCTTGATCCTGAACAGGGGCTGGTGGTCAGGTATGATATGCGCGTTGACGACTTTTTTCAAGGCTGAGCCTTTTGCACCTGAAATTTTTTTTCCGCTCTAATGTAAATTGACCTGTTACGCGCTTGTGACAACCCGGCAAGCTGTGTCAATCTACCCGTTTTGAGAGATGCGGGGAGGGGGGATCGTAAAACAGTGAAGTCGATTCAGGATTCAGAATCCGGAAACGATCGAAGTTGCTGAAATACTTTATTAATGGAGATGACGTTATGACAAGGGATAGCAGAATGAAAAATATACTGGTTACCGGCGGTGCCGGTTTTATCGGTTCCAATTTTGTGCGGCTGGCACTGAGTCGTCTGCCTGACTGCCGTTTGATTAATCTTGACAAGCTGACCTATGCCGGGAACCCCGGCAATCTGGTTGATATTCAGGATGATCCCCGCTATCGTTTTGTGCAGGGGGATATCTGTGACGCGGCGCTGGTCGCAGAGCTTTTTGCCGATGAACAGATCGATACCGTCGTTCATTTCGCCGCGGAATCGCACGTCGATCGCAGTATCGATGGCCCGGCTGAATTTATTCAGACCAACATTGTCGGAACCTTCACGTTACTTGAAGCGGCTCGCCAGGCCTGGCTGGTTAACGCAGCGGTTGCTGGCGATAAACGTTTTCTGCACGTCAGTACCGATGAGGTTTACGGATCGCTTGGCGAAACCGGGATGTTCACCGAGACCACCCGGTATGATCCACGCTCTCCGTATTCTGCCTCCAAAGCGTCGTCTGACCATCTGGTCAGTGCTTACTTTCATACCTACGGTCTGCCGACGGTCATCACCAATTGTTCAAACAACTACGGACCGTACCATTTTCCCGAAAAACTCATTCCGTTGATCATTAATAATGCCCTGAACGGTAAAGATTTGCCGGTCTACGGCGATGGCAAAAATGTGCGTGACTGGCTCTATGTGGTCGATCACTGTACGGCGATCCTTACGGTGTTGCACCAGGGGGGGGTGGGGGAGACCTATAATGTCGGTGGGAACAACGAGAAACAAAATATCGAAATTGTGCAGACCGTTTGCGATATTCTTGATCAAAAGGTCGGGCCGCTGCCTTCGGGAGAGCCGCGCCGCAGTTTGATCCGCTTTGTCAAAGATCGCCCCGGACATGATCGCCGTTATGCGATTGATGCCGGAAAAATCGCGGCGGAACTGGGGTGGAAGCCATCCGTGACGTTCGCGGAAGGGATCGTCAAAACGATCGAATGGTATCTCGCTAATCCCGACTGGGTCGCGGCGGTAGTTGACGGATCGTATCAGGAATATTATCGACAGATGTACGCCGGACGGTGAATATGGGAGACAAAAAAGTTGCACTGATCGGTGCGCAGGGGATGCTGGCGAGTCAGGTGCGCGCTCTGGCCCCGGTTGAGGTTGAAATTCATTGCTTCGATTTGCCGGAGTTCGATTTGACCGATGCCGCTGCCGTGGCAACGACATTGGCGTCGTTGCAACCGCAGATTATCATCAATTGTGCGGCCTTTACCAACGTCGATGGGTGTGAAAGCAACGCCCCGCTGGCGTTTTTGGTAAACGGGGAAGGGCCGGGTCACCTGGCGGCAGCCGCGAAGAAGATCGGCTCCACCCTGGTTCATATCTCGACCGACTACGTCTTTGCGGGGACGAAAAATGAACCGTATGAGGTGGATGATGCGCCTGATCCGCAATCGATCTACGGTCAGTCGAAACTGGCCGGAGAACAGGCCATTCTGAACAGTGGTCTTGAGCACTATTTCATGGTTCGCACCAGTTGGTTGTATGGTCCGGACGGAAACAACTTTGTCGAAACGATCTTGCGTCTGGCGGGGGAACGTGACGACCTCGGTATCGTCTCCGATCAGGTCGGCAGCCCGACCTATACCGGCGACCTGGCCGAGGCGTTGTGGCGATTGCTGGCAACTGATGACTACGGAGTGTACCACTTTTCCAATCACGGTGAGTGCAGCTGGTATGAATTCGCCCGGGAAATAATCGCTCAGGCAAAGTTATGCGGACTGCCGCTCAAGTTAAAGACCCTCAGGCCGATCCGTACTGAAGATTATCCGCTCCCGGCACGGCGGCCCGCGTACTCGTTGTTATCGAAAGACCGTTATCTGCAAGTGACCGGGGCGTCAATTCCCTTTTGGCGCGACAGTTTGCAGCGTTATTTTGCAATTCGTTAAGGAGAAAAATTCCATGGCACAGGTCAAAAAAGGTATTATCCTCGCTGGTGGGGCAGGGACCCGACTTTATCCGCTTACGCTGGTTGCCAGTAAACAGTTGCAGCCAGTTTACGATAAACCGTTGATTTATTATCCTCTTTCGACCCTGATGATGGCGGGCATTGAGGATATTCTGATCATTTCCACTCCCCACGACACCCCTCGTTTTGAGGCTTTACTTGGCGATGGAAGTCGTTTTGGAATAAAGCTGACTTACGCTGTGCAGCCGGAGCCGAAAGGGATTGCCCAGGCGTTTCTGGTTGGTGAAGCGTTTATTGCCAATGATCCGGTCTGTCTGATTTTGGGGGATAACCTTTTTTACGGTAAGCTGGGACTTGACAAGATTGTCAGTAATTTTTCCGGCGGCGCCTGGATTTTCGGATATCCGGTCACCGATCCGGAGCGCTACGGAGTCGTTGAATTCGATAAAGACGGCAAAGTGCTCAGCCTTGAAGAAAAACCGGAAAAACCGAAATCGCATTATGCTGTTCCGGGACTTTACCTGTATGATGAGCATGTTGTTGAGCTGACCAAGGGGATGAAACCCTCAGCGCGCGGCGAGCTGGAAATTACCGATCTGAACCTCATCTACCTGCGCCGTCATCAGTTAATGGTGGAGAAACTCGGTCGGGGTATCGCCTGGCTCGATACCGGCACCCATATGAGCCTGCTTGAAGCAAGCCATTTTATCGGCACACTTGAGGCGCGGCAGGGGCTGAAGATCGCCTGTCTCGAAGAGGTGGCCCTGCGCAAGGGCTATATCGATATTGGCCGATTTAAAGAAATTATCAACGATACGCCAAAGTCCAGTTACCGTGAATATCTGGAAATGATTCTGCAGGGAGAATTTTAGGATGAAGGTGGTTAAATCGATTATCCCTGACGTATTGATTGTCGAACCGCGCGTTTTCGGTGATGATCGTGGGTTCTTTTTCGAGAGTTTCAATCAGCAGGACTGGACAGCCGCGACCGGATTGACGGATGCTTTTGTGCAGGATAATCATTCGAAATCGTCCTGCGGGGTGCTGCGCGGGCTGCACTATCAGTTGCCGCCCCGGGCGCAGGGGAAGCTGGTGCGTGTCGTGGCCGGAGAAGTGTGCGATGTTGCTGTCGATCTGCGCAAGAGCTCACCGACCTTTGGTCGCTGGGTCAGTGCCATTCTTTCCGCCGAAAATAAACGCCAGATGTTTATCCCGGCAGGGTTTGCACACGGATTTTTAACTCTGAGTGAAAGCGCAGAGTTTCTCTACAAAACGACCGATTACTACGCGCCGGAATATGAACGATGCATCGCGTGGAATGACCCGACATTACAGATTGACTGGCCAAAGGTTGCGGACGGGCCACTTCTTGCGGCTAAAGATGCCGCCGCGCCGCTATTTTCCGATGCAGAGTTATTTGCCTGAGCATGAAGTGGAGAACATAATGTTGAACAGCATGACAGGATACGGAAAAGGGCAGGCACTCTGCGGCGATGTGACTTATGTTATCGAAATTAAATCAGTCAATCATCGCCACTGTGATGTGTCCGTTAAAGCGCCACGGGGGCTGATGGGGCTCGAGAATGAGATCAGGAAGACGGTTTCAGAGCGTCTGAAACGGGGCAAAATCGACGTATTTATCAATCGGGAATTTGCTGAATCGAATTCCATCGTACCCCAGTTGAATTCCGCGCTGGCTGCTTCTTATGTCAGGATTTTTCAGGAATTGCGTCTCCAGCTGGGTTTGTCCGGTGACGTCCCGCTGGAGTTAATTGCTGCGCAGCGGGATGTCATTGTTACGACTGAGGCGGATATCAGCCTCGCCGATGTGCGTGAAGGTCTTTTCTCAGCTCTGGATTCAGCCCTGGAAGCGATCAGGATGATGCGCGCCAATGAAGGCCAGGCGACTTGTCTGGATATGGAGGTGCGTTTGCATACCGTTGACGCCCTGGTCAGCCAACTGTCAGAGCGTTCATCCGTGGTTCCGATTGAGTGGCGTGACAAGCTGATGGCACGTCTGGAAAAATTGCGGACAGATTTCGACTATGATCCCCAACGGGTGGCGCAAGAGCTGGCAATTTTTGCTGATCGCTCTGATATCAGTGAAGAATTAGCCCGTTTGAACAGCCACCTGCAGCAGTTCCGCGATCTTCTTCAGGGTACGGAGCCGGTCGGGCGTCAGATGGATTTTCTGGTTCAGGAAATGAACCGTGAGGTGAATACCACGGGATCGAAGTCGAATGATATCGAATTGAGCCGCATCGTGGTTGCACTTAAATCCGAGCTGGAAAAAATTCGCGAACAGGTGCAGAACATCGAGTAGGATATGGAACGAGAAGGAATAATATTCGTCGTCTCGGCTCCCTCGGGGACCGGGAAAACGACGCTCTGCAAGGAACTGATTGACTTTTTCCCTGATCTGCGTCAGTCTGTTTCTTTCACAACGCGCGCGATGCGTCCTGCTGAAAAAGCCGGTCGTGACTACCATTTTATCTCCGCATCATCTTTTGCCATGATGGTTGATAAAGGTGAGTTTGCCGAGTGGGCGGCGGTTCATGGTCATTATTACGGAACCGCACTCGCACCCCTTGATGCCTGTCGTCAGAACGGTTGTGACGTGTTGCTGGATATCGATTTTCAAGGTGCTGAGCAGTTACGTCGCAATTATAGTCACGCGGTTTTTATCTTTATCGTCCCTCCGGACATGGTAGAGCTGGAGCGGCGGCTGCGGTTGCGGGGCACTGAGAGTGATGAGGTCATTAACAATCGCCTGGAAAATGCGCGGAGCGAATTACAGGCGGGCGACTGGTATGATTATCTTGTCACCAACGATGATTTTGATCGTGCATTATCCAAATTAAAAGCAATTGTGATTGCAGAGGCGTGCAAGCGCAGCCGGATTCCCTTCTCGGTTGCGGAACTGGTAGGCCTGTCGGTTTAGTTAAACAGTCAAGTGTCATGAAAGGTCTGTAAAATAATGGCAAGAGTAACCGTTGAGGATTGTCTGGAACAGATTCCTAATCGTTTTTTGTTGGTGATGGTCGCCACGAAGCGCTCGAAGCAGCTTTATAAGGGGGGCGCATCGCTGATCGAAAATAAGGCGGAGAACAAAAATATCGTTTTGGCCTTGCGCGAAATCGCCGCAGGCAGGGTTGAATACGAAATTCCGAACCGCAAGTAAACAAATCCACATCTCCGCCGGGCAGGGTTTAATCGTTGCCCGGCGCGTTGTCCACCCTGAATGATCGTCGGTCGTTCACACCGTAGCCCTGGTGATCTATTTATCCATCGACATGACTCGCTTAGAAGACATCCTCGACATAGTCGCCGGTTATATACCGGGCACCGATCTGGCGCTGATTCGCAAGGCCGGTTTGTTTTGTGCCCAAATTCATGAAGGACAACAACGTCTTTCTGGTGACCAGTTTTATACACACCCCTATGAAGTAGCGCTGATCCTGACACACTTGCGCCTCGATATCCCGTCTATTGCGGCTGCCCTGCTGCACGACGTTCTCGAAAATACTGCGGTCACCAAAAACTATATCGCGGACGAGTTTACCCCCGAGGTTGCCGAATTGGTTGACGGTGTAACCAAACTGGGGAAGATGAGCTTTCGCCCCGGTGAAGAGCGTCAGGCGGAAAGCTTTCGTAAAATGCTGCTCGCCATGGCGCGCGACCTGCGTGTCATTCTAGTCAAACTGGCCGACCGGCTGCACAATATGCGCACCCTTGACTGTCTTCCCGAAGAACAGCAACTGGCGATTGCCCGGGAAACGCGTGACATCTATGTTCCACTGGCCAACCGGTTGGGGATCAGCTGGATTAAAAGTGAACTCGAGGATTTGACCTTTCGCTATCTGCATCCCGTGGCTTTTGCCGAGCTGGAAGCCAAGGTTGCCCGCCACCGCGGGGAACGCGAAGATTATCTGGCCGATGTCCAAAAACTCATTCAGGGTAAATTGGCGGAACATGATATCCATGGCGAGGTTTCCGGGCGGTTCAAACATCTGAGCTCGATTTATAACAAAATAACCCGCCAGGGGGTTGACCTTCATGAGATTTACGATCTGATTGCCTTTCGTGTATTGGTTGACAATGTTCGCGACTGTTACGCGGTTCTGGGAACGATCCATGCCACGTGGAAGCCGATTCCCGGACGTTTCAAGGATTATATCGCCATGCCGAAGGCAAACCTTTACCAATCCCTGCATACCTCGGTGATCGGTCCTCATGGGGAACGGATGGAAGTCCAGATTCGTACCCACGAAATGCACCGTATTGCCGAAGAAGGTATCGCGGCACATTGGAAGTATAAGGAAGGGCAGGGTTCGCTTCCCACCGTTGGTCGCGACGAACGGCGCTTCAATTGGCTGCGTCAGCTGCTTGAATGGCAAAAAGAGTTGAAAGACGCTGGCGAGTCGATGACTTCTGCCAAGGTTGATCTTTTCCCGGAAGAAGTCTACGTCTTTACCCCGAATGGTGATGTTTTCGATTTGCCGCGGGGGTCAACGGCGGTTGATTTTGCCTTTCGGGTTCACTCCGATGTCGGACTGCGTTGCAATGGTGCCCGCATTAACGGAAAAATGGTGCCACTTAAAACGGTTCTCAATAATGGAGATACGGTTGAGGTGCTGACCTCACCGAAGCAACGCCCCAGTAAAGACTGGCTGACTTTTGTACGGAGTTCCAAGGCGCGCAATCGTATCCGCCAGTGGTTGAAAGCGGAACAGCGTGAAGAGAGTCTGGAGCTCGGGCGTGAGTTACTCGATAAAGCGTTTCGCAAGCATGGTTACAATCTCAACAAGTTGATCGCTTCCGGAAAACTGGATGGGGCATTGAAAGAATTCGGGCTGCCGAATGTTGACGACCTGATTGCAACCGTTGGTTATGGCAAGTTAACCTCATTGCAGGTCGTCGGCGCGGTCATCCCGCAGAATGAAATTAAAAGTCAGCTCAAACAGGGGAAAATTGGTCAGGTTCTCGATAAGATCCGCAAAAAACCATCCAGTGCCATTCGCATCCAGGGGATAGATAACATCCTCGTGCGTTTCGCCAAATGCTGTAACCCTCTTCCGGGTGACCCGATTGTTGGCTTCATTACCCGCGGGCATGGTGTTTCGATTCATGCATCGGAGTGCCCGCACACGCTTGATATCGATCCGGTACGGCGTGTCGATGTCGAATGGGATAGCCGGAAAAAAGAACTCCATGTTGTCGGTATTCGGGTGTTCTGCAATGACCAGAAAGGCTTGCTGGCAAATATTTCAGCAGCCTTGACGAAAAATGAGGTTAATATCGTCAGTGCCCACATTTCCGCCTCTGGCGACGGCCAGGCAAGTTGTCTTTTTGACATTGAGATTGTTGATCTTGAACATTTGCAAAAAGTGATGACTACGTTGCGCAAGGTCAAGGGCGTGAAGGATATTGAACGGACAAGACAGCGACAGGGGACGTCTTGATGGAAAAAACGATCATAACAACGGATTCCGCACCGGCGGCCATTGGTCCCTATTCACAGGCGGTCAAGGCCGGACCCATGGTTTTTTTCTCCGGCCAGATTCCGTTGCGCGCTGATGGATCTTTGGTCGACGGGGATATTGCTGTCCAAACTGAACAGGTGATGAAGAATCTCGGGGCGGTTCTGTCTGCCGCCGGGCTGGATTACGCTGCGGTGGTCAAAACAACGATTTACCTGACCGATCTGGCTGATTTTTCCGTGGTTAATGATATTTACGGTGAATATTTCAAACACGCCCCCCCCGCCCGTGCCTGCGTGCAGGTCAGTGCGTTGCCAAAGGGTGTTGATATCGAAATAGAGGGGATCGCCTGTTGCGAATAGTTTTTCGCTTGCCCGATAATTAAAACCCCGTTGTTCCGTGGGGACAACGGGGCTGGTTGGTACGCCGGGCCTCCATGCAATGGAGGTAATGGAGGCCTTGTTATTGGTAGCCGGGAAGAATCAACAGGCATTTTCCGCAATGAACGTTTTCACCACAGCGATGTCGGCGGGGATCTTTTTACACCGCTTTTGCGTCGGATCAAGGGCCGCAATTACAGCAGGTAATTCCGGGTCGCGGCCGATGGCCTCGCGGACCGCCGCACCAAATTTTGCCGGATGTGCGGTGGCAAGGCAGATCAAGGGGATATCGCTGTCAGCCAGAAGTTGTCCGGCGTAGACCCCCACCGCAGTATGTGGGTCGAGGGTGTAGCCGGTTGCTGTGTAAAAGTTTTTAATCGTTGTCACTGTTGCGGCACTGGAGCCGCTGGCGGAGCGCAGCTCAGCACCGATGCGAGCAACAGTGGCGCTGTCAAACTGCAACCGTCCCTCGGCCTGAAATGTCGCCATCGCCTCACGAACCCGGCGTGGATCTTCATCAAACAGATAATACAGGTAACGTTCCAGGTTACTTGCCAGCTGAATATCCATCGAGGGGGAGAGCGTTTGATGCACGCTGCTGATACTGTAGTCACCGGCATTGACAAAACGCGTAAGGATGTCATTTTCGTTGGTCGCCAGAATCAGGGTGCGGATTGGTAGCCCCATGCGCTTGGCAATGAACCCAGCGAAAATATCCCCGAAGTTGCCGGTTGGTATCGAAAAGGTCACTTGCTGGCAGTTGGTCTGCGCACGGACTTGGGCGTAGGCGGAGAAATAGTAAACAATCTGCGCCAGAACACGTGCCCAATTGATTGAATTCACAGCGCCGAGGGCGTATTTGTTTTTGAATTCAAGATCACCGAAAATCTGTTTGACGATCGACTGGCAATCGTCAAAAGTCCCGTCCATGGCAAAATTGAAGACATTGTCATCCGCTACGGTTGTCATCTGCAGTTCCTGTACCGGGGAAACCTTGCCGTGTGGATGCAGAATAAAGATGTTGATATTTTCCTTACTGCGTACGCCGTAGATCGCGGCACTGCCGGTGTCCCCCGACGTTGCGCCGATGATATTCATCCGTTCGCCACGTTCCTTGAGCAGGTATTCAAATAAATTCCCAAGAAATTGAAGCGCAACATCTTTGAATGCGAGCGTTGGCCCGTGAAATAACTCAAGGATATAAATGCCATCTTTATTGACTGTCGGGGTGATTTCCGGGTGGTCGAAGGTTGCATAGCTGCGCTCGATCAAATCTTTGAGATCCGCCGCAGGAATATCGCTGACGTAACGGGAAATGATCTGAAAAGCGAGCTCGGGATAATCGAGCATGCCCAGGGCGTCGATATCCCCCGGGGTCAGATGGGGAATCGATTGTGGCAGCAACAGGCCACCATCGTCGGCAAGTCCCATCATGACGGCATCCTTGAATGAAATGCCGCTGACTCCGCCACGGGTGCTGATATAGCGCATGATTCTTCTCCTGAAAACTGATAAGTCTTTTGAGTTGCGCGCGCATTCTAGCAGGATTGCTTTGTACAGGGGAAGGATAAATTTTAACGCCGAAGGGGTAAAAGGTAACTAACGGTTTGCGTTGTGGTGATATTACCGGGTGCGACCGCCCATCATCGCTGTCGCACAACAAAAAGAGGCCGCAGAACAATCCGCGGCCTCTTTGGGGGAAAAGCTGATCTCAATTAAACCCGTTTCGCTGCTATCTCCTGGGCATCGACGACGGCCACTGCGGCCATGTTGACAATATCCGTGACATCATCACCGCGTTGCAGGACGTGTACCGGTTTTTTCATTCCCATCAGGATCGGTCCGACCGCCTCGGCACCCCCCAGTTTGTTGAGCAGTTTGTAGGAGATGTTCCCCGATTGCAGATCGGGGAAGATCATGACGTTGGCGTCTCCCTTGAGCGCGGAGAAAGGGTATTGCTTGGCGACCAGTTCGGGGTCGAGAGCGACATTGGCCTGCACCTCGCCGTCAACGATCAGGTCGGGTACCTGCGCCTTGACCAGCGCCGTTGCCTTGGCGACTTTGATCGTTTGTGGACTGCTTGCGCTGCCGAAGTTGGAAAAGGAGAGCATCGCAACTTTCGGTAAAATGTTAAATTGGCGGGCTTTGTTGGCGGTCAGAATGGCGGTTTCGGCCAGTTCCTCGGCAGTTGGGTCGATGGTTACGGTGGTGTCGGCGCAAAAGACGACTTCTTTTTTAAAGACCATCATGTACATACCGTGGACTTTTGAAAGGCCTTCCTGCTTGCCGATAACTTCCAGCGCCGGACGAATGGTGTCAGGGTAGTGTGAGTTAATGCCGGACAACAGTGAATCTGCTTCGCCATTTTCAACCATCATTGAACCGTAGTAGTTGTGGTTGTTATAGATAAGTTTCTTTGCTTCAGAAAGGGTAACCCCTTTGCGTTGCCGCAGTTTGAAAAGATCCAGCGCATATTGCTCCATATTCGGAGCGGTCTTCGGATCGATGATTTCGACCCCGTCAAGTTCAAGGCCAAGCTCCTTGCTTTTGCTCATAATGTCATGTTCGTCGCCGAGCAGAATTGGCGTGGCGATTTTTTCATCGACCAGAATCTGCGCCGCACGCAAAATCTTTTCCTCATTCCCTTCCGGGAAGACGATTCGTTTCGGATTATTTTTAGCTTTGTTGATTAATCCGCGCATGATTTCCTTCGAGCGTCCCTGGAGTGATTCAAGGTGCTCGACATATTTACTCATGTCTTCGATCGGACGGCGGGCAACTCCGGTGTCCATCGCCGCTTGCGCAACAGCCGGTGCAACGTGAAGGAGCACGCGGGGGTCAAACGGTTTCGGGATCAGGTATTCGCGACCGAAGGTAATAATCTCGCCGCTGTAGGCTTTGCGAACCGAGTCCGGCACGTCTTCCTTGGCCAGTTTCGCCAACGCCATGACTGCCGCCAGTTTCATTTCGTCATTGATCGCACTGGCGTGCGTGTCGAGTGCACCGCGGAACAAAAACGGGAAGCACAGGACGTTATTGACCTGGTTGTTGTAATCGGAGCGACCGGTGCCGATGATGATATCGTCACGCACGGCCTTCGCCTCGGGAGGGGTAATCTCCGGGTCAGGATTCGCCATGGCGAAGACCACCGGATCTTTTGCCATGCCTTTGAGCATCTCGGCTGTCACCGCACCTTTAGCGGAAACACCAAAGAAAATATCGGCGCCGACCATGGCTTCTTCAAGCGTCCGTGCGCTGGTGTTGGCCGCAAGTCGCTCTTTGTATACGTTCATCCCTTCGGTGCGACCTTTGTAAATAACCCCCTTGGTGTCGCAGAGGATAACATTATCTTTTTTAATCCCCAGTTTGATCGCCAGGTCAGCGCATGCGATTCCGGCAGCACCGGCACCGTTGACGACCATTTTGGCATTTTCAATCTTTTTGCCGACAATTTCCATTGCGTTCAGCATTCCGGCGGCGGCGATAATCGCTGTGCCGTGCTGATCGTCATGAAAAACCGGGATGTTCATAATTTTTTTCAGCTCTTCTTCGATATAGAAACATTCCGGACCTTTGATGTCCTCCAGATTGATACCGCCGAAAGTCGGCTCAAGCAGCTTGACTGTGCGGATAATTTCATCTGAATCGAGAGTGTCGAGTTCGATATCAAATACGTCAACATCGGCGAAGCGCTTGAAAAGGACCCCTTTTCCTTCCATGACCGGTTTGCCGGCCAGCGCGCCGATATTGCCCAGGCCGAGTACGGCGGTGCCGTTTGAGACCACCGCCACCAGGTTGCCTTTGGCGGTATATTTGTAGGCATCATCCGGATTCTTCTCAATTTCCAGACAGGGCTCTGCCACGCCGGGGCTGTAGGCCAGCGATAAATCTCGACTGGTGGCGCAGGGCTTGGTCGTAATAACCTCAATTTTGCCTTTACGGCCCATTGAGTGATAATCTAGTGCGTCCTGACGTTTTGACATTTTTTATCCTCTCTATTGCGGTTTCTGGCGGTGGTCATGCTACGACTGTATTGCAGCAAAATTAAGTTTCAGTGAAATTTTTTTAGCAAAAATGAAGATAATTTATAGTCCCGCCTCCACCAAGTGTCAAGATGTTTCAGTTGCGTGCTATCTTTTTTTAACGATAATAAAATATATTTTGATTATAGCAATGTTTAAGCCAAAATTAAAAAAAGATCTTGTTTATCAAGATATTGACATGAACAGGCAAATTTTGTGTACGAAATGGTAATTATTGCGAATTCGTGTTTTCCGGCTTTAAGGTAACAAGGTTATATTGTGGCCAAAAACAACCATTAATGTTGAAATTTGACCAACAGGCAGGCCATTAATAAATCAAATCGTTTGACAGTGTCTGCTCCGCTAGGTAAAACATTGAGGTACTGAACGTTTGGCCTTGAACAGGGGTGGGGTTGATAATTGTTTGAGGATCGACGCAGCTTTGGATAAAGGACAGCCGGGGATGATTAAAATTGGTGTCATCGCTGATACGCACATCCAGAAACTGAAGTACGCAACCGATTTTCTTGATCACCTCGCCACGGGACCATTGCAGGGCATTGATATGCTTTTTCACGCCGGAGATATGGTCGACCCGGATATCCTGGTGATGTTCGATCATGTGCCCGTTCATGCCGTGCGTGGTAATAGGGATCCGGCTTCTGCCGGGCTTGAGCAGAAAAAAATTGTGACCGTCGCGAGTTTTCGTATCGGTTTGATGCATGGCTGGGGAGCCTGTGCCGGTCTCGAACGGCGATTGATTCAAGCATTTTCCGGAGACAATATTGATTGTCTGGTTTATGGGCATACGCACTACCCCTGTTGTCGGCAGCAACAAAACTTGTTACTGTTCAATCCGGGAAGCGCGACCGAGCGGCGGACGGCTCCCTACCATTCAGTAGGAATTTTGCGTGTCGAGGAAACTATTTCCGGCGAAATTATCCGTCTGGATTAGGGGCGTTGCTGCACCTTGACAACTCCATGGAACGGAATAATTAAGAATGTGGGAAATTGTACTCAAGGGCGGCCCACTGATGTGGCCGATACTTTTTTGCTCGGTATTATCGCTGGCGCTTTTTTTTGAGCGACTCTGGTTTTATTATCGATTTCGCCGCGATGATACCACGCTGGCGGCGGAGGTTGAAGGGCTGGCACGCGACGGACGGATCAATGATGCCGAAGTGGTTTGCCGTCGGGTCGGATCGCCTCTGAGCCGGATATATCTGGCCGCGTTACGTTGTGCCGGCCAGGAGCGGGCGCGCATCAAAACCGTGGTCGAGGAGATCGGCTCGCGCGAACTGGCACCGTTGGAACGCTATCTGGGGTTAATGGGTACGATCGCCGCACTGACACCGTTGCTCGGTCTGCTGGGGACCGTTCTGGGAATGATCCGGGCATTTAATGTGATTGCCACCGCCGGTGTCGGAACCCCCGCAACCCTTGGAGGGGGGATCTCGGAAGCTCTGATTACCACCGCCTCGGGGTTGGCTGTGGCCATCCCGACGTTGCTTCTTCATAAATACCTGAGCAGTCGAGCGGATCGGCTTGCTCTTGAGGTCGAGGTGCGCTCCCTGCACCTGGTCGACTTGTTGGAGAAGTAATATGTCCTGGCGGCGTAATCAACGAGAGGAACCACGGGTTGAACTGACTCCAATGATCGACGTGGTCTTCCTTTTACTGATTTTTTTCATGATTTCCACAACATTTGTCGAAACGCCGGGCCTTTCGATTCGTTTACCCGAATCGTCTTCGCGGGTCGAAGAACGTGAGGCCCGTGAATTAAAGGTTTATCTCAATAAAGACGCCGAAATATTTTATCAGGAGCAACAACGCTCGTTGGCATCGTTGACGGAAATTTTTGCCCAAAAAGGCCGGCAAGAGTTGAAGCAGATGACCTTCATTCTGGTTGCCGACAAAGAGGCGTTGCATGGACGTGTCGTTCAATTGATGGATTTGGCCAAGCTTTCCGGATTCGGCAAGCTGGCGATCGCTACGGAGCGCGCGGCACCATTAAATTGAGGTTTCGTTGGAAGACGATGCGCTTGATGAACATTCTTGCGTGTGGTATTGATCGCTGTCGATAATTTGCCGCCGATAACAACTTCTTTTATTCTATTTCCATTCCAGTCAGGGGCTTCCCGATGTTACTTCCGTTGTTGCGTTTGCGTCGCAGTGTTCGTCAATTTTTACCAACGCCGGTTGCCGCCGCCGATATCGAGATTTTGCGTGAAGCGGTGTTGCGGTCGCCGTCATCGCGTGGCCGACGTCCCTGGGAATTTGTTATCGTCGATGACCCTGAGCTGTTGGTGCAGTTGGGCGCCGCGAAAGAGCATGGTTCGTTGTTTCTCGCCGCTGCTCCGTTGGCGGTTGTCGTTTGCGCGGATCCCGATAAATGTGATGTCTGGATTGAAGATAGCAGTATCGCTGCCATTATTCTCCAGCTGACCGCAGAATCACTCGGTCTTGGCAGTTGCTGGGCGCAGATGCGTCTGCGTCCGCATGGTGACGGACGCACTGCCGAGGAATATGTCAAGCAATTGCTGGGGCTGCCCCCGCGTTATCGTGTTGATTGCGTCATCGGCATCGGTCATCCGGCAAAGCGCTCCGCGGGGCATGCAGCGGAAACACTGCCCTGGAAACAGCTACACCACAACCGGTTCGATCCCGCCACAGCCGAAAATTGAACTTCTATTGATATGGGATATGACGCTCTCTTTGGTACACTAATGTGCATTGCGCCGACATCAAGTCAAGACGGATAATGAATAGATGACAACCAAACCGATAATTCTGCTGGTCGATGATCTCGATTTTTTTCTGGAAATGGAAAAAGATTATCTGAGTAAGACGCAGGCCGACATCCGGATTGCCAAAAATGGCAAGATCGCCATCGAAACGGCCCGTCGCGTTCTTCCTGACCTGATCTACATGGATGTGCAGATGCCGGTCATGGACGGAATGGAAGCGTGTCGCAAGATCAAACAAGATCCATTGCTGAGAAATATTCCGATAGTGATGGTTTTTACTGAAACGGGGGGCGTCACGCGTGAGTCGGTCATGCTTTGTGGCTGCGATGACGCGCTGATCAAGCCCGTTGATCGCAAACTCTTTCTGGAAGTCGGACGCAAATTTCTCTATCATGTCGAACGGCGTGATAAAAGGGTTTCCTGCCGCACGACCGTCGAGTTTCGAATCAATGGTCTTGATCGTCAGGGGTTGTCGCATGACCTGAGCAAAAATGGCGTCTACGTTGAATGTCGCGAAGCACTGAAGCAGGGAGATCATGTCTATCTGTCATTTCTGCTGCCGACGATCAGTTCACATAAAATCCAGGCACGAGGGCGTATCGCCTGGGTTAATCAAGGATTTCCACGCACCAACAACAGTCTCCCGCAGGGGTTTGGCATCGAGTTTCAGAACCTTGACTCGATTTGTCGCCGGATGGTTGAAGAGTACGTGAAAAAAGCCACCAATTGACACCTTACGTTTTTGAGAAAGCTTCCAGATGATGACGCACAAGAAGCTCAAACAGGGGCGCGTACAGGTCTATACCGGAGAGGGGAAGGGGAAGACGACAGCGTCGCTCGGGCTTGCTTTGCGGGCCGTTGGCCACGATTTCAAGGTCTGTATTCTCCAGTTTATGAAGGGCAGCACGGTTTACGGCGAACTGGAGGCCGCGCGGAGGTTGTCACCATGGTTGACCATCAAGCAGGTCGGACGTAAAAACTTTGTGGCGCGTGACACCCCCTCGGCAGAAGATGTTGCTGCCGCCGGGGCCGGTTTTGCCGAAGCACAGCAGGTGGTCACGTCTGGTGACTTTGATCTGGTGATTCTGGATGAACTGAATTGTATCGCCGATTTCGGTCTGGTGCCGATCAGTGATATTTGCGCCCTGATCGCCTCCCGTCCGGCACATGTCGAACTGGTATTAACCGGGCGGAATGCACCTGAGGAGATTGTCGCTATGGCGGATCTGGTCACTGAAATGCGCGAGGTAAAACATTACTTCCACGCGGGGCAGGTTGCGCGCAAAGGGATTGAATCGTAGCTTCGATGACGCGGCAATTTCGATTGACAGCGCAGACCTGAATTGATATAAAACACAACTCTTGGGCGATTAGCTCAGCGGGAGAGCATCCGCCTCACACGCGGAGGGTCACTGGTTCAATCCCAGTATCGCCCACCAAGTAAAAGCAGGCACTTAGAGAAATTCTAGGTGCCTTTTTTCTTGTCTGGAATTGGCACGGGAATATCTGGGGTCACAACTCTTGGCAGAAATATCAAGACTTGGCAGAAATTGAGATGTGGCCCTGTCAACTGTTCCTGTCAACTGCATGACCCCTATGGTTTTCGCGGTTTTCTCTTCTGAGTCTGTTACAGCAACATGCGATAATCACAATTCAGGACAGCAGCAAGGCGGCGGGCGGTGGCCTTGCCGATAGGGCGCTTGCTGTTCTCCATTTCGGACAGGTGACGGCGCGGCACTCCGGCGGCGGTGGCAAGCTGTACTTGTGTTAATCCCTCGCGGTGTCGGTATCCTCGCAGGGTGACAGCGGAACGGCTTTCACCTTGGAAGTGCTCGTTGAAAAACTCATCGGCGGTGACGTCGTGGAGTTCTTCGGCCCCGATCTCTTTCGCGTAGTTGCGCAAGCGGTCAATCGTTCCAGGGTTTCCGGTGAACCGGGCTTCAATAGGGTGCGTTTTCGTGTGTTCCTGCATAAATCACCTCAATCAGTTTTATTTCTTTGTTCTCTATTTTTCAGACGGCAACATAGCAGGGGCGGCCTTTTTTCAGATGGCAGTGGTGCCGGTCGCCGCTTAACTTGGAATAGTTGGGCCAGTCGCCGCGAACAGGGCCAGAGCGTTCTATTTCGCCAAGCAATGCTTGCAGCGTGTCCCGCACTTTGCGGGGTAATTTTGTCGCCTGCTTGTTCGCCTGTCGTGATATGGTCACTTTCCATGACATACTGATTATGTACCTTTTTTTAGTACAGTGTCAACCTTTTCTGGCACTGTGTCCTTGTCGAGTTGTTGGCTTAAAGGGATATCACTGGTGCAGATAAACAACCTTCGCCGGTGCATTTCCGGTGATGATCTCGGCAAGCCTGCGCTCCCATGCCAGAGCGGCCCGGCGGCGTTCCATGAAGGTTTGATTTCATCATCATTCAAAACTCTATCGCGTGACTGCGTTTTGCCTGCCGGTTCCATTGTCGCCATCGGGTTAAATTCGATCAGGTCACGGGCGGCGGCGAACTCCAGAGCGCGGCGCAAGCGGCGATGGATCAGAGTGTAGCCTGCCCCTGAAAATAGCGTCGCTGAAACCAGAAGGCGACATGCACCAGGCCGATCATCACCGGCACTTCGACCAGCGGGCCGATCACTGCGGCGAAGGCGGCGCCGGAATTGATGCCGAAGACGGCGATGGCCACCGCGATGGCCAGCTCGAAATTGTTGCTGGCGGCGGTAAAGGCCAGAGTCGTCGTTCGGCTGTAGTCGGCGCCGACCTTTCTGCCCATGTAGAAGGAGACCAGAAACATCAGCACGAAGTAGATCAGCAGCGGAATGGCGATGCGTACCACGTCCATGGGGATCTGCACGATCAGCTCACCTTTGAGGCTGAACATCACCAGAATGGTGAAGAGCAGGGCGATCAGGGTGAGCGGGCTGATTTTCGGTACCACCTCTGCATGATAGCGTTCGCGCCCCATGATTTTGACTCCGATCAAACGGGTCAACGCCCCGGCCAGAAAGGGGATGCCGAGGTAGATGAAGACACTCTGCGCAATCTCGCTGATGGTGATGTCGACCACCGCCCCTTCCAGACCGAACAGCGGCGGCAGCACGCTGATGAAAAACCAGGCGTAGACGCTGAAAAAGAGCACCTGAAAAATACTGTTGAAGGCGACCAGCCCGGCGGCGTATTCGCTGTTGCCGTCGGCCAGCTCGTTCCAGACGATGACCATGGCGATACAGCGCGCCAGGCCGATCATGATCAGCCCGACCATGTACTCGGGATAGTCCTGCAGGAAAACGATGGCGAGGATGAACATCAGAATCGGGCCGATCACCCAATTCTGCACCAGCGAAAGGCCGAGGATCTTCTTGTTGCGGAAGACGTCGGGCAGCTCCTCGTAGCGGACCTTGGCAAAGGGCGGGTACATCATCAGGATCAGGCCGACGGCGATGGGGATGTTGGTGGTGCCGACGGTAAACAGGTCGACGAAGTCCTTGACGCCGGGAACCAGCCAGCCGGCGCCGACCCCCACCACCATGGCGACGAAGATCCACAGGGTCAGATAACGATCGAGAAACGAGAGCTTTCGGGTCAGGGTCGACATAACAGGTTTCCTTGTAGGGGCAGACCACTGTGTCTGCCCGGGGTTTGGGTTATCCAAGGACAGTTCAGGGCGAACACAGGGGGTCGCCCCTACGATGCCAAATCCTTATCGAAAAAATCCTTCATTGTCCGGCGAATTTCATCCCGTACCCGGCGGTATTCCGGCAACACTTCTGCCTCGCTGCCGGGCAGCCGCGACGGATCGTCAAAGCCGATGTGCAGCCGCTGAACGCCGCCGAAGAAGAGCGGACATTTTTCGTTGGCGTCGCCGCACAGGGTGATCACGTAGTCAAAATCCTCACTGGCGAATTCGTCGAGGATCTTGGAACGGTGCGCGGAAAGGTCGATGCCGATCTCGGCCATGACATTAGCCGCCAGTGGGTTGACCTGGGTCGCTTCGGTGCCGGCGGAGAACGCCTCGATCCGGTCACTGAGAAAGTGGTTCGCCAAACCTTCGGCCATCTGTGAACGGCAGGAGTTGTGGGTGCAAAGAAACAGGACACGTTTTTTAGCCAACTCGATAATCCTCTCTATCCGCATAAGCAGATATTGTGGCGACAAAAAAATCAGCAGAGTGGTTTTTTCTGCCCGTCTTGAAAAGAGCCAAGCCTGTCGATAGCTGCGGCGTGTTCCGCCAGGTTGCAGAGTAATGTTACAAGCAGTGGTTTAATCCTCTTCACCGCCAGGTTTCGGTCATCATTGAGGCGATAGTACATCCAGACCCCCTGGCGGCGATCCGTGACCCAGCCACAGTTGCGCAGGGTGGCCAGATGGCGCGAGACGGTTGATTGCGGAAGTTCGAGCGCGGCAATCAGCTCGCATACGCACAGTTCACCCTCCAGTAACAGGGCCAGAATACGCAGGCGGGTTTCGTCGGCGAGGGCTTTAAAGAGTCTGGCTTCATTTTTCATGAAAAAAATATATTCGTGTATGCGGATATTGTCAAGATGGATTTGAAAAGATTTTCATTCGGAGTTGAATCCGGGCGGAGAATGCTTCATAATTCCGGCTATGCCGTCAAGGTTTTCTAAATCCCCGCGGGTTTTCCCCCGACGTTAGGAGCCGTTCTGCCGCTGACCGGTGAGAGAGAGAAATTTAATGGCCAAAAAAATATTTATTTCCGCGACCGGACAGGATTGTGGCAAGACCACGACCAGTTTGTCGCTGTTGCATCTGGCGCGGGAAAAGTATGCGCGGATCGGTTTTATCAAGCCGATTGGACCGAAGCCGGTTGACTGGCGCGGGCACCGGATCGATATGGACCCGGCGACGATTGCCGCGGTTTACGGGTGGGAGGAGAAGGTTGAGCTGATGTGCCCGGTGGTGATCGAGCCGGGGATGACGCAGCAATTTCTGCGTGGAGAACTGCCGGTTCAGAGGTTGGAGGATAAAATTCTCGCGGCGGTCAGGCGGCTGGAAAATGAATGTGATTTTCTCATCATTGAAGGTGCGGGGCACAGTGGCGTCGGTGCGGTGATCGGGTTGAGTAACGCCCGGGTGGCGGCATTGGTTGGTGCTCCGGTGATGATGGTCACCGGCGGCGGCGTCGGGAGTGTGGTCGATGCGGTGGCGATGAATCTGGCGCTTTACCGTCAGGAAAATGCCGAGGTACGGGCGCTGGTGATCAACAAACTGACCCCTGCGAAACGTGACCGCACCCTTGAATATCTGCGGCTGGCGTTTCGCGACCAGAACTTTGCAGTGCTGGGAGGATTCAATTATCAACCGATTCTCGCTGATCCGACGATCACGCGGTTGGCGCGGGTCCTCAATCTTCAGGTACAGGGCAATCAGCAGGAGTTGATGCGGATTATTCACCATGTACAGATCGCTGCCGCCTCGACCCAGCGGGTCTTTGATACGATGCAGGACTCGACGATGTTGATTGTTACCAGCTCGCGAGATGAACTGCTGGTGACCCTCTCCAACCTTTACGAGATGGAAGAATATCATGACAAGATTGCCGGGCTGGTCATCGCCGGAGTTGCGCCGGTTGCCAAGACGACACAACTGATTCTGGACAAGAGCAACATCCCCTATTTGCGCACCCCGCGCACTACGGCGGATATTTTTCTGGAATTTACCGCAGACGTATCGAAACTGACCGCTGAAGATACGGAAAAAATATCACTGATTCATCACCTGGCTGAGTTGAGATACAATTTCGCCGAAATCGACCGATTGTTTGCCTGATTCTGTCTCCCCCCAATTCTTCCTCGTCACGAATCTTTCCTTTCATTCAGCGTCCTTGACGACGCTTGAGCTCCGCTGCGACCAACTTTTTTTGCGCCGGACTCAGCTGCCGGGAGACGAGCAGGGTGTTGATCTCGGGAGTACGCAGTTGCGGCAGAAACAGGGTGAACCAGATTGCCGGGGTGCGGCGGTTTTTAAGGATTGCCATGCGCAGGTTCGGGCGGCTTTTCCATTTAGGGTGACGCGCGATGGCGGAGATCGTTGCGGCGTTTGCCTGCGGACCGTTGATGAACTGGACAATGGAAACTTCCTTAAGACGAGGGTTTGACAGGCAAGGTTCCAGTAAGCGGGGATCTCCCTCTTTCAACAGGGCGTCGAGCAACGCTGTTGTGCCGCGCCGGGCCAGGGTCAGCTTGTTGCCGAGCGGGATTTCGGGCAGACGTTTGATGATGGCGCGTTCTGCGGCGTACTTCTGGTCGGGGGTGACGCCGGGCAGATAGCAGAGATTGAGCAGTTCGAAGAGATAAAGGTGCGGAATAAGCGACAGCACGATCTGGCCGGGGATGGCGGGGTTCTTGACCAGCGCCAGCTTTAACGCTCGATTCTTGCCGGTCAATTCCAGGCGGTAGATCGCTTTGAGTAGATCCTCGGGCAAGTCACGGCGCTTGAGTAGCGCCAGCAAGTGGTCAACCGCGAGATTGCGATTTTTCAGCAGGGCGCGTAACACCTCCGGCGCGGGGTCGAGAATGATCTGGAAGAGATGCTCGTGGTCGGCGCTCAAAGCCGACTGCAAACGCCTGACGAGTTCCGGGGCGAAGCCCTCTTTGAAGTCCGAAATGCTCATGACGAACAATTATCGAAGATCAACGGGCTAAGGTCAAGACTTCTGGTCTTCAGAGAGATATTCGCCGAGAAAGTCAGCCTTGAACGCCTTGAAATCGTGGCGCTCGATGGCGGCCCGTGTTTCCGCCATCATATTGAGATAAAAACGGACGTTATGGATCGCGGAGAGGGTTGCGGAAAGAATTTCGTTGGCATTGAAAAGATGGTGCAGGTAAGCGCGAGTGAAGTTGCGACAGCAGTAACAGTCGCACGACGGATCGACCGGAAAAAAATCCCGCCGGTAGCGGCGCAACGTCAGGCGGATCTTGCCGCGTCGGGTAAAGAGGGTCGCGCTGCGGGCGTAACGGGTGGGGATGACACAGTCGAACATATCCATGCCGCGTTCGACGCTTTCAAGGATATCTTCGGGCAAACCAACCCCCATCAGATAACGGGGTTTGTCCTCTGGCAAAAAAGGTGCGGTGTAGTCGACCACCTTTTTCAACAGCTCCAGCCCTTCGCCGACGCTGACGCCGCCGATGGCATAGCCGGGGAACGCCATCCCGGTCAGAGCTTTGGCACAGTCGCGGCGGAGATCATCGTAGACTCCGCCTTGCACGATGCCGAACAGGGCCTGATCGGACCGCGCATGAGCCCCCAGACATTCTTCCGCCCAGCGCAGCGTCTTTTGGATCGATTGCGCGGCATAGTCGTGGGTGGTCGGGTAGGGGATACATTCGTCAAAAGCCATAATGATGTCGGCGCCCAGATCATTCTGGATCGCCATGGCTTCTTTGGGGCCGAGAAAAATCCGCTCGCCGGATACTTCGCTGCGGAAGAAGACGCCGGTTTCCGTTATCTCGTTTTTCGGTAGCGAAAAGACCTGGAAGCCGCCACTGTCAGTCAAAATCGGCTTGTTCCAGTGCATGAACTTATGCAGACCGCCAGCTTTCTTGACCAGTCCTTCGCCCGGTTTGAGATGCAGGTGGTAGGTATTGGCAAGGATGATCTGGGCCTGCGTTTCTTCAACCTGGGCCGGGGTCATCGCCTTAAGTGCGCCGTGGGTGCCGACCGGCATGAAGATCGGCGTTTCGATAGCACCGTGCGGGGTCGTCAGCCGCCCGCGGCGGGCGGCGCTGTCAATGTCGGTGGCGAGCAGCTCGAAGTGAAACATGGGGCGTCCTTCCCAAAGAAGAGAATGGCGGGACTTTAGCAGAAGCACCTGTTTGGTGCAACCCGTTCCTGCCGTCCGGCGTGGTGAAAAAATGTGGGGAATCAGGTGAAATGTGACTTTACATGAACCTTTTCTGTTGCTACTTTGTAAAAATGAATAAAACCAGGGTGTTAATCATTTTTTTCACTTCGCTGGTGATTCTCTTCACGGTCTTCCTTTATTATCGTCAGACCGGTCTGTTGGAAGGATTCGAAGCGCGAACCTACGATTTCCGCTTTAAAACGGTGCGTGGGGCTCTCGAACCACATCCCGCTATCGTCATTGTTGCGATTGATGATACAAGTGTCGCTGAACTTGGACGTTTTCCGTGGACCCGCACCCGCTTTGCGCAATTTGTCGATCTGGTGACCGCCGCCGGGGCCAAGTCGATTTTTTTGGATGCGTTTTTCCCCGAGGTGGAGAGCCCGGAGGCTGACCAGGCCTTTGCCTCAGCGCTACGCCGTTCGGGCAAAACAACGCTGGCGGTGGCGTTTGAGTTTGGTCCCGACGGACACGTTGCAGGGATCACGCGGAGTTTGCCTGCATTGCAGGAGGCGTCCCGTTCTACCGCACATATCAATATGACCCCCGACGATGACGGTGTCGTGCGCTGGGTACCGTTGCTCCTTTCCGACGGGGAGATGTTTGTTGCTTCATACGCCCTGAGCGCGGCCCGGGCGGCCCTTGATGCTGAATCGATTGTGCCGGGTGCTTATGATATTACGGTTGGTAACCGGTCAGTGCCGACCGATGGCGACTATTATTATCTGATTAACTATATTGGTCCGCCAGGAACCTATCCCCGCTATTCATTCAGTGATGTGATTAATGGCACGGTCGGCGCGGCGGAGCTGAAAGACAAACTGGTCCTGGTCGGAGCAACCTCGCTCGGTATCTACGATATGCGGGTGACCCCCTTTTCGAATAACTCGCCCGGGGTTGAAGTGCATGCCAATGTCGTCGATAATATCCTGTCACAGCGGTTTATTCAGCATGGTGGTTACGAGTCGCTGATCAATCTGGTGGCGATCATCACCCTCGGCATTATCGCGGCGTTCGTCACTCTCAGTCTGCGCCATTCGATTTCCCTGCCGCTTATTGTGCTGCTCATGCTCGGCCATGCGGCATTCGCCTACTTTTTTTTCCTCAAAGGACATTGGGTCAGCGTTGTTTATCCTGAACTCAGCGTGGTCCTGTCCTTCTGTGCGACGGCCTATCTGCGCTTTTTCTTTCTCGATCGCAAGACCCGGCAAATTCGCGGCATGTTTTCCAGTTACGTTTCAAAGTCGGTGGTTGATCGACTGATTCAGGATCCCAGTCAGGCGAAGATCGGTGGTGAAAACCGGCAGCTGACAATTCTCTTTTCCGATGTGCAAAACTACACTGGTTTCAGTGAAAAATTACCACCGGAAGAGGTGGTCAGGATTCTCAACCAATATCTGGCGGAAATGACACACGTTATCATGGATCAGGAGGGGACTCTCGATAAATTTATCGGCGACGGGATTATGGCTTTCTGGGGCGCGCCGGTCGACCAGCCGCGTCATGCTGAGCTTGCTGTCGATTGCGCGGTGCGCATGGCGGCCAAGATGGACGAGTTGTGTGCAGAGTGGCGCGGTCTCGGCCAACAGGAGCTGTCGGTGCGGATCGGCATCAATAGCGGCGACGTGGTTGTCGGCAATATCGGTGCCGAGGGGAAAAAGATGGAATATACGGCCATTGGTGACAATGTGAACCTGGCTTCACGTCTGGAGGCGATCAATAAACTTTACGGTACCCGTATTCTGATCAGTGACTCGACCCGACAGCTGCTGCCGGTGAACAAATATGATCTGCGTGAAGTTGATTTTGTGCGTGTCAAGGGGAAAGAACGTCCGCTGGCAATCTTTGAGGTGATGACGCGTCATTTTGACGCGGCGACGGCGTTTAACGATGCGCTGATGTTATACCGGCAGCGCAAGTTCCTCGCCGCCCAGCAAGCTTTTGCCGTTCTCGTCGAACGTTACAACGATCGGCCATCGGAATTGTACTGGCAACGCTGCCAGGAATACCTTGATACCCCTCCCGATGAAGATTGGGACGGGTCTTACACGGCGCTGCGCAAATAAAATTTCTCCTCCACTGATTTTTGGTTTTGTGTCATAATCCAGAAATACGATTTTTTTGAATTCATTATTTATTGCATTGATTGCTTTGCTGAAGGACGACAAAATGCCGATATCGAAATTCTTTTTATGGCTGCTTGCGGGAGTGTTTTTATGTGGTTTGAACGGGGTTGCCGGTGCTGCCTTTCAGCAGGTAAATTTTATCGGTCAAGTTCCCTGTCAGCCCCCGGAAAAAATAGCTGTCGATCAGGAAGGTCGTATCTATGTCACGACAGAAAATGGCGCGGCATTTGTTCTGGATCAGGAAGGGAAAGTCCTCTTCACCCTGGGAAAGCCCGGCAGCCGCCGACCGGAAGTTGAAAAGGCATCCGGGATCGCGCTTTACGGCGATACAGTTTACGTCGCTGATCGTGGTCTGGATCGCATTGCGATGTTTACGCGTGACGGTGAATTCCTGGGGAGCTTCGGCGCGGACGGCAGCGACCCGAAGGAATTTGACGATCCTGGCGGGATTGCGATCTTTGATGGCAATATCTTCGTTGCGGACACCGATAATGCGCGGATACAGATCTTCGGTCCGAACGGCGTTTTTCTCGGTTTCATTGGCAACGACGGCAACGATGATGCCCGTCTGCGCGAGCCGGTCGATTTGACGCTTGATTGTCTGGGCAACCTGTATGTCGTTGATGCCGGGGACGATATGGTCAAGATTTACAATCCAGCGGGGAAATACCTTGGTAACGTTAGGGGTCTGAGTGAACCCTGCGCCATAGCGATGAATGAGGGCGGTTTTTATATTGCTGATCGCGATGGTTATAACGTCACCAAATTCGACCTGTCCGGCAAGCAGTTGCTGCGTTTCGGGACCAGAGGGAAGGGGCGTGCGCAATTTCAGAAAGTCAGTGGTTTGTCGGTTGATGCCGCCGGGCAGCTTTACGTGGCCGACCTCAAGAATAAAAATATCCAGATTTTTGCCATGGAGAACGGGACAAAGATTGCCCATACCGACCGGAATCCTCCCCGCACCTCAGTGAAGTGGCTGGGCGATGCTGCTCTTGAAGCGCATCATCTCTATTGGGATGCCGGCGACAAACGCCTGCTGGCGGTCGATAATGAAAAGAACCTGCTCAATATTTATCGTGATCTGAAGTTGGATAAAAGCATTCGTGTGAAGGGCTGGGAACCTGTGGCGGCGGCGGTTGACCCCCAGGGAAACATCTGGGCCCTTGATCGCGATAGAGGGCGTTTGTTGAAGCTTGCCGATGATGGCGCGGTACTGCTTTCGGTCGGAGAATCCGGGAGTCGCAACGGCAGTTTTTCAAAGCCAAGTGATCTGGCTATCTCTCACGAGGGGATTATTTATGTCGCTGACACCGGAAATGAACGTATTCAGGCGTTCAATACCGATGGCGTGTTTTTGGCTGTATTAGGGAAAAATTCCGGGCGTTTGGTCGTTGAGGAGCCGATTACGATCGAAATCGGTCCGAACAAAAACCTCTATGTGCTGGACAATGAGCGCAGGGCAGTGGTGGTCTTTTCCCCTGACGGCAAACCGGCCTATGAATTTGGCGGCGGAAAAGATAAGGACGCTCTGCAGGGGCCGGTCAATCTGGCGGTAACGGACGACGAAGTTTTTGTACTGGATGCCGCTACCAGTGATGTCAAGGTTTATGCTCTTGACGGAACCTTGTCGCGCCGCTTTGGTGCTCCCGGAACGGGGAAGGGGGACTTTAGCCGACCGACGGCAATGGTCACCCTTGATGCGATTACTTTTGTTGTTGCCGACGCCGCCGGCAAGCGACTCCAGACGTTTCAAACCATCTATACGCCCCCTGCGGTGACCGAGTTGCAAGCGAGTGAGGGGATGCGTCAGGTGCGTCTTGACTGGTCGGTCAGTCCTTATTCCTACGTCACATCATATCGAGTATATCGTGCCAATGCCGTCGATGGACCCTTTGAGAAACTGACAGAAACCAGCTCCAGTTCCTGTCTTGATACCGCTGTTGAGCCGCAAACCGCGTATTACTATCGGGTCAGTGCCGTGGCCAGGGGAGGGAATGAAGGGGCACGTACCGCCGCCGTCAATGCAACCCCTGCGCGCGCCGAGGTTGCTCCCCTGAATAATGTGCGCGCGGTTACGCAGGAATGGTCGGTTGAGCTGCAATGGGATGAGTGCAACGCCCCTTTTTTCGACCACTATAATATTTACCGTAATGTAAGTGGTGAATTTTCCAAGGTTGGAGAGAGCAAGGAACCGATCTACGTGGCGACCGGACTTGACCCGTCGACCGAGTATGTCTTTCGCGTTTCCGCTGTCAGTATCGATCAAATGGAAACTGTGCCGGTAGAGATCAAGGCAATAACCCAGATTGCGACCCGGCCTCCGATTGAGTATGCAGCGATTAATATCAGCAATGTTTTTTCAAATACCTACAAGCTCTACGAAAACGAGGGGATTGGCGTACTGACGGTTGCCAATAATACGCGCGCCCGGATCGCCAGTCTCAAGGTGAAGTTTAAAATCAAGGATTTTATGGATTTCCCGACCGAAGTCGAGATTAAGGATCTGGGCCCACGTTCGAGTGCCGAGGTGGTATTGAAGGCGGTATTCAACAACAAAATTCTGGATGTTACCGAAGATACCCCGGTGCAGACAGAGATTGAAATTTCTTACTACGAAAATAGTAATCTGAAGACCTTTACCCGTAATCATACGATCAATATTTACGAAAAACATCGGATGATGTGGGATGTGCGGGAACGCTTTGCGACATTTATCGCACCGAAGGATAGCGTTATCCTCGAATTCGTGCGTACAATCACGACCCAGTATCCAGAGGTTGATGATCCCCTGTTGTATGCCGGAGTCATTTTTGACGCCCTCGGTGTGGTTGGGGTGACGTACATGCAGGATCCGTCCAATCCCTACCAGAAAACATCGGAACATACTGATTTTATAGATTATATCCAGTATCCACGGGAAACTTTGCAGCGCCGTTCGGGGGACTGTGATGACCTGGTTGCGCTCTACAGCTCAATGATGGAGAGTATCGGGGTGCGGACCAAGGCGGTGGAGGTTCCGGGGCATATGTTCATGATGTTTGCAACGCCCCTTGATTTTGCCAGCCGACCGGAGTCAATGACCGATCTTTTTGTCGTTGATGAGGAGATTCTCTGGATTCCGGTAGAGGTCACGATGGTCGGTTCATCGTTTCTCAAGGCGTGGGAAAAGGGGGGTAAAAATTACCATGATTGGGCCGGTCGCGGGTTGACGACGATGGATATTCGCGCAGCATGGGAAAAGTTTAAACCCGCCAGTTTGCCAAGTATCGACTGGCGCCCGCAACCTGTTAAACGAAGCGAAATTGAAAAAAAAATCGATGAGCTGAAGAGTCTCAAGAAGATTCGCATGGGATATCTCACCAAGGCGTTGGTCGACACCGTGCGTGCCGAACCTGACAACTATGAGCCGATGTTGCAACTCGGTATCGTCTACGCTGAAGAGGGGGAACTGGACGAGGCTTCACGAATGTTGTTGAAAGCCGAAGAACTCGCCCCCGGGGATGCGTCAATTAAAAATAATCTGGGGAATGTAAATTATCTGCAGGAAGATTTTGATCAGGCGTTATACTATTATCAGTTGGCCGCTGAACTCGACGCGGAGGACCCCTACATCCAGGTCAATCTGGCTCGGGCTTATCTGGGGAAGGATATGAAAGAAGATGCCGTGAATGCATTTAAACGAGCCATGGAAATGGATATAACAATTGCCACAAAATATCGGAAACTGGCGCTCGAACTGACCGGGCCGATTTGAACAGGGTGATAACAGGGCTACGTTACGGCACATGGACCGTGAGGAGGTTTAATATGACAAGACTTATTGTTATTGCATTCGCGTTGGTGTTTTCTGTTGGTGTCGCCGGTGTTTCGGCGCAAGAGGCGCAGAAAAGTTTCTGGGACGGACTGCGCAGCAAAATTGAGAAGGTGACGCCAACGAAAAAGACTTCTGTTACAACCGCTGTCGGGGGCGTACGCGGCGCTAAAAAAGACGACGGCCGAGAATTGTACTGGAAAGGGAAAGAAGAGACGTTGAACGTCTCCGCAGACGAATTGACGGCGTTTAATGCGGCGGTGCAGGTCGCTGTTGACGGCGACAGCGCGCGTGCGACGGAACTGTTTGAAGCATTTGTTGCCAGTTATCCGACGAGTGCGCTCCGCCAGGATTCGCTGCTGGCACTGGAAAATTTGAAAGCCGGGGCAAAATAGTTTCACAAATAGTTTCACTTGTCCTTATCGATGACATGTTCGGCAATGTCGGGGTGCGGCAGAGCAGAATGATGCGGTGTGCCTGTGTTCGGGATGGCTCTTGGGGAGAGTGAGTTGTGCACAGTGGTGGCAATGTCAAAAACCTGCTTGATCGAATAGAGAAACTGAACGAGATTGGTATCCGCTTGTCTACGGAAAAGGATACCGCCCGGTTGCTTGAAACCATTCTGCTTGGCGCCAAGGACTTGACCAATGCCGACGGGGGGACCCTTTATTCGGTCACCGCTGACAATGCCCTCAAGTTTGAAATCATGCGGACCGAGTCCCTTGGTTTTGCGATGGGGGGGACAAATGGTATTGAGATTCCTTTCGCGCCGATCCCCATGTATGACGATCAGGGACAGCCTAATTTAAAGATGGTGGCGACCTACGCCGCGATCAAAGATGAAATTGTCAATATCCCGGACGCTTATAAAGCGTCCGGTTTTGATTTTTCCGGGACGCGGATTTTTGATCAAAAAACCGGATTTCGCTCCAAATCGTTTTTGACCGTTCCCCTGAAAAATCAGGAAGATGTCATTATCGGGGTTTTGCAGCTGCTCAATGCGATCGACGCTGAGTCCGGCGAGGTGGTGTCTTTTTCCGATGAGGATCAACGTTTGGTCGCCTCGCTGGCGTCGCAGGCGGCAGTTGCGTTGACCAAAGAGCGCCTGATTCAGGATTTGAAAAAGCTTTTTGAGGCGTTGATCCAGATGCTGGCGACTGCGATTGACGAGAAGTCGCCCACCACCGGGCAACATTGTCGGCGGGTGCCGATCCTGACGATGATGCTGGCGGATGCTGTTTCTGCTTCTACCGAGGGGCACCTTGCCTCGTTTGTACTCGATGAAAAGAAGCGTTATGAACTGGAGGTTGCCGCGTGGTTGCACGATTGCGGCAAGATAACCACACCGGAATATGTCGTCGGTAAAGCAACCAAACTGGAAACGATTTACGACCGGATTGAAGCGGTTGATACGCGGTTTGAGGTTATTAAACGTGACGCTGAAATTGCCTGGTTGCGCGATCAATTGCGGCAGCACGGGGTGATTGAAAAGATCGACGAAGGGGCGTTGAAAGAGATTTTTGCCGAACTCGACAAGGAACGCGATTTTTTGCGGCGGTGCAATACCGGGGGAGAATTTATGCCGCCGGACCAGCAACAACGGGTTTCAACGCTCGCCGAATCGATGCGTTGGCGGGGGCCGGACGGTACGACGCAGCCGTTGCTGGACGCTGATGAAATAAACAATCTGATCATTTCTCGTGGTACATTGACTGACGCAGAACGTGACGTTATCAATAATCATGTCGTTGCTTCAATCGAAATTCTCGAATCGTTGCCGTTTCCGCAAGATATGCAACATGTTCCTGAATATGCAGGAGGGCATCATGAACAGCTGGACGGTAACGGTTATCCCGCGCATCTGGTTGAAGAACAAATTCCGCTGCAAGCCAGAATTATCGCTGTTGCCGATGTGTTTGAGGCGCTGACCGCGAAAGACCGTCCTTATAAAAAAGGCAAGACCTTATCGGAAACGCTCAGGATTATGGCCTTTATGACCAAAGATCGTCATTTTGATGCGGATATTTTTGCCGTCTTCGTCAAAGATCGGGTCTATCTTGATTATGCCCGCAAATACATGAATGATGAACAGATCGACGCCGTCGATCATGACACGATTTTGAAACTTTTTACTGGGTGAATCACTCGACCTCCACGTCCCGAATCCCTGCCGGTTGCCAGGCCGGAGCAATGACCCGCGCCACGCTTTCCTGTCCCAGAATACTCCCGAACGTCAGGGCGGCGGTGCCGTAGCGCTCATTCATCCGATCCATCGCCAGCGTTGTCAGTTGGCGCCGCCGATCTTCATCAAACAGTTGCAGCTGCCCGTTCTGGTGTTGCAGGCCGCTGAGGCGGATGCCGAGGAGGCGGACCGGTTGACAAAGCGGCGTGCGGTCGAGAATCCCCCGCGCCCGGCGATAGATCTCGTCGCTGCGATCAATCCATTCCAACGAACTGTCCTGGCTACTGAAGGTGGTGAAGTCGGCGTAACGGATCGTCAGGGTGACGGTTCGACCACTGACCCGATAGCGACGGGCGCGGCGACCGACCATTTCGGCCAGACGCAACAGTTGCGTATGAATTTCTTCCGGATCGTCAATGTCCTGCGCAAGCGTCACCCCGTGCCCCACGGTTTTGACCGGTTCCGCCTGGGTGCCGGGGATCACCGGCGCGTCATCCTCGCCACGTCCCATGCGTTGCAGACGCAGGCCGATTATACCGAATTTGCGCCGCAACGCATCGCCCGGAAAACGCCCCAGTTCTCCGCAGGTGAAAATCCCGAGACGGTTGAGTTGACTCGCGGTGCGCTTGCCGATCCCGCAGAGTTCCCCGATCGGCAAATACTCCAGGGTTGCGGCAATGCGTGTGCTGTCGATGATGGTGAGACCGTCCGGTTTCTGCATCTCCGAAGCCAGTTTGGCGAGTAATTTATTCGGTGCGATACCGACCGAGCAGGTCAGCCCGAAAGCTTGCCGGATCCGCGCCTTGAGAAGGTACGCAACGCGTTGTGCGGAACCGAAGAGTTGCAACGATCCGCTCAGATCGAGAAACGCCTCGTCCACGGAAAAGACTTCCACCTGCGGGGTGAAATCGTGAAAGAGGGCAATGATGCGTTTTGAGGTGTCGGTGTAGAGCCGGTTGTTGCCAACCACAAGGGTCAATTCAGGGCAGACATTGCGGGCTTGCCAGAGGTTCATCCCGGTCTTGACGCCGTACCGCCGCGCTTCGTAGGACGATGTGGTGATGATCGTGCGTTTCCCGCCACCGGTAACGGCGATCGGTTTACCACGCAGCTGCGGGTTGCGTTGTTGCTCGACGGCAGCGAAGAACGCGTTCATGTCGATATGCATGATGGTGCGCTTCATCGCTGTTCCGTATCGACTGCGCCGAGCATCCAGCTCTGTTCATTGCTGTCATAGATCAGCTCGTAGAGATTGCTGTCTACCGCCGTGGCATAGTGGTGCAGGGTGGTTGCCCCGCGTTGTTCCTGCCAGCGATAGGTGATCTCGGCGATCTGGTATTTGCGTCGATTCCAGTCGAACCAGATTGGCCGGGGAGCTTCACCGGGGGCGAAGATGACCGCGACCCGCACCGTTTTATTGACCTGGATCACCATGTTCAGTCCGGCAGCTGACGATAGAGACCAACCACCTTGCCGACAATGTGCGCTTCACCGTCGCGGGCCGAGATGTACAGCGGGGCATAGTGGAGATTTTCCGGTTGCAGGCGAATCCGCCCAGGTTCGTGAAAAAAACGTTTTAGCGTCGCTTCGCCATCGAGCAGGACAACGACAATATCGCGATCATGAGCGATAGGCTGGGGCCGGATCAGGGCGAGATCACCGTCGATGATCCCGGCGTCGATCATTGAATCGCCGCGCACGCGCAGAAAAAAGGTGCCGCCGCTGCGGCGGGCGCGATCGATGGCGAAATATCCTTCAATTTCTTCGGTGGCCGGTTGCCAGTTCCCCGCCTGCACGGTGCCGACAATCGGCAGTGCGTCACCCGCACTTTCCGAAGCGTTGAGGATGATCCCGCGGGCGCTGCCGGAGCGGCGGTGCAGATATCCTTTGCGTTCCAGAGCGGCCAGATGTTTCATCACGCCAAGCGTGCCGGAGACCCCCAGATGAGCGGCAATTTCGCGCAGGGTTGGCGGCCGACCGTGGGTGTCACAATGGACGGTGATAAAGTTGAGAACCTGCTGTTGACGTGGCGATAGTTGTTTCATGGTTGTCAAATGATAACCATGATGACGTGACACTGTCAAGGGTGAAAAATATGCTCGATTTTTTCAGACCGCCTTGCCCGATGAAGCGCTGGCAGCGCCGACCAAAACACGCTATAATTGACAGGATTTCAATAATTTATCTTTATTCAGGATGCAACGATGGATGTCATAACCACCCACGTGAATGCCGATTTCGACTGTCTCGGTTCGATGGTCGCGGCCCACCTGCTTTATCCGCAGGCCAAGATGGTCTTTGCCGGGGCGCAGGAACGTGGATTACGCGAATTCTTTGTCAAAAGCGTCGGCTATGCCCTCGATTTCAAACGCTTTCGCGACATCGACCTGGCTGCCGTGACCCGTTTGATTTTGGTCGATGTACGTCAGGCGGAGCGCATCGGTCCGTTCGCTGAGCTGATTGGCCGCGAAGGGATCGAACTGCATATCTACGATCATCACTCCGCCAGTAAAAATGATCTGCGCGGCACGCTCGAAATCGTCGAGCCGGTCGGCGCGACGGTGACCGTCCTGACGCGGATCATCCGCGAACGTGGCATCAAACCGAGCCCGGAAGAAGCGACGATGATGATGCTCGGGCTCTATGAAGATACCGGCTGCCTGCTGTTTAGCTCGACAACCGGTGAAGATTTCTCCGCCGCCGCTTTTTTACTGGAGCAGGGGGCCGATCTCAACACCGTTGCTGACTTCCTGACGCAGGAGTTGACGGTTGAACAGGTCGCACTGCTCCATGAACTGACCCAGAATCTGTCCGTACTCAATGTCCACGGGGTCGACATTACCCTGGCGCATGCCTCGACGGAACGGTTTGTGGGCGATCTGGCGATGCTGACGCACAAATTGAAAGATATGGAAAATTGCCAGGTGTTGATCGTGGCGGCACGGATGGGTGACCGGATCTTTCTGGTCGGGCGGTCGCGGCTGCCGGAAGTTGATGTTCGGGAGGTGTTGGGCGAGTTCGGCGGCGGGGGGCATCCTTACGCCGCCTCCGGGGTGGTGCGCGATCTGACGTTGATCCAGGTGATGGAGCGCTTGCCGCTGGTGCTGGCACAACAGGTGAGCCCGCGCTGGAATGCCCGACACCTGATGTCAACGCCGGTCAAAAGTGTCGCGGTCAATACGACAATCAGTGAGGCGCGGCAGTTACTGACCCGTTACAATCTCAATGCCCTGCCGGTACGCGACGGGCAGCGAGTGGCGGGCGTTATTACCCGACAGACGCTTGAAAAAGCCGCGCATCACGGTCTCGGCAAAGAGCTGGTGACCGAGTACATGTTTGATGACGTAGCCTGTGCGACCCCGGAAACCAGCGTTGCCGAGCTTCAGGAGTTGATCGTTGGCAATAATCAGCGCTTCGTGCCGGTCATCGAGGGGGATCGCATGGTCGGCGCGGTCACCCGTACCGACTTGCTGCGCCATCTGGTTTCGGGTGGACGCATCGCACGTCTGTCCTCGGCACTGCATCCGGACGGTGGGGGAGGAATCAAACGTCACCAGCTGATGCGACGGTTACACGCCAAAATTCCGGAGCGGGTGGTAGTGCTGCTGAAAGAACTTGGGGACCTCGCGGACGAACTTGACTGCCAGTTGTTCGCCGTCGGCGGCTTTGTGCGTGATTTACTCCTCGGTGAAGAAAACATCGATCTTGATCTGGTCGTCGAAGGCGACGCGATCGTTCTGGCGCAGGCATTTACCCGCAGGCGCACCTGCCGGATACGGGTGCATCGCAAGTTCGGGACGGCGGTGATTATCTTTCCTGACGGCTACAAAATCGATGTTGCCAGTGCGCGCACCGAGTATTACCTGGAACCGGGGGCGCTCCCCAACGTCGAAAATTCTTCCCTCAAGCTGGATCTCTATCGTCGCGATTTTTCGATCAACACGCTGGCTTTAGCACTGAACAAAGAGCACTTTTGTGAACTGGTTGATTACTTCGGTGGTCAACGTGATCTGCGTGAAAAGGCGGTACGGGTGCTGCACAATCTGAGTTTTGTCGAGGACCCGACGCGGATGTTCAGGGCGGTGCGTTTTGAGCAGCGGCTCGGTTTCAGGATCGGTAAACATACCCTCAACCTCCTTGTCAGCGCGGTGCGTATGGGATTCCTGAACAAGGTGGGGGGCAGTCGTCTGGCCAACGAGCTGATCCATATTCTCAATGAATCAGAGCCGTTCCGCGCCCTTGAACGGTTGAACGACCTCGGTCTGCTGGCCGGGTTGCATCTTGAGCTGCAACTCGGACGCCGTAACCGGCGGGCGTTGAAAGCGGTCGGCAAGATATTGCACTGGTATGAACTGCTCTACGCGGAACACGATTGCGAGATCTGGCTGGTCTATCTGCTCTGTCTGACCTGCGACCTTGATGATGAGGCGATGCAGGCGCTCTGCACCCGGCTGACACTGCCCCAGCGGCAGCGCACGCAGCTTGTCACTGGCCGCGCCGCCGGACATCAGGTGTTGCGTTACTTGTCGCGCCGGGCCGGGAGTGACGGCACGCTGTTGCCCAGCCAGTTGTATCGCCGGTTGCAACCGTTGACTCCGGAAGTCATTCTCTACCTGATGAGCCTGACCTCACGCGATGCGATAAAACGGTGGATCTCTCATTATCTGACCCATTTGCGTCAGGTACAATGTTTGTTGACCGGTGATGATCTGCATCACATGGGGATGCCGTCGGGCCCGCTGTATCGTGAGGTTCTGGAACGACTGCTCGGGGCACGGCTCGACGGGCGGGTGGTGACGCATGAGGATGAAGTGAATTGGGTACGGAAACGGTTCAGGAATCATTTGCCGAAGGGGTAGCTGGGTCGGCTCCTGGCGCCGCCGGTGCATCAAGCTGAGCCCCGCCTGTTCCATAGCGCGCCTGAACTGGCGGGGCCCCTTGATCATTTAATGGTTCGTCTGACCGGTTTATGTTTCTTTACAGCGAACAACTCATGTCTTCGCCGCAACACATCGGTGATTTGATCTTGCCATGTCCGTTAGGGCATTTGGAAATCTGGACCGTCTTTCCGTCGGGCAAGGTCAAGGTGTCATTTTCAAGCGGGGCATTGCATTTGGCGCAGGTTGCATTGACACCCATGCCACATTTTGCGCAGCTGTAAGTTGCCATTATTTTTTCTCCTTTGCGCAGCTGAGGGCGGCGGTGCCGCCAACGTTGAATTTATCCCTGATTCTAAATTATGACCGTAGTTGCGTGATCTGTCAATTTCTCGATCGGTATTTTGCCTTCACGTTGCCCCTTTGTAAAAAATCGTTTAAATTGATTCTTCATCAAGGAGAACTGCTATGGAACGATCCGCTCTGGCAACTTATGCCGCACACAGTGACACCAGTCGTGGCCGCCGTTATGAGGAACCTCACAAAGACGATCGCCCGCCCTTCGAGCGCGACCGTGATCGCATTATCCATTGCGCGGCGTTTCGGCGCCTCGAATACAAGACCCAGGTTTTTGTCAACCACGAAGGAGATTACTACCGGACGCGGCTGACCCATTCGCTCGAAGTGGCGCAAATCGGGCGCGGGATTGCAAGGCGGCTGCAACTCAATGAAGACCTGGTTGAAACGCTGGCGCTGGCCCACGATCTGGGGCATACCCCGTTCGGGCACACCGGTGAAGATGTGTTGAATCGTTTGATGAAGGATTACGGCGGGTTCGAGCACAACCGTCAATCGTTGCGTATTGTTGAACAGCTGGAAGAGCGTTATCCTGATTTTGATGGTTTGAATTTGTCGTGGGAAACACGCGAGGGGATTATCAAACACACCTCTGATTACGATTCAGCGGACGGTGATTTTGTCGAGTATGAGCCTGGCACCCAGCCGACTCTCGAAGCGCAGTTGATCGATCTGGCCGACGAGATTGCCTACAATAATCACGATATCGATGACGGGCTCAAGGCCGGGTTTATTCATCTGCACGAATTGGCTGAGCTCGAATTATGGCGCGAAACGTCAGATCTGGTGCGTGAAAAATACGGAACCCTTGGTGAGGAAAGGCATGCCCATCAAACGATCAGTCACTTGATCGGGCGGCTGATCCTCGATCTGGTTGAGCAGACGGCTGAAAATATTACTGCTGCGGGGATTGAAAGTCTGGCAGATGTGCGTCGTCAGGAACGCCGCCTGGTAGAATTCAGCCCCCGCATCGCGACGTTAAACCGCCAACTGAAAAAATTCCTCTTCAAACGTTTGTATCGGCATTACAAGGTCGAACGGATGCGCTTTAAAGCAGAACGGTTTATTACGCTGATCTTTGAGTGTTATCAGCATAATCCACTATTGCTGCCGCTGAGTTATCAGGAAAAGTATGCGCGTTTCGGTAGGGAGCGCGTCATCTGCGACTATATTGCCGGGATGACCGATCGCTACGCGCAGGACGAATACAAACGGCTCTTCGAGCCGTTTGAACGGGTGTGAGCGTGGCGCTGTCGGTCAGGGGAGCTTGATTGTCGGTTCCTCGGCGGGACGATAGAGCAGGAAGGTGCGACCGACCACCTGGGCGATCGCAGAATGCGTGGCGGCGGCCAGTTCGGCGGCGACCTCTTTGCGATTGCTGAGACAGGTTTCCAGCAGCTTGACTTTAATCAGCTCATGAATCGCCAGCGCTTCTTCGGCGGCGGCGATGACCTGCTCGGTCAGTTCGTTTTTGCCGATGACGAGCACCGGGTTGAGATGATGGCCGAGGCCGCGCAGATGTCGGGCCTGTTTGCCGCTGAGTTTTCCCATCGGTTTCATTCTTTATTCCTTCAGTGGGTAGAGTGGGGGCATTATACGCAGCCGTCGCGGCAATGCAACTGCTTTTCGCCTGATTATCTCAAGTCGTCTTTGTACAGGTGGTGTTGACGGGGTGTCGATATCGTTTCATTTCAAGTGACAAGGAGAACATATGCCGAAGAATGAATGGTCGATCGAACGGTTCATGCAGCAAAGCAGTGGTTTCTGCAAAACCCGATAACGGCAGGGACAGGGCCCCCGCGAGGGGTGCCCCTACGGGATCAAACAACCGCCAGCGGATTGATTTGTAGGGATACCCCTTGCGGGTATCCAGGTTCTGGTTCTGGTTTTACCCACCTGCAATCCAGTTTTCTGCAAAACCCGATAACGGCAGGGACAGGGCCCCCGCGAGGGGTGCCCCTACAGAAACAAACAACCACCGGATTGATTTGTAGGGATACCCCTTGCGGGTATCCAGGTTCTGGTTCTGGTTTTACCCACCTGCAATCCAGTTTTGTGCAAAACCCGGTAACGGCAGGGACAGGGCACCCGCAAGGGGTGCCCCTACAGGAACAAACAACCACCGGATTGATTTGTAGGGATACCCCTTGCGGGTATCCTGCGTCTCTCCGGTGGGAACCGTAGATCAGGCTAAGTGAAATGAACCGATACAATCCCGACATTCACCACCGTCGATCCATTCGGCTGAAAAATTTCGATTATTCTCAGAAGGGCGCATATTTCCTGACGTTGTGTACCTTTGACCGTGGTTGTCACTTTGATCGGTTCCCTCAGTTGCGGCACATTGTCGAGACTCAATGGTATAGCCTGCCGCAGCGGTTTCCGGGAGTTGTCCTGGATGAATTCGTGATCATGCCCAACCATTTCCACGGGATAATCGTTCTTTGCAGGGATACCCCTTGCGGGTATCCTGAATCAGATTCTGGTTCTGTCCACCTGCAATCCGGGTCTCTGCAAAACCCGACACCGGCAGAGACAGTGCACCCGCAAGGGGGCGGACCAACCGTTGGCGATGTTGTTGGTGCGTTCAAGTCATTGTGTGTCAACGCGTGGCTGAAAGTCATCAGGTCCGAGGGCACCAATGCCACCGGAAAATTCTGGCAGAACAACTATTACGAGCACGTCATTCGCGATCAAGGGGAAATGGACCGTATCCGTCGATACATTGCCGAGAATCCCCTGCGGTGGGAATTCGACCGGGAAAATCCGGGGTTCAGCAAGAAACAAGGACAGCAAGACGAGAGATGGATGGTGTAAGGAATCGAATCTGTAGGGATACCCCTTGTGGGTATCCAGGGGTTCGATGTGCGTGATAACGACAAAAGGGCACGAGGGGTGTCCCGACGGTAAAAAACTACCGTCAGCCCCCCAATAACGGACAAATATCGCATCTGTCGAAAATAATGGTTTAAACTTGTTTTATGGAATTAACCTTTTTTACTCTCATGTTGTTTGTGCTCCTGGGTGCCGGTGCCGGTTTTCTTGCCGGGTTGCTCGGTATCGGTGGCGGCATCATTCTCGTACCGCTCTTCCTGTATACCTTTCCGCTCGCCGGTTTCCCTGCCCAGATCGTTGTTCATGCCGCTTTTGCCACCAGTCTGGCGGTCATTATTCCGACCGCCGTCTCCAGTACGTTGGGACATCGCAAACGCGGTAATGTCGACTGGCATCAGGTCTTCTTCCTGGGGGTGGGCGGGATGATCGGAGCGGTGATGGGTTCGACCCTTGCGGTCGGGATCGGCGGAGATCAACTGAAAATTTTATTCGGATTGATGCAGATCGCCGTGGCGCTGAAGATGATCAGTTCACCCGAACAACTGCCCGAAGTCGAGCGACGCGAGCATGCGTTGTGGAAATTTGTGCTGGTGGGGATGGCTGGAGGGTGCTTTTCCGCATTTTTCGGCGTCGGCGGAGGGATCGTTGCCGTGCCGCTGATGGTGATCGCACTGCGTTTGCCGATTCATCTGGCGGTCGGTAATTCGAGTGCGCTGATTGTGCTGTCCGCAATTTCCGGGGTACTCGCCTACATCTGGCATGGCTGGGATGTTGCCATGCCGGCTTATTCACTCGGTTTTGTCAGCCAACCCGTGGCCCTGATTGTCGCTCCTTTTTCCATTCTTTTCGCGCGTCTCGGTGTGCGGGTTGCCGGACGGTCAGCGCATGCTAGACTTATAAAGGTATTTTCCGGCCTGTTGATTATTATCGGGCTGCAAATGATTTTGGGTCGTTATTTTCAATGAGGTGCGTGATGTTGCGTCAACCTGCGGTCGCCGGTCATTTTTATCCGGGTAAACGTCAGTCGCTCCATGATCTGATCGAGCGCTTGTTGCCGACCGACAAGGCACCGTCTGCCGCACGCGGGATCATCTCTCCCCATGCCGGCTATGTCTATTCCGGGGCGATTGCCGCGGCAACGTTCGCCGCTGTAAAGGTACCGGAACAGGTCATCGTCATGGGGCCGAATCATCACGGATTCGGACACAGCGCAGCGCTCTACGCGTCCGGTTCGTGGCTGACCCCCCTTGGAGAAGTTATGATCGATGCCGGGCTGGCCGCGCTGCTCCTCTCTGCCTGCCCGGCGCTGGCGTGCGACGAAAGTGCCCATCTTCGTGAGCATTCACTGGAAGTGCAGATCCCGCTGATTCAAATGTTGAACCCCGTTGCTCAAATTGTCCCGATTTGCTTCGGTCATTTACCGCTCGATGTGCTGGTACAAACCGGTGATCAGATCGGGGCGCTGCTCAATGAGCAGGCGCGCGATGTGCTCCTTGTCGCCAGCAGTGACATGACTCATTTTGAATCGGCCAGTCGGGCCAGGGAACACGACTTTCTTGCCCTGGAGCGGATCCTGGCGCTCGATCCGGAAGGGCTCTACACCATCGTTCATGAACAGCGGATCAGCATGTGCGGGGTGATTCCGACCGTTGTCATGCTGGCTGCCGTGCGCGTCATGGGGGGGTGCCAGGCAGAACTGATTCGCTACGGTCATTCAGGGGAAGTGAGCGGCGACGATACCGACGTGGTCGGTTATGCCGGGGTGGTGATTCACTGAAGCGCACAGATCAATCCTTGCCAATGAGTCAAACATCACGTATAAAGAGGGCCGCAACAGCGGCCCTTGCGTCGTTTTCAGGAGGAATTCCATGTCTCAGTTACGCGTACGATTTGCCCCCAGTCCAACCGGATATCTTCATGTCGGCGGGGCCCGCACGGCCTTGTTCAATTATCTGCTCGCCCGTCAGCAGGGGGGGAAGATGATTCTCCGGATTGAGGATACCGATGTTGAGCGTTCGACCCAGGAGTCGGTCGATGCGATCTTGCAGGCCATGGATTGGCTCGGACTCGATTATGACGAGGGGCCATTTTATCAGTCGGAACGCTTCGACCATTATCAGGCGAAAGTGCAGCAATTGCTTGATGAGGGGAAAGCTTACCGTTGTTACTGCACGACCGAGGAGTTGACCGTCAAACGCGAGTTGGCGATGAAACTCGGCCAGAAGCCGAAGTATGATGGTACCTGTCGGGAGCGTGCCGACCAGCCGGCGGGGCAGCCCTGTGTCATTCGCTTCAAGGCGCCGCCGGAAGGGGATACCGGTTTTTTCGATCAGATCAAGGGACCGATCGTCTTCGACAACGAAGAACTCGATGATTTGATTATCCAGCGCACCGACGGCACGCCGACCTACAACTTTGTGGTGGTGATCGATGATGCCGAGATGGGGATCACCCTGGTGATTCGCGGCGATGATCATATCAATAATACCCCGCGGCAGATTCAGCTCTATCAGGCGCTCGGTTATCCGGTGCCGGAATTTGCTCACGTGCCGATGATTCTCGGCGCCGACAAAGCTCGCCTGTCTAAACGCCACGGTGCCACCTCGGTGATGGCTTACAAGGATGAGGGTTATCTGCCTGAGGCGCTGCTCAACTATCTGGTACGCCTCGGCTGGTCGCATGGTGATGACGAGATTTTCAGCAAAGCCGAGTTGATCAAACTCTTCAGCCTGAAGAGTGTTGGCAAGTCAGCCGGAGTTTTCAATCCGGAAAAACTGTTGTGGCTCAACAGCCATTACATCAAAACCGGAGATCCGGTTCGACTCGGTGCCATTCTGTGCGAACATCTCACTGCGACGGGGATTGATACGTCCTTCGGTCCGGACCCGGCGGCGGTGGTCAAAACCCTGAATGAACGTGCCAAAACGATGGTCGAGATGGCCGCGAGTGCGGCGTTCTATTATCGCCCCGAGTTGGAGTACGACAGTGAGGCGGTGGCCAAATTTTTGACTGCCGATCATCAGCCGGTGCTTGACCTGTTGCTGCACAAGCTTGAAGCGTGCAGCGACTGGACCCACGACGGTATTGAAGCGGTTTTCAAGGGGGTGATGGCTGCCTCCGGCCTGAAACTCGGGAAGATCGGACCGTCGGTGCGGGTGGCGCTGGCCGGGGGGACAACCAGTCCGGGGATCTACGAGGTTCTCGAAGTACTGGGGAAAGAGGAGTCGCTACGCAGACTTCGGATCGGAATCAATAAAATCGTGTAAGTTCAGTGACTCAATTGGGGAATTT